>NZ_JBTLMO010000169.1:0-518 GCF_054462255.1 Streptomyces sp. SD15 | reverse complement strand
ACGGTGACCCACACCTACACCACGACAACCGGCAGTCCGTTCACCATCAGCGCCTCCTACGGCGGTGACAGCAACTTCGTCTCCTCGACCGGCACGGACACCCAGACGGTGAGCGCTGCTGGGACCAGCACCACGGTGGTTTCGTCGCCGGATCCGTCGGTGGTGGGGCAGTCGGTGAGCTTCACGGCGACCGTGGCGCCGGTGGCGCCGGGTGCGGGCACGCCGACGGGCACGGTCACCTTCGACTTCGGTGACGGCAGCGCGACGGTGACGGTGCCGGTCGCCGGCGGTACCGCGACGGTGACCCACACCTACACGACCACCACGGGCAGCCCGTTCACGGTGACGGCCACCTACGGTGGGGACAGCAACTTCGCCCCCTCGACCGGCACGGACACCCAGACGGTGAGCGCGGCCGGGACCAGCACCACCGTCGTTTCGTCGCCGGATCCGTCGGTGGTGGGGCAGTCGGTGAGTTTCACTGCCACCGTGGCGCCGGTGGCGCCGGGTGCGGGCAC
>NZ_JBTLMO010000168.1:0-533 GCF_054462255.1 Streptomyces sp. SD15 | reverse complement strand
ATCTCCTCCTGCACGGCCGGGTTCTCGTAGTTGAGGTCCGGTTGGTGGGAGAAGAAGCGGTGCCAGTAGTACTGCTTGCGGACCGGGTCGAAGGTCCAGTTGGAGGCTTCGGTGTCGACGAAGATGATGCGGGCGTCCTGGTACTGCTTGTCGTCGTCGGCCCAGACGTAGTAGTCGCCGTAGGGTCCGTCGGGGTTCGAGCGGGACTCCTGGAACCACGGGTGCTGGTCGCTGGTGTGGTTCATGACGAAGTCGATGATGACGCGCATGCCGCGCTGGTGGGCGGCGTCGACGAACTCGACGAAGTCGGCGAGGTCACCGAACTCGGGCAGGACGGCGGTGTAGTCGGAGACGTCGTAGCCGCCGTCGCGGAGCGGGGACTTGAAGAAGGGCGGCAGCCACAGGCAGTCGACGCCCAGCCATTGCAGATAGTCCAGCTTGGCGGTCAGGCCCTTGAGGTCGCCGATGCCGTCGCCGTTGCTGTCCTGGAAGGAGCGGACCAGGACCTCGTAGAAGACGGCGCGTTTGAACCA
>NZ_JBTLMO010000167.1:0-551 GCF_054462255.1 Streptomyces sp. SD15 | reverse complement strand
AGGAAGGCGACCGCGTCGAGGTTCTCCCGGCCGCCGTGCTCGTTGGGTGTCCACTGGCCCGGCTCGCGCGAGTAGTCCAGGTACAGCATCGAGGCGACGGCGTCCACGCGCAGTCCGTCGATGTGGAACTCCTCGCACCAGTAGACGGCGTTGGCGACGAGGAAGTTACGGACTTCGCGGCGGCCGTAGTCGAATTCGAGGGTGCCCCAGTCGGGGTGGGCGGCCCGTAGCGGGTCCGCGTGCTCGTACAGGGGGCGTCCGTCGAACTCGGCCAGTGCCCAGTCGTCGCGGGGGAAGTGGGCGGGTACCCAGTCCATGAGGACGCCGATCCCGGCCCGGTGCAGGGCGTCGACGAGGTATTTGAAGTCGTCCGGGGTGCCCAGCCGTGCGGTGGGCGCGTAGAAGCCGGTGACCTGGTAGCCCCACGATCCGCCGAAGGGGTGCTCGGCGACCGGCATCAGCTCCACGTGGGTGAAGCCCAGGTCCGAGACGTAGGCGGGGAGCTGGTCGGCGAGCTGGCGGTACGTCAGACCGGGGCGCCAGGAAGGGAG
>NZ_JBTLMO010000166.1:0-556 GCF_054462255.1 Streptomyces sp. SD15 | reverse complement strand
AAGTTGCTGTCACCGCCGTAGGAGGCGCTGATGGTGAACGGACTGCCGGTTGTCGTGGTGTAGGTGTGGGTCACCGTCGCGGTACCGCCCACCAAAGTCACCGTCTCGGCCGGGCTGCCGTCGCCGAAGTTGATCGTGACATTCCCCGTGGGCGTGCCGGTCCCCGGCGCGACCGGCGCCACCGTCGTGGTGATGGTCACCTCCTCGCCGACCGTCGACGGATCCGGCGCGGACGTGACCGTCGTGGTCGTGGCCGACTGACTGACGGTGTGCGTGTCGGTGTCCGAGGAACCAGCGAAGTTGCTGTTCCCGGCATACGTGGCGGTGACGGTGAACGGACTGCCGGTTGTGGTCGTGTAGGCGTGGGTCACCGTCGCCGTACCGCCCACCAGGGTGCCGCTCTGGGTCGGCGACCCGTCACCGAAGTCGAAGGTGACCGTCCCCGTCGGCGTGCCCGCACCCGGCGCCACCGGCGCCACCGTCGCCGTGAAACTCACCGACTGCCCCACCACCGACGGATCCGGCGACGAAGCCACCGTCGTGGTCGTCACCGCCG
>NZ_JBTLMO010000165.1:0-575 GCF_054462255.1 Streptomyces sp. SD15 | reverse complement strand
GGTCTGCCCGAGGGGCCGTGCGGTGAGCTGCCGAGGTCGTACGATCCGCGTCACCCGGCGTACGTGATCTACACCTCCGGTTCCACCGGGCGTCCCAAGGGTGTGGTGGTGCCTCAGGCGGGGATCGTGAACCGCCTGCTGTGGATGCAGGACACCTATCGCCTCACCCCCGCCGACCGGGTGCTGCAGAAGACTCCGTCCAGCTTCGATGTGTCGGTGTGGGAGTTCTTCTGGCCGTTGATCACGGGGGCGACCCTGGTGCTCGCCAGGCCGGAGGGGCACAAGGATCCGGCGTATCTGGCCGGGTTGATCAAGGACTGCGGGATCACCACCAGCCACTTCGTGCCATCGATGCTCCAGGCCTTCCTCGACGCACCGAGGGCGGCGGGCTGCGACGGGAGCCTGCGTCAGGTGATGTGCAGCGGCGAGGCCCTGCCGGTGTCACTGGCCGAGCGGTTCCATCAGGTGCTGCCCGGTGCGGCCCTGCACAATCTGTACGGGCCGACCGAAGCGTCCGTGGACGTCACCGCCGGCCAGATCCTCCCCGGCGCCACCGCCGTGCCCATCGGCCGCCC
>NZ_JBTLMO010000164.1:0-603 GCF_054462255.1 Streptomyces sp. SD15 | reverse complement strand
TGTCTTCGCCTATGACGTGGTGGAAGGTGCCGCCGAGGTCCTCGACCAGGGTGCGCTGGACGGCGAGTTCCTTGGGCGAGGCCGAGGTCAGGCCGTCGCTGCGGGCGATGTAGACGGCCATCACCTCGCCGCCCGCGCCCTTCTCCGCAAGGCGCGCGGCACGGCGTATCAGCGTGCGCCCCTCCGGACCACCGGTCAGTCCGACCACGATCCGCTCCCGCGAGCCCCAGATCTTCGAGACCCGGTGCTCACTGCGGTACTCCGTCAGATACTCGTCGACCCGGTCCGCGACCCACAGCAGCGCCAGCTCGCGCAGCGCGGTGAGGTTGCCGGGCCGGAAGTAGTTGGACAGCGCCGCGTCGACCTTGTCCGACTTGTAGATGTTGCCGTGCGCCATCCGGCGGCGCAGCGCCTGCGGCGACATGTCGACCAGCTCTATCTGGTCCGCCCGCCGTACGACCTCGTCCGGCACCGTCTCGCGCTGCCGTACGCCCGTGATCGACTCGACGACATCGCCCAGCGACTCCAGGTGCTGGATGTTGACGGTCGAGATCACGTCGATCCCGGCGGCGAGCAGCTCCTCCACGTCCTGCCAGCGCTTGG
>NZ_JBTLMO010000163.1:0-640 GCF_054462255.1 Streptomyces sp. SD15 | reverse complement strand
GGACGGCGAAAAACTTGGTGTGCGGGTCCGACGGAACCGGGTAACGTCTTTGTCATGTTCTTCCAGACGCCGATTTACGAGTGAGAGCGTGATGGGCCCCTGCTGACGTCCTTCGACGTCGCCGCCCGTCCCCCACCGATGAATCCGTAGATCACTTCACATCAATACCGGGAGAACCCGTGACCGTGAGCAAGAACATCAACAACCCCGTGGGCATGGGCGGCGGCCAGCGCAAGAAGCTGTCCCGCGCCGAACGGCAGAACAACGGTCCGCACCGCAACCTCGACCGCCAGGGTGCAGCCGACCAGAAGGCGGAGCTGGTGCGCAAGATGCGCGAGAAGGCAGGCGCAGCCGAGGGCGCCGGGCAGACGAGCGACGACACCGCACAGAGCTGACGCACCGCCGCCGCAGGGCGGCACCGCATGGGGCAGGGCCCGGACCGCGACGCGCGGTCCGGGCCCTGCTGCCGTACCGGGCGCGGCCGGTCCCGCTCAGCTCTCGGCCGAGCACCCGCGTCTCAGCCGACCACCCGGGGCGGCCGCAGATTCAGCAGCCGCGTCACCGCCACCACCCGAGCTGCACCAGCAGCATCACCACCAGCGCGTTCCCCGTGCCCAGCCCGGGCGACACTGTCAGGAAG
>NZ_JBTLMO010000162.1:0-642 GCF_054462255.1 Streptomyces sp. SD15 | reverse complement strand
CGAGCCGACGCGTCCGGTTCCCCCCATTACGGCGATCGTCATGTTCATCACACTTTCCTTGCGAGGCTGATCTCGTTCAGGCTTTTGTCCGGTCGGGCCGCCGAGCCAAACCCGGACACCACCTGTCCGAGAACTATACTCGGATAGGAAATGGCCGAGTAAAGGGCGGGCGGAACGATGAAGATGTCCGGCGGCGTCGAGTGGGCGCTGCACTGCTGCGTTGTCCTCACCACGAGCAGCAGGCCCGTCCCGGCGGCCAGACTCGCCGAACTGCACGACGTCTCCGGCAGCTACCTCGCCAAACAGCTCCAGTGCCTCGCCCGCGCCGGCCTCATCCACTCCGTCCAGGGCAAGTCCGGCGGCTACGCACTGACCCGCACCCCGGAGAGCATCACCTTGCTCGACGTGGTCGAGGCCATCGACGGGCCGACCGCCGCCTTCGTGTGCACCGAGATCCGCCGGCGCGGCCCGCTGGGAGCGCCGGCGGAAGCCTGCACCGCCCCGTGCACGATCGCCCGGGCCATGGGATCGGCAGACAGGGCCTGGCGCCACGCACTCGCCGCGATCACCATCGCCGACATCGTCCGCGGCACCGACACCGACGCCGGCCCCCACGTCCTGGCCGGCGTCCGCGACTGGCTC
>NZ_JBTLMO010000161.1:0-686 GCF_054462255.1 Streptomyces sp. SD15 | reverse complement strand
GGGTGGGCCAAGCGGCGGAGGGCCGGTGGGTTCGAGGCGGTGCGGGCGGGAGGATGGGAGATGCGGCCCCTCATCTGTCACACCGGCCTCACCGATCACGCCTTCGGGGGTAATTGGTGAGTTTGGGCCATGCCTGCGGCTGCCGACCTGGGGTTTTCCTTGCGCGGGCTGGCCCAAATTTGCCAATTGCTGCGCGATGCCCCGCTCACCGCATCCGCATCCGCACCCCGGAGAAGACTCCTCGCAGTCCGGACCACCGCCCGCCCCTGCCCCCCGACCACCTGCCGCACTCCGCTCCACCCACCCCACCCCACCGCACCGCACCGCACCGCACGCCACCGCACCTCATCGGTGTGCCGCCACCGCGTCGGTGCGTAGCCCCCTCGTCCGGCTGGCGCCAGATCCCCTGATGCTGTGGGCGAATCTGGCCGGCACCGTCTCCTCCACGCCATGGGTGCCGGAAACCGTGAACACTTTCCGCGAAAGTGTTCACGGTTTCCGAGAAGGGTCCCCGGCAGAGGACTCACCACCAGCGTCCGGCCCTCCCCCGCTAAGCCAGCCCATCCGGCACGCCGCCGCTCGGCAGATGCGCACTGCCCACCGGCCGCCCGTCGCCAAGCCCACCCGGCGTGCCGCCACCGTGCCGGTGCGCAGTCCCCACCGGCCGCTCGCCGCTAAACCATCCG
>NZ_JBTLMO010000160.1:0-691 GCF_054462255.1 Streptomyces sp. SD15 | reverse complement strand
GGTTGCTCAGTACCAGTGGTGGGTCTGCCAGAAGTTCCAGGCGCCGACGGGGCTGCCGTAGCGGGAGTTCATGTAGTCCAGGCCCCACTTGATCTGGGTGGCGGGGTTGGTCTTCCAGTCGGAGCCGGCGGAGGCCATCTTCGAGGCGGGGAGGGCCTGGACGAGGCCGTAGGCGCCGGAGGAGGCGTTCTTGGCGGTGTGGTTCCAGCCGCTCTCGTGGGAGACGATGTTGCTGAAGGCCTTGAACTGCGCGGCGTCCGGGATCATCCGGTGCGCGATCGCCTGAGCGGAGGAGGCCGAGGTGGTGGCGGCCTGTGCGGGGGCCGCGGCCAGGATCATGCCGGTGGTGGCGGCGGCCACGGCGGCACCGGTGAGGACCTTCTTCGGAGAGGTGACGGCGCGGCGAATGATGGAGACGGACACGCGTAGAACCTTTCTTCGGGTACAGGGCGGTCGCTGTATGCCGTGACCCCGTGGTGCGTGGTGGGGCGGGGCGTACGTGGGCGCCGCGGCCCGGGTGGGCTCGCAGCGCCTGGCGACTGCTCCAGAGAAACAGGCTCCGGGGGTGTCTGCAATGACCCCTTTTACTAGTGGTGGTCGCATCCGGGGAGAAAGTGCCTTGTGTGACCTGGCTCTCAAACCCCAGGTCAGAGGGGTTGACGACGCGTCCATGCCACGCATTTCCGCTACG
>NZ_JBTLMO010000159.1:0-770 GCF_054462255.1 Streptomyces sp. SD15 | reverse complement strand
CCCGACAGCTCGGTGAGGTACTCGGTCAGCTCGTCCTTGGTGTTGCGCCAGGTGAAGTACGTGTACGACTGCTGGAAGCCGATCGCGCCGAGCGTGTGCATCATCGCGGGCCGGGTGAACGCCTCGGCCAGGAAGATCACGTCCGGGTCGGTGCGGTTGATGTCCGCGATGACCTGCTCCCAGAAGACGACCGGCTTGGTGTGCGGGTTGTCGACGCGGAAGATCCGGACGCCGTGGCCCATCCAGAAACGCAGCAGCCGCACGCACTCGGCGATCAGCCCGGGCATGTCCTCGTCGAAGGCGATCGGGTAGATGTCCTGGTACTTCTTTGGCGGGTTCTCCGCGTACGCGATCGTCCCGTCCGCCCGGTGATGGAACCACTCCGGATGCTTCTGCACCCACGGATGGTCGGGGGAGCACTGGAGCGCGAAGTCGAGGGCGATCTCCATACCCTCGCGCTCCGCCCGGCGTACGAACGCGTCGAAGTCGTCGATCGTGCCGAGATCCGGGTGGATCGCGTCGTGCCCGCCCTCCGGGGAGCCGATCGCCCAGGGCACACCGACGTCGTACGGGCCCGCGGAGAGCGTGTTGTCGGGGCCCTTGCGGTAGGTGGCGCCGATGGGGTGGATCGGCGGCAGGTAGACGACGTCGAAGCCCATCGCGGCGATGGCGGGCAGGCGTTCGGCGGCGGTACGGAACGTGCCGTGGACCGGCGGGTCGAGCCGTCCGCTCTCCGAGCGCGGGAAGAACTCGTACCACGCGCCGTACAG
>NZ_JBTLMO010000158.1:0-795 GCF_054462255.1 Streptomyces sp. SD15 | reverse complement strand
AGACGTCATCTCATTTGGTGAGTCTGCGATAGCAGATGAGGGTGCAGGCGATGCTGGTGAAGGCGAGGAAGTGGTCGGCTTTGCGTTCGTAGCGGCGGTGCAGACGTCGGCATCCGGCGAGCCAGGCCATGGTGCGTTCGATGGTCCAACGGTGGCGGCCGAGTCGCTGCGAGGTCTCGATGCCCCTGCGGGCGATGCGGTGCCGTATGCCTCGGGCGGATAGCCATCGCCGCAGGTGATTGTAGTCGTAGCCCTTGTCGGCGTGGAGTTTGTGGGGCCTGCGTCGCCGGCGTCCCCGGCGAGAGCGGATCGGCGGTATGCCCTTCACCAGTGGGATCAGTGCCTGGCTGTCGTGCGTGTTGGCGCCCGAGATGCCGACGGACAGGGGTAATCCGTTCCGCTCCGTGATCAAGTGGATCTTTGACCCGTACTTGCCCCGGTCTACAGGATTCGGGCCTGTCAGCTCCCCCTTTTCAAGGCCCGCATGTTGACCGAGTCGATCGCGCACCGGGACCAGTCCAACTCGCCGCGGGCCCCGAGTTCGTCGAGGACCAGGCGGTGGAGTTTGGCCCACACTCGGGCCTTCGTCCACTCGGTGAACCGTCGGTGAGCCGTCGCGCCGGACGGCCCGAACGACGCGGTCGGCAGCTGCTGCCACGTGCAGCCAGAGGTCGCCACGAAGACGATTGCGGCCAGCACTTCGCGGTCGCCGTGCCGACGCCGGCCACCGCCCTGAGGCCGCGACGGCGCCTCCGGCACCACCCGCTGGAACAGTTCCCACAACTCGTCCGGCAC
>NZ_JBTLMO010000157.1:0-798 GCF_054462255.1 Streptomyces sp. SD15 | reverse complement strand
CATTCCCAGGGTGAGATCGCTGCCGCGCACATCGCAGGCATCCTCACTCTTGAGGACTCCGCTCGCATTGTGGCGTTGCGTTCTCGGGCTCTCTCCCAGATCGCGGGTCGCAGTGGCATGGTCTCTCTGCCGTTGCCTCTGGTGGACGCGGAGGATTTGATCGGCCGGTGGGAGGGGCGGCTGGTCGTGGCTACGGTCAACGGGCCGTCGGCCACTGTGGTCGCGGGTGACATTGCCGCGGTCGAGGAGTTGTTGGCTCACTGCGAGGGCGAGGGCGTTCGTGCCCGTCGTGTCCCCATCGACTATGCCTCTCACACGTCTCACGTGCACCCGCTTCGCGATCAGTTGCTGGGTGCCCTGGCTCCGGTCGAGGCGCGTTTGGCCGGTGTTGCGTTCTATTCCACTGTTGGCGGTCATCTGGGTGGGCCGATGGCTGATACGACGGTGATGGGCGCCGAGTACTGGTACGACAACCTGGCCACCGCTGTCCACTTCCAGGCCGCCACCGGTGCTCTGCTGGACGACGGGTACACCTTGTTCGTCGAGGTCAGCCCTCACCCGGTGCTCACCCACCCCCTGCAGGAGACCGTCGAGGGTCACACGGGCACCGGCGAGGTCGCCGTCACCGGCACGCTGCGCCGGGACGACGACACCTGGCAGCGCGTGCTGACCTCCCTCGCCACCGCCCACACCCACACCACCGCCACCGCCCCGGTCGACTGGTCGGGCTTCTTCCCGACCACCCGGCCCACCCACCTCGACCTGCCCACCTACCCCTTCCAACGGCAGCGTCACTGG
>NZ_JBTLMO010000156.1:0-804 GCF_054462255.1 Streptomyces sp. SD15 | reverse complement strand
AACTCCGCGATCGGCACCGCGTCAGCATGGTCCATACGGCATCCTCCCTCTCGCACGGCACCCGACAACGCGGCCGCACACATCAGCTTCGTCGCAGTTCAGGAGGGCTTCAGCGGTATCGGCGTACCGATGGCAAGGTGCCACCACGCACGATCCTGTGCCGGGGAGGTGGCTGCAGTAGCCGATGGCTGAGTTCTCGCGCACGGCACACCTCTTTCATTTCTCGGCTCAACTTGTTAGACCGGGCAGGCATGGACCTTGTGACATGAGCTTCCACGCCTGATCCCGAAGGCTCGGTCACCGTCCTTCGGCCAGGGGACCTCACCACGCGCTGTGCCGGCGCAGGCTGTCACGCAAGGAATGGTCAGTTCGCCGCTGAAGGGAGGCGCGCAGCCCAGCGATGCCCAACAGGGCCTGGCGCACGCCGCCTGCAATCACCCGCCCGTCCCGCGTTCGGGGTGTCGAACCCGGCCGCAGACCGGAATCCCCCGGTGCCGTTGCCGGCCCTGGTCCGCGGGCTGCGCAAGAACACCGTCTGCGCCGTCGATGCACGCCGGTGTTCATTCCACCCAGCGACCACAGCACCGCAGCGCCCCGGGCCGCATGGTCCTCTGCGGATCATCCCCTCAGCGCCACGCGGAACTCGGCTGCGTGTCACCCATACGCCGGTTACCCGGTCTCAGGTGACAGCCCCCAAGACAAACTCCTCGTACGGACGAGAAAGACCGTGAGCCGTTTCCCACCTGAGGCGGCTGCCCACGAGTTGGACGACCCAGTGAAACAGCGAAGCTCCTGGTAGACGGT
>NZ_JBTLMO010000155.1:0-810 GCF_054462255.1 Streptomyces sp. SD15 | reverse complement strand
GACACGGTGCTGCTGGCCGAGGCGAACCAGTGGCCGGAGGACGTGGTCGACTACTTCGGCGACTTCCCGTCCGGCGGCGACGAGTGCCACATGGCGTTCCACTTCCCGGTCATGCCCCGCATCTTCATGGCGGTGCGGCGTGAGTCGCGCTATCCGGTGTCGGAAATCCTGGCGAAGACCCCGGCGATCCCGTCCGGCTGCCAGTGGGGCATCTTCCTGCGCAACCACGACGAGCTGACCCTCGAAATGGTCACCGACGAGGAACGCGACTACATGTACGCGGAGTACGCCAAGGACCCGCGGATGCGCGCCAACATCGGCATCCGACGGCGGCTGGCCCCGCTGCTGGACAACGACCGCAACCAGATCGAACTGTTCACCGCCCTGCTGCTGTCCCTCCCCGGCTCGCCGATCCTCTACTACGGCGACGAGATCGGCATGGGCGACAACATCTGGCTCGGTGACCGCGACGCGGTGCGCACGCCCATGCAGTGGACCCCGGACCGCAACGCCGGCTTCTCCTCCTCCGACCCCGGCCGCCTGTTCCTCCCCACGATCATGGATCCGGTCTACGGCTACCAGGTCACCAACGTCGAAGCGTCGATGTCCTCGCCGTCCTCGCTGCTGCACTGGACCCGCCGCATGATCGAAATCCGCAAACAGAACAAGGCCTTCGGCCTCGGCTCCTACACGGAACTCCAGTCGTCGAACCCGGCGGTGATCGCGTTCCTGCGCGAATACAAGGACGACCTCGTCCTCTGCGTCCACAACTTCTCCCGCTTCGCCCAGCCGACGGAACTGGACCTGCGG
>NZ_JBTLMO010000154.1:0-815 GCF_054462255.1 Streptomyces sp. SD15 | reverse complement strand
ACGGTGACCCACACCTACACCACGACAACCGGCAGTCCGTTCACCATCAGCGCCTCCTACGGCGGTGACAGCAACTTTGTTTCCTCGACCGGCACGGACACCCAGACGGTGAGCGCGGCTGGGACCAGCACCACGGTGGCTTCGTCGCCGGATCCGTCGACGGTCGGCGAGGAGGTGACCATCACCACGACGGTGGCGCCGGTCGCGCCGGGGACCGGCACGCCCACGGGGAATGTCACGATCAACTTCGGCGACGGCAGCCCGGCCGAGACGGTGACTTTGGTGGGCGGTACGGCGACGGTGACCCACACCTACACCACCACAACCGGCAGCCCGTTCACTGTCACCGCTTCCTATGGCGGTGACGGTGACTTCACCGGCTCGACCGGCACGGACACTCAGACGGTGAGCGCGGCGGGGACCAGCACCACGGTGGTTTCGTCGCCGGATCCGTCGGTGGTGGGGCAGTCGGTGAGCTTCACGGCGACGGTGGCGCCGGTGGCGCCGGGTGCGGGCACGCCGACGGGGACGGTCACCTTCGACTTCGGTGACGGGTCGCCGGCCCAGAGCGGCACCCTGGTGGGCGGTACGGCGACGGTGACCCACACCTACACCACGACAACCGGCAGCCCGTTCACTGTCACCGCTTCCTATGGCGGAGACGGCGACTTCACCGGCTCGACCGGCACGGACACCCAGACGGTGACCGCGGCCGGGACCAGCACCACGGTGGTGTCCTCGCCGGATCCGTCGGTGGTGGGGCAGTCGGTGAGTTTCACTGCCACCGTGGCGCCGGTGGCGCCGGGTGCGGGCAC
>NZ_JBTLMO010000153.1:0-841 GCF_054462255.1 Streptomyces sp. SD15 | reverse complement strand
AGGTCGCCGATGCCGTCGCCGTTGCTGTCCTGGAAGGAGCGGACCAGGACCTCGTAGAAGACGGCGCGTTTGAACCATTCGGGGTCGCGGTCCCTGGCCGGGGTGTCCTCGAACGTGTCGGGGACGGGCTCGTTGACGATCATGTGGTGGGTGACCCTCCGATCTGCGGTGAGGGGCCGACGGCGAGCACATGCGCACTGCCCGGTCCCAGTCGCACGAAGTTGGCCTTGCCCCAGTGGTAGGTCTCGCCGGTGAGCTCGTCGCGCACCGGCACGGACTCGTGCCGGTCCAGGCCGAGTCGCGGCATGTCCAACGAGACCGTGGCCTCCTGGGTGTGGTGGGGATCGAGGTTGGCCACCACCACGATCGTGTCGTCACCCGCGCGTTTGCTGTAGGCGATCAGGGCGTCGTTGTCGATGGGGTGGAAGTGGAGGTTCCGCAGTGCGTGGAGGGCCTTGTGGTGCTGTCTGATCCGGTTCAGCCGGGTGATCAGCGGTGCGATCGTGCTGCCCTCGCGTGCGGCCGACTCCCAGTCGCGCGGCCGCAGTTGGTACTTCTCCGAGTGCAGGTATTCCTCGCTGCCCGCCCGGACCGGAGTGTTCTCACAGAGCTCGTAGCCGGCGTAGATCCCCCAGGCCGGTGAGAGGGTGGCGGCAAGGATGGCGCGCACCTCGAAGGCGGGCCGTCCACCCTGCTGGAGATGGTCGGACAGGATGTCCGGCGTGTTCACGAAGAAGTTGGGGCGCATGAAGGCCGCCGTCTCGCCCGACAGCTCGGTGAGGTACTCGGTCAGCTCGTCCTTGGTGTTGCGCCAGGTGAAGTACGTGTACGACTGCTGGAA
>NZ_JBTLMO010000152.1:0-865 GCF_054462255.1 Streptomyces sp. SD15 | reverse complement strand
AGGTCGCCGATGCCGTCGCCGTTGCTGTCCTGGAAGGAGCGGACCAGGACCTCGTAGAAGACGGCGCGTTTGAACCAATCGGGGTCGCGGTCCCTGGCCGGGGTGTCCTCGAACGTGTCCGGGACGGGCTCGTTGACGATCATGTGGTGGGTGACCCTCCGATCTGCGGTGAGGACGGTCGCAGGACGGTGAGAATGTGCGCGGGCCTACGCCCTGGCTCGAGGCGCACATAATTGGTCCTGCCCCAGTAGTAGGTCTCGCCGGTGAGCTCGTCGCGCACCGGCACGGACTCGTGCCAGTCCAGGCCGAGTTGTGGCATGTCCAACGAGACCGTGGCCTCCTGGGTGTGGTGGGGGTCGAGGTTGACCACCACCACAACCGTGTTCGAACCGCGTGCGTCCGAGGCGGACTTCGAGTAGGCGATCACCGCCTCCTTGTCCGTGTGGTGGAAGTGGAGGTCGCGCAACTGCCGCAGCGCCGGACTGCGCCGCCTGATCGCGTTGAGCTCACCCATCAATGGCGCGATGCTACGACCGTCACACTCCGCCGACTCCCAGTCACGCGGACGCAGTTGGTACTTCTCGGAGTTGAGGTATTCTTCGCTGCCCTTGCGCAGCGGGGTGTTCTCGCAGAGCTCGAAACCGCTGTAGACGCCCCACGTCGGTGACAGCGTCGCGGCGAGTACCGCCCGCAGTTCGAAGGCCGGACGCCCGCCGTGCTGAAGGAACTCGTGCAGGATGTCCGGGGTGTTGACGAAGAAGTTGGGCCGCATGTACGCGGCGGCCTCCCCCGACAGCTCGGTGAGGTACTCGGTCAGCTCGTCCTTGGTGTTGCGCCAGGTGAAGTACGTGTACGACTGCTGGAA
>NZ_JBTLMO010000151.1:0-875 GCF_054462255.1 Streptomyces sp. SD15 | reverse complement strand
ACCTGACGTTGAGGAGCGGTGAAGGACGAGTACGGCCTTCACGATGTCGGTGATGCGGGTCGTGCTGCAGCGGAGCTTGCACAGGAGGCGCCGGCCCTTCAGGACGGCCATGGCCTGCTCGCCGACGCAGCGGATCTTGGTGTGGGTGGTGTTGTGGCGCCGCTGTCATCGCTTGAGGCGGCGGCCCCGGAACGGGACGCGGACCGGGTGCCCGGCGCCCTGATATGCCTTGTCCGCCCAGCATTTCAGTCCGCCGGCAGCGAGTGCGTCGATGATGCCGTGGGGGCGGGCGGCCGTCAGATCGTGGGTCGAGCCGGGCAGGGCGGGCGAGCGCCCACAGCGGGCGGCCGAACGGATCAGTCAGGACCTGCACGTTCATGCTGTGGCGTTTGTGTTTGCCGGAGTGGTACGGGGTGTCGGCGGCGATCCGGTCGATCGGCAGCAGCGTGCCGTCCAGGATCACGCATGCTTTCGTCCGGGCCGTCTTCATCGCCTCGGCCAGGTCCGGCGCGAGGGCGGCCAGGACGTCGACGGCCTCGCGTATGTAGCGGTAGACGGTGGCGATCCCGATACCGAATCCGGCGGCGAGCTGAGCACAGGTGTCACCGCAGCGCAGATGGGCCAGCGCGAGCAGGGCCTGCCGTCCGGCCGCCCGCCGTCGCCACCGCGTGCCGATCTCACCCCGCCGAACGGTGAGTTGCTCGGTCAGGTAGCGCAGAGTGCGGCTGGACAGGTTGATCGCTGACGGGTAGACAAGCACACGAAACTCCTGGCAGCACGGTTGATCTTGGTCGTGAAACCGTCTACCAGGAGCTTCGCTGTTTCACTGGGTCGTCCAACTCGTGGGCAGCCGCCTCAGGTGGGAAACGGCTCAC
>NZ_JBTLMO010000150.1:0-881 GCF_054462255.1 Streptomyces sp. SD15 | reverse complement strand
TTTCAGAATGAAATGTGTTGTGGGGCTTGGCAGTTGGGTGTTGTGTCGGCAGGATCTGTTGGATGCCTGCTGATCTTGTGCCTGATGACCTGTGGGAACGTGTGGCCCCGCTGTTGCCGGCTCGTCCGCTCAGGCGGTATCGGTATCCCGGGCGGTTGCCTGCGGATGACCGGGCTGCGCTGCGCGGCATCGTCTACGTGCTGTGCAAGGGCGTGAGCTGGCGGGACGTTCCCGCGGAACAGGTCGGCTGCAGCGGCGTGACGGCCTGGCGACGTCTGCGGGACTGGACCGAAGCGGGTGTCTGGCCGCAGCTGCACGAGGTGCTGCTGGCCGAGCTGCGGGCCGCGGGCTTGCTGGACATGGACGACGCCTCGATCGACGGCTCGCACGTCCGGGCTCTGAAAGGGGGGCTCACACCGGGCCTTCGCCGGTCGACCGGGCCCGGCCCGGCAGCAAGCATCACCTGATCGTCGACCGCCACGGAACTCCGCTCGCCATTTCACTGACCAGCGGAAACCGTCACGATGTCACTCAGCTCATGCCGCTGCTGGACGCCATCCCGCCCATCCGCGGTCTGCGCGGCCGGCCACGCAGACGCCCCCGACGGCTGTTCGCCGACCGCGGCTACGACTTCGACAAGTACCGCCGCCTCATCCGGGCCCGTGGAATCACCCCGAAGATCGCCCGTCGCGGCACCTCGCACGGCTCCGGACTCGGCAAGACCCGTTGGGTCGTCGAGCGCACCTTCGCCTGGCTCCACCAATTCAAACGACTCCGCATCCGCTACGAGATACGCGCCGACCTCCACCTCGGCCTACTCCAACTCGCCTGCAGCATCATCTGCTTGAGACGACTCCGAACCTCATTCTGAAACGATCAGT
>NZ_JBTLMO010000149.1:0-887 GCF_054462255.1 Streptomyces sp. SD15 | reverse complement strand
CACCGCAAGTACCACCACCACGAGATGACGTTCTCGATGGTCTACGCCTACAGCGAGAACTACGTCCTGCCCATCTCCCACGACGAAGTCGTCCACGGCAAACGCTCACTCGTCTCCAAGATGCCCGGCGACTGGTGGCAACAACGCGCCACCACACGCGCCTACCTCGGCTTCATGTGGGCCCACCCCGGCAAGCAACTCCTCTTCATGGGACAGGAATTCGCCCAGGGCGCCGAATGGTCCGAAGCCCACGGACCCGACTGGTGGCTCCTCGACCCCGCCTACAGCGCCGAACCCGACCACCGCGGCATCCGCGACCTCGTCCGCGACCTCAACACGGTCTACCGCGACGAACCCGCCCTCTGGCAACGCGACACCCACCCCGCCGGCTTCACCTGGATCGCCGGAGACGCCGCCGACGACAACGTCCTCGCCTTCCTCCGCCACGACGCGTCCGGCAACCCCCTCCTCGCCGTCTCCCACTTCTCCCCCGTCGTCCGCCACGACTACCGCCTCGGCATCCCCGACGACATCCCCGCCTGGCACGAGACACTGAACACCGACACCGCCCGCTACGGCGGCAGCGACGTCACCAACCCCCACCCCCTCAAACCCGAACCCCACCCCGCCCACGGCCGCACCGCCAGTCTCCGCCTCACCCTCCCCCCACTCGCGACGATCTGGCTCCGCCCCGCCTGACAAACAACGACATCCGCCCCCTGGGGGCTTCGCCCCCAGACCCCCGCTTCGGCCTGAACGGCCTCGTCCTCAAACGCCGGACAGGCTGGGATACCTGGCGGGGGTCCAGGGGGCGCAGCGCCCCTGGCGGGGGTCTGGGGGCGGAGCCCCCAGGAACGGGATGGGACGGGTAGGGGCGGCGGGGGCGA
>NZ_JBTLMO010000148.1:0-894 GCF_054462255.1 Streptomyces sp. SD15 | reverse complement strand
TTAGAACTCCTATCGGAATGACTTCAGGCGCCGCCAGCAGATGAGTGCGCATCCGAGGGTGAGGAAGGCTTCGTGGATGTCGTCGCGTATCTCCCAGCGGATCCGCAGGCGGCGGAACCAGTGCAGATGGGCGAACGTGCGTTCCACGACCCAGCGTTGGGTGCCCAGGCCGGAGCCGTGCTCGATACCGCGGCGGGCGATCAGCGGCTTCACGCCGAGGTCCCAGACCAGCCGGCGGTACTTGTCGTGGTCGTAGCCGCGGTCGCCCAGCACCACGTCTGGTCGGCGTCGGGGCCGTCCGCGCTTGCCCCGCACCGGTGGTACCGCCTGGAGCAGTGGAATCAGCTGGGTGACGTCGTTGCGGTTGCCGCCGGTCAGGGTGGCGGCGAGCGGGATGCCGGTGGCGTCGGTGATCAGGTGATGTTTGCTGCCCGTCCTGCCCCGGTCGACGGGGCTTCGTCCGGTCTTGGAGCCCCCTTTAACGCCCGGATGTGAGAGCCGTCGACCGCCGCCCGGGAGAAGTCCAGGGCGTTGGCGCTGCGGAGTTTGGCGAGGAGGACCTCGTGCAGCCGGGGCCACACCCCGGCCTCGGTCCACTCGGCCAGGCGGCGCCAGCACGTCATGCCCGACCCGAAGCCGAGTTCCTGCGGCAGGTGTTCCCAGGAGATCCCGGTGTGCAGCACGAACAGGATGCCCTGGAACACCAGTCGGTCCGGATGCCGCTTGCGTCCCGGATGCCGGGTCCGACGCTCGACCTTGGGTAATAGCGGCTCGATCACCGCCCACAACTCGTCGTCGACTTCCCACGGCTTCGGCCGAGCCACCCCGCACCCCCGGATCAACGGTCCCGGAGTGATCCAACCACTTCGAACATCATTTCGTTAGGAGTTCTTA
>NZ_JBTLMO010000147.1:0-895 GCF_054462255.1 Streptomyces sp. SD15 | reverse complement strand
GGCCCCGGGGACGGTGAGGGCGTGGCTCCAGCCGCCGGGGCCGGCGAACAGGTCGAGGATGATCCGCCTCACGAGGCTGGCTCGGAATTTTCCTGTACCGGCTCGGCTTCGCCACGGCAGGCCCAGGGAGAGCAGCTGTCGACCACGCCGTTCTCCAGCTCCTCCGCATCGGTTCGGGCGTCCAGTTGCTGCTGGCGGGCGGCCGATTCGGCGGCGGTGACGTGGCCGATCGGGGACTGGGCGAGCGGTTCCCGGGAGCGGTGCGGGAACGCCTGCCCGAGCAGCCGACCCGCCGCAAGAAGGCACTCCCCGGTGCGAAATACTCTCCCGATGAGTTCACGCACTTCCCCGATCAGCCAGCCGATCACGATACGGAGGGCCGTCGCGCGGGATGCCAAACGGCTCACGCGGCTCGTGCGTGGCTCAGGCGCCTACGAGGGTAAGTACGCAGCCGCAGTGGCGGGCTACCGGGTCGGTCCTGATTACATCGAGGCCCACCGCGCCTTTGTGGCCGTCGGCGCCGACGAGCATGGAGGCCGGGTCCTCGGGTTCTACTCGCTCGTCCTCGCGCCACCGGAGCTCGACCTGCTGTTCGTCGCCGACGAAGCGCAAGGACGGGGTATTGGACGGCTGCTCGTGGCGCACATGCAGTCCGAGGCCCGTGCCGCCGGGCTCGACCGTCTCAAGGTCGTGTCGCATGTTCCCGCCGAGGACTTCTACCACCGCGTTGGTGCGGTGCGGACCGGGACCGCGTTTGCGAACCCGCCTGCCGTGCCGTGGGACCGTCCCGAATTCGAGTTTCGCATTCCTTCGGAATGACGCGGTGTGCCGGTTGGCGGGGCACCGGCTTCGCCTGGATGGTGGCCGGCATGCAGGAGCCGCTGGACGCCGCGCG
>NZ_JBTLMO010000146.1:0-942 GCF_054462255.1 Streptomyces sp. SD15 | reverse complement strand
CCACCTCGGCCTACTCCAACTCGCCTGCAGCATCATCTGCTTGAGACGACTCCGAACCTCATTCTGAAACGATCAGTAAGAGGTTGTCTCACGTGGCAAGTTTCGCGAGCTTCTTGTAGCAGGTCAGGGCGGCGGCCATGGCCAGGCCTCGGCTCTGCCAGTCGTTGCGGACCACGTACGGGATCTTGAGACCACGAGCAGCCCATGGCAGGCTCATGCCGCATGATCGATGAATTCGCGAAAGACAACCTGCACGGGAGACTGCGGCGGGACCGCAAGGCGCTGCTCTGGAAACTCGACGGCTTGTCCGAATACGACGCCCGCCGGCCTTTGACAGCGACCGGGACCAACCTCCTCGGCCTGGTCAAACACCTGGCCACCGTCGAGGCCAGGTACTTCGGCGAGGTCTTCGACCGCCCTTCCCCGGAACCGCTGCCCCGGTGGCAGGACTCCAACGGCAGCGATCTGTGGGCGACCGAGGGCGAGACCCGCGATCAGATCATCGGGTTCTACCGGCGCACGTGGGAACACTCGGACGCGACGATCAACGAGCTTCCCCTCGACGCCCCCGGCCACGTGCCGTGGTGGCCGGAGCCTTATCCCAACACGAACCTGTTCGCCATCATGGTCCATGTCCTCGGCGAGTCCATCCGGCATGCCGGGCACGCCGATATCCTGCGCGAGGGCCTCGACGGCCGGACCGGGTTGCGCGCCGAACTCGAGAAGCAGATCGACGAGGAAGCCCGTGCAGCCTACTGCGCGAAGATCGAGCAGGCCGCCAGGTCGGCCGCACCAATCAAGGCTTAGAAGTCATCTCATTTGGCCGGGTAAGCTGCCGGTCGTGGCAGGGATCGTTGAGCGGCTAGTGCCGGACGAGTTGTGGGAACTGTTCCAGCGGGTGGTGCCGGAGGCGCCGTCGCGGCCTCAGGGCGGTGGCCGGCG
>NZ_JBTLMO010000145.1:0-956 GCF_054462255.1 Streptomyces sp. SD15 | reverse complement strand
CGTCGCCGTGAAACTCACCGACTGCCCCACCACCGACGGATCCGGCGACGAAGCCACCGTCGTGGTCGTCACCGCCGCGGTCACCGTCTGGGTATCGGTGCCGGTGGAGGAGACGAAGTTGCTGTCCCCGCTGTAGGTGGCCGTCACCGTGAACGGACTGCCGGTTGTCGTGGTGTAGGCGTGCGTCGTCGTGGCAGTGCCACCGGCCAGCGGCACCGACACCGTCGCGCTGCCGTCACCGAAGTCGAAGGTGACCGTCCCCGTCGGCGTGCCCGCACCCGGCGCCACCGGCGCCACCGTCGCAGTGAAACTCACCGACTGCCCCACCACCGACGGATCCGGCGACGAAACCACCGTCGTGGTCGTCACCGCCGCGGTCACCGTCTGGGTATCGGTGCCGGTGGAGGAGACGAAGTTGCTGTCCCCGCTGTAGGTGGCCGTCACCGTGAACGGACTGCCGGTTGTCGTGGTGTAGGCGTGCGTCGTCGTGGCAGTGCCACCGGCCAGCGGCACCGACACCGTCGCGCTGCCGTCACCGAAGTCGAAGGTGACCGTCCCCGTCGGCGTGCCCACACCCGGCGCCACCGGCGCCACCAACGCCGTGAAACTCACCGACTGCCCCACCACCGACGGATCCGGCGACGAAACCACCGTCGTGCTGGTCCCCGCCGCGCTCACCGTCTGAGTGTCCGTGCCGGTCGAGGAGACGAAGTTGCTGTCCCCGCCGTAGGTGGCGGTGACGGTGAACGGACTGCCGGTTGTGGTGGTGTAGGTGTGGGTCACCGTCGCCGTCCCGCCCACAAGGGTCACGGTCTCGGAGGGTGACCCGTCCCCGAAGGTGACGATCACGTCTCCGGTCGGTGTTCCTGTGCCGGGTGTCTCGGCGTCCACCACCACGGTGATGTCGACCGGTTGGCCGACCAGCGAGGGGTCGGGGCTGGTGGCGACCGTGGTGG
>NZ_JBTLMO010000144.1:0-986 GCF_054462255.1 Streptomyces sp. SD15 | reverse complement strand
CCCCTGACACACCATCAGCCAACTACACTCCGGACGACGCCTCTGACCAGACCAGATAGCGAAACGCTGCTGGAGTACTAGGACCTGTCCGGCGGATCGGGTCGGAGGGAAGCAGCGGCGCCTTGTCAGCGCACCAGACCCCGCGTCTCCGGCATGATCCGCCGGACAGGCCCTAGCGGGCGGGACTGGGCGGACGGCGGCCCTCCGACCCCCGGCGGCAGGACCGGGAACCTTCCTCGGGCGTGGCGCACCGGGCGGTCCGCGGAGCGTGAGGCGGTGCCCGGCGCCCCCACGGCCGGCACCGCCTCGGGACCGGCGTGGTGGGCTCCATGGGACGCAGAGAGCGGCGCGCCGCCCTCTGCGTCCGCGAGTACGTCAGTCGATGCCGCGTACGACGTACGGTTCCCAGGTGTCGTCCTCGTCGACGCCGGCGAGCCGCAGCGGCGGGGCGGAGGCCGCCGGAACGTCCTGGGACTGTCTGCTGTGTTCCTCCGGGGTGTCGTACACCTGGTCCTCCTGCTGGGTCGGCTCAGTAGCGGTAGTGGTCCGGCTTGTACGGGCCTTCGACCTCTACGCCGATGTACGAGGCCTGCTCGGGGCGGAGCGTGGTGAGCTTCACGCCGAGGGCGTCGAGGTGGAGGCGGGCGACCTTCTCGTCGAGGTGCTTGGGCAGCACGTAGACGTCGATCGGGTACTCGGACGGCTTGGTGAACAGCTCGATCTGGGCCAGCGTCTGGTCCGCGAAGGAGTTGGACATCACGAACGACGGGTGACCGGTGGCGTTGCCCAGGTTCAGCAGACGGCCCTCGGACAGCACGATGATCACCTTGCCGTCCGGGAAGGTCCAGGTGTGGACCTGCGGCTTGACCTCGTCCTTGACGATGCCGGGCACCTTGGCGAGGCCCGCCGTGTCGATCTCGTTGTCGAAGTGGCCGATGTTCCCGACGATCGCCTGGTGCTTCATCCTGGCCATGTCCGAGGCCATG
>NZ_JBTLMO010000143.1:0-1048 GCF_054462255.1 Streptomyces sp. SD15 | reverse complement strand
GGGGACGCGGCTGGCGGGTGGTTTGCCTGCGAGCGCGGTGTGTCCGCGGTGGTGATTGTAGGTATGCAGCCATGCGGGGAACGCTTCGCGTCGTTCGGCCTCTGAGCGGTAGGGGCGGGCGTAGGCCCATTCGTCCAGCAGAGTGCGGTTGAAGCGTTCGACCTTGCCGTTGGTCTGCGGCCGGTAGGGCCGGGTTCGCTTGTGGGTGATCCCGGCTGCTGCGAGAGCTTCGCGCCAGTCGCGTGAGCGGTAGCAGGAGCCGTTGTCGGTCAGGACCCGTTCGACGGTGATCCCGGCCTGGGTGAAGAACGCCTGGGCGCGGGTCCAAAAGCCGGTGGCGGTCTCCTTGCGCTCGTCGGGGTGGATCTCGCTGTAGGCGAGGCGGGAGTGGTCGTCGACGGCGGTGTGCAGGTAGCTGTAGCCGACGCCGGAACGCTTCTTGCGGCCGGCCGCCCGGCCCAGGACTTTGTGGCCCCCGCCGTCGGGGATGTTGCCGAGCTTCTTGATGTCCACGTGGACCAGCTCGCCGGGCCGGTCGCGTTCGTAGCGGCGTATGACGCGGCCGGTGGCCCGGTCCAGGTGGGTGAGGCGGGCCAGGCCGAATCGGGTCAGGATGCGGTGCACGGTCGAGGGCACCAGCCGCAGCAGGTGCGCGATGCGGGCCGGTCCCCACCGGCGCAGGACGCGGACCTTGATGATGCGGCGCTCGGTGCGGGTCGGGGTGCGGCGCGGGCTCGTATACGGGCGGGAGGAGCGGTCGTACATCCCGGCCTCGCCGAACTGCCGGTAGCGCTCGGCCCATCGCTGGGCCGTGGTCGGTGAGACCTGGAAGCGCTCGGCGGCCCTGCGCAGGGTCCAGCCGTCCTCGACCACGCAGCGGGCCAGGCGCAGACGGCCGGTCTCGGTCAGGGGTGCATTACGGTGGGGCACGAGGGCCTTTCTGTTGGTGTAGACGTCGCAATCCACACCGAACCGGAAGGCCCTCACCTGTTCAAGATCCCTCAGCCGAGACCTGGCTCACCCGTCCACAACCTCCCGAGACAGAACA
>NZ_JBTLMO010000142.1:0-1056 GCF_054462255.1 Streptomyces sp. SD15 | reverse complement strand
CTAGGTGTATTGACCCGCAGGGTTGTTGACGCGGCTGATCGGGGGCTGGCCTTCGAGTGCGGTGTGGCAGCGATGGTAGTTGTAGGTGTGGAGGAAGGTGTCGAGGGCTGCTGTTCGCTCGTCGTTGGAGGTGTAGGGCCGTAGGTAGGCCCACTCTTCGAGGAGGGTGCGGTTGAAGCGTTCGACTTTGCCATTGGTCTGGGGCCGGTAGGCGCGGGTGAGTTTGCCGGTCGCGCCGAGCTGGTGGAGGGCGTCTTTCCAGGCCAGGCCCTTGCGGTAGGCCCAGGCGTTGTCCGTGAGGACCCGTTCGATGCGGGTGATGCCGTGGGCATGGAAGAAGGCGGCGGCGCGGGTGAGGAAGCCCGCGCAGGTCGCGACTTTCTCGTCCGGGTGTATCTCGCTGTAGGCGAGGCGGGAGTGGTCGTCGACCGCGGAGTGGATGTAGTCGAATCCCATGCCGCGGATCGGTCGGCCGGCGTCCCGCCCACGGACTTTGTGGCCTCCTCCGTCGGGGATCCGGCCGAGTTTCTTCACGTCGATGTGGATCAGTTCACCCGGCCGCTCGCGTTCGTAGCGGCGGATGGTCTGGCCGGTGGGCCGGTCGATCCAGGCGAGGCGGTGCAGGCCGTGGCGGGTAAGGATCCGGTGCACGGTCGAGGAGGGCAGGCCCAGTATCGGGCCGATCCTTGCGGGGCCCAGCTTGCGTGTTCGCCGTAGTTCGCATACTCGTGCCTCGGTCGCGGCCGGGGTCCGATGTGGCGTCGTGCGGGGGCGGCTGGAGCGGTCGTGCAGGCCGGCCTGGCCCTCGGTTCGCCACCGACGCATCCACTTGTGGGCGGTGGCCCGGGAGATGCCCATTTCGGCAGCGACGTGAGCCACCGGCCGGCCGGATACGACACGTTCGACCAGCAGAAGCCTCCCGAAGACGGTCAGCCGGGCGTTACGGTGAGACACGAAGACCTCCGTGCGGTGAGTTCCTAGACAGCTCCCACCCCACCGGAGGTCTTCGCCACGTTCAAGACCCGACCAGTGTCAACAACGCTCGTGATCAATACA
>NZ_JBTLMO010000141.1:0-1074 GCF_054462255.1 Streptomyces sp. SD15 | reverse complement strand
GGGGCGAAGGTGGTGACGGTGCCGGGGGCGGGGAGGAAGCCCCGGCCGGGGTCCTCGCCGTTGATGCGGAACTCGAAGGAGTGGCCGCGCAGTTCCGGGTCGCCGTAGCCGAGTTCCTCGCCGTCGGCGATGCGGAACATCTCCCGGACCAGGTCGATCCCGGCGACCTCCTCGGTGACCGGGTGCTCGACCTGCAGACGGGTGTTGACCTCCAGGAAGGAGATCGTGCCGTCCATGCCGACCAGGAACTCCACCGTGCCCGCACCGACGTACCCGGCCTCCTTGAGGATGGCCTTGGACGACGCGTACAGCTCGGCGACCTGCGCCTGGGACAGGAACGGCGCCGGGGCCTCCTCGACCAGTTTCTGGTGCCGGCGCTGCAGCGAGCAGTCACGCGTGGAGACGACGACCACGTTGCCGTGGGAGTCGGCCAGGCACTGGGTCTCCACATGCCGCGGCTTGTCGAGGTAGCGCTCGACGAAGCACTCGCCGCGTCCGAACGCGGCGACCGCCTCACGCACCGCGGACTCGTACAGCTCGGGGACCTCTTCGAGGGTGCGGGCGACCTTCAGGCCGCGGCCCCCGCCACCGAACGCGGCCTTGATCGCGATCGGCAGGCCGTACTCCTCGGCGAACGCGACGACCTCGTCCGCGCCGGAGACCGGATCGGGGGTGCCGGCCACCAATGGCGCACCGGCGCGCTGGGCGATGTGGCGGGCGGCGACCTTGTCGCCGAGGTCGCGGATCGCCTGCGGGGGCGGGCCGATCCAGATCAGGTCGGCGTCGAGAACGGCCTGCGCGAAGTCGGCGTTCTCGGACAGGAAGCCGTAGCCGGGGTGGATCGCGTCCGCCCCTGAGTCCTTGGCGGCCTGGAGCACCTTGGCGATGTCCAGGTAGCTGGTGGCCGGGGTGTCACCGCCCAACGCGAACGCCTCGTCCGCCGCACGGACATGCGACGCGTCCCGGTCCGGTTCCGCATACACGGCAACGCTCGCGATCCCGGCATCCCGGCATGCCCGGGCCACGCGGACAGCGATTTCGCCACGGTTGGCGATGAGCACCTTGCGCACGATG
>NZ_JBTLMO010000140.1:0-1166 GCF_054462255.1 Streptomyces sp. SD15 | reverse complement strand
GCTACTGAACTTGATCGGGTGATGTCGGGCTATCGGCCTGGCAGTTGAGCGTCAGGTCCGGTAGTTCTGGCTGGGTGAGATACGCGCAGGGCGGCGGGCTGACCGACGCTGGGAGGGCCGCGCGGGAGCGGGTTCGGCTTCAGGCCGTAGAACGCTTCGAGCGCGGGGAGAAGAACAAGGACATCGCCGCCGCGTTACGGGTGTCGGAGCGGTCGGTGGAGCGGTGGCGGAAGTCCTGGCGCGAGCGGGGCGAGGCCGGGGTCCTGTCGAAGGGCTCGCCGGGACGCCCGAGGCTGGGACCGGCCCAGATGGAGCGCCTGGAGCGGGAGTTGGAGCGCGGTCCGCTCTCGCACGGGTGGCCGGATCAGCGGTGGACCCTGGCGAGGATCAAGACGCTGATCGGTCGGCTGTTTCACGTCTCCTACACGGTCGAGGGCACCTGGCTGCTGCTGAAGCGGCACGGCTGGTCCTGGCAGCAGCCGGCCCGACGGGCGATCGAGCGGGACGACGACGCGGTGGAGATGTGGAAGAGGGAGGTCTGGCCGCGGGTAAAAGAGAAGCGGAGGCCCGGGGTGCGTGGATCGCCTTCGAGGACGAGGCCGGGCAATCGATGACGCCTCCGCGGGCCAGGACCTGGGGCCGGGTCGGTCGCACGCCCGTCGTGAGGGTCCGCAGTCGGGGAAGTGGCCGTCTGTCAATGGTGGGGATGTGCTGCTTCAAGCCGGGGGCCAGGTCCAGGCTGATCTACGGGCTGCGGGAGTACCGGGGCCGCAAGGACGAGCCGAAGGGCTTCGGATGGCGCGACTTCTGCCGCCTCCTCGTCCGGGCCCGCATCCAGCTCGGCGGTCCGATCGTGCTGGTCTGGGACAACGTCCGCCTGCATCTCACCCGCGGCATGCGCGACTTCATCGACCGGAACTCAGACTGGCTGACCGTGTTCCAGCTGCCCACCTACGCTCCGGACCTCAACCCGCAGGAGGGCATCTGGTCGCTGGTCAAACGCGAGATCGGCAACCTCGCGGCCGCTGATCTCTCCCAGGTCACCCGAGCCGTCAAGCGCAAGCTGAAGCAGATCCAGTACCGGCCCGATGTGGTCGATGGCTGCCTTGCTGGCACCGGCCTGGCCATGAACGACTGACCGACATCACAAATTCAAGTTCAGTAGC
>NZ_JBTLMO010000139.1:0-1180 GCF_054462255.1 Streptomyces sp. SD15 | reverse complement strand
CGGCGGCGCGCGGTCGCGAAGTAGCGGTACGCCACGTCGATGGTGATGCCCTGCTCGCGCTCGGCGCGCAGGCCGTCGGTGAGCAGGGCCAGGTCGGGGGCTTCCTGGCCGCGGCTGGCCGAGACGCGCTCGACGGCCTCCAGCTGGTCCGTCAGGACCGACTTGGAGTCGTGCAGCAGGCGTCCGACGAGCGTGGACTTGCCGTCGTCGACGGAGCCCGCGGTGGCGAAACGCAGCAGGGTGGTCGACGACAGCTGCTCGACCGAGAGCGGCTCGGTGGGTTCGGTGGTGCTGGTCATGACTAGAAGTACCCCTCGCGCTTGCGGTCTTCCATCGCGGCCTCGGACATCTTGTCGTCGGCGCGGGTGGCGCCCCGCTCGGTGAGCCGCGACGCGGCGATCTCGGTGATGACGGCGTCCAGCGTGGTCGCGTCCGAGTCGACGGCGCCGGTGCAGGACATGTCGCCGACGGTGCGGTAGCGGACCTGCCGCTTCTCGACCGTCTCGCCGTCCTTGGGGCCGCCCCACTCGCCGGCGGTCAGCCACATACCGGACCGCTGGAAGACCTCACGCTCGTGCGCGAAGTAGATCTCGGGCAGTTCGATGCCTTCGCGGGCGATGTACTGCCACACGTCCAGCTCGGTCCAGTTGGAGAGCGGGAACACGCGGACGTGCTCGCCGGGTGCGTGGCGGCCGTTGTAGAGCTGCCACAGCTCGGGGCGCTGGCGGCGCGGGTCCCACTGGGAGAACTCGTCGCGCAGCGAGAAGACGCGCTCCTTGGCCCGGGCCTTCTCCTCGTCGCGGCGTCCGCCGCCGAAGACGGCGTCGAACCGCTCGGACTGGATCTTCTCGGTCAGCGGCACGGTCTGCAGCGGGTTGCGGGTGCCGTCCGGGCGCTCCTTGAGGACACCGCGGTCGATGTAGTCCTGCACGGAGGCGACATGCAGCCGCAGTCCGTGCTTTTCCACCGTGCGGTCGCGGTACTCGAGGACCTCGGGGAAGTTGTGTCCGGTGTCCACGTGCAGCAGCGTGAAGGGGACCGCCGCCGGGGCGAACGCCTTCAGTGCCAGATGCAGCATGACGATGGAGTCCTTGCCGCCGGAGAAGAGGATCACCGGTCGTTCGAACTCGCCCGCGACCTCGCGGAAGATATGGACGGCCTCGGACTCCAGCGCGTCCAG
>NZ_JBTLMO010000138.1:0-1281 GCF_054462255.1 Streptomyces sp. SD15 | reverse complement strand
TGAGGGGCCCTGCGCTTCTCGGACAGCGGTGTTGAGGGTTCTGCCTATGCCGCTGTCTGCAACTCCTCGTACTCGGCGTGGACTTCTGCGGGAGTCTTGTAGCCGAGTCCGGAGTGGAGGCGCTTTCGATTGTAGAACATCTCGATGTAGCGGACGATAGCCCGGTGGGCGTGTGCGCGTGTTGGGAACGTAGTTCGGTGCACGAGTTCGTTTTTGAGGGCACCGAAAAATGATTCAGCCATCGCATTGTCCCAGCAGACACCGGTGCGGCCGACCGACGCTCGCAGGCCCAACGAACTGAGCTTGGAACGAAGTTCCCGAGACGTGTATTGACTGCCGCGATCGGAATGAAATATGCAGCCTTCGGCGAGGTCGATGTTCCGGGCCGCCATATCGAGTGCATCCGATATGAGAGAGGTCTTCATGTGGTCGGCCATCGCCCAGCCGACCACCGCTTTGGTGTGGCAGTCGATGACGGTCGCGAGATAAAGGAACCCGGCCCAGGTGTGAACGTAGGTGATGTCGCTGACCAGTTTGCGCCCGGGAGCGTCAGCGGTGAAGTCACGGGCCAGCAGGTCGGGCGTGGCCGGCGCCGCATCATCGGCGATCGTGGTCGCCCGCCAGGGCCGCGGCTGGCATGGCACCAGGCCGAGCTCGCGCATCAGCGCACGGACCAGTTCCACTCCGGCCTGCACGTTCATCCGCTGGAGCGCGGCGTGGACACGCCGGTAGCCGTAGGTCTCCTGAGAGTCGGAGAAGACCTGGAGGATGACGGCCCGCAGTTCCGCACGGCGCTTCGCGGTGGCCGACAATGGCCTCGATCTCCAGTGGTAGAAGCCCGACGTGGATACTCCCGCCCAGGTGCACATCTGCTGCACGGGAAAGTTACCGGCCTCGCCGTCGATGAACTCGTACTTCTCCGTCACCGGTATTCCTGGGCGAAGAAGGCCGCCGCTTTTCCCAGGAACTCGGTCTTCATCCGGAGTTCCCGGTTCTCGCGTTCCAGCTCGCGCAGGCGGGCGCGTTCGCTGATGTTCAGGGGAGGCTCCTCCCCGGCGTGCTCCTGCCGGTACCGGCTGACCCAGGTGCCCAGCGTTCCCTCGTTCACTTGTATCTCTCGGGCGACCTCGGCGATCGGGCGGGACTCCACGACCACCATCTTGACCGCCTCGTCCCGAAATTCAGGACTGAACTTCCTACGCTTCTGTGCCACGTGCTCTCTCCGCCGTTCTGGACTTCGATCCTATGGGGACCGCTGTCCGAGAACTTCGGGGCGCCTCA
>NZ_JBTLMO010000137.1:0-1293 GCF_054462255.1 Streptomyces sp. SD15 | reverse complement strand
GCCGGTGACTTCGACGGCATGGCCTCCCGCTGGATGGACACCCTGTGGACCACCCTGGCCGAGGAGTACGCCGCCGACACCTCCCAGGCCAGCGGCCCGCGCTTCGAGGTGCAGCTGCTCACCGAGGCGGATGTGCGCCCGGCGATCGTCTCCGAGCAGGCCTACCCGCTGACCGTGGTGGCCAACGAGGAACTCGTGGCCGACGCGACCGGGCTGTGGGACTTCAGCCTCGAGCCGCCGCGCCCGTCCGCGAAGTCCATCACCATCGAGCTGCCGGAGGGTGTCACCTACGACACCGGCAACCACCTGGCCGTCTTCGCCAAGAACGAGCCTGCCCTGGTCGACCGCGCCCTCGCCCGCCTGGACGTGGAGCGTGACCAGGTACTGCGCCTGGACATGCCCGCGGGCGGCCGCACCCACCTGCCCGTGGGCACGGCTGTCACCGCAGGCCTGCTGCTCACCGAGTTCGTGGAGCTGCAGGACGTGGCCACCCGCTCCCAGATCCAGACCCTGGCCGAGCACACCCAGTGCCCGTGGACCCGGCCGCAGCTGCAGGCCTACACGGCCGACACCGCCGAATCCCAGGAGCACTACCAGACTGAGATCCTGGGCAAGCGCGTCTCCGTGCTGGGCCTGCTGGAGCGCTTCCCCGCAGTCGAACTGCCGCTGGCGGTCTTCCTCGACATGATGGGCCCGATCCGCCCGCGGTTCTACTCCATCTCCTCCGCCCCGCTGGCCAACCCGCGCCACGTGCGCCTGACCGTCGGCCTGCTGGAAGGCCCGGCCCTCTCCGGCGACGGCCAGTACCGCGGCACCTGCTCCGCCTACATCGGCGGTCTCGAGCCCGGAGACGTCTTCTACGGCTACGTGCGCGTACCCTCCCCGACCTTCGCACCGCCGGCCGACCCCACCACACCGCTGGTCCTCATCGGCCCGGGCACCGGCATCGCACCGCTGCGCGGATTCCTGGAGGAGCGCGCCACGCAGCAGGACAACGGCATCAAGGTGGGCCTGTCCCAGGTCTTCGTCGGCTGCCGCCACCCGCAGCACGACTACTTCTACCAGCAGGAGATGCAGACCTGGGAGCAGGCCGGGATCGCCCAGGTGCACACCGCCTACTCCGCGGTGACCGGCCACCCGGCCCGGTTCGTCCAGAACGCCATCGCAGGCGCCGCCGACACCGTCTGGCAGGCCATCGAAGACGGCGCGTACATCTACGTCTGCGGCGACGGCCGCCGCATGGCACCCGCCGTACGCGAGGCCCTCGCCGCCATCTACCGCAAGCACACCGGC
>NZ_JBTLMO010000136.1:0-1342 GCF_054462255.1 Streptomyces sp. SD15 | reverse complement strand
CTCGCCGCCGGTAGTGGCAGTGGCGGGCGACGGCTTGGCGTCTGCGCCGCCACTGCGACCAGCTCACCGCGTGAATGCCAAGCGGCCGGCGGGACCGGGATGCGGAGCGAGTTGCCAGGAGCCGGCGCACTTCCGCCACGGTGAGCGGAACCAGGGTGCCGGAACCGTTTCTGCATCCCCCTTTGCCGCTGCCTGGGCCGCCGTGGCGGCGAGGAAGGCGTGGGCGAGCATGGCCAGGGTGACGTGCCGCATCCAGCCGACGTAGCGGCGGACTTCGTACTGGTCCAGGCCGCATTCGTTCTTCGCGGCCTGGAAGCATTCCTCGATCGCCCACCGCCGCCCGGCGACCCGCACCAGCCGGTCGACGTCCGTGTCCGCCGGGGCATAGCCGAGGTAGTAGGCGATCTCGTCGGGTCTGCTGATGCTGCGGCGGGCCAGCGCCCAGCGCTGATGCGTGGGCCTGTCGCCGTCGAAGTCCTCGATCGCGGGGATCTGGACGGCCGCCCAGTGATAGACGCGCGGGCCCTTGGCGCCGTTGCCGCACGAGCGTTTCTCCCACGCCTCGTCCGGCGCCTGCGTGAACAGGTGGTCGATGCGGCCGAACCGCGGCACCTGCTGGGACTTCGGGACGGCCAGGACGTAGCCGATGGCGGTCTCTTCCAGCAGTCGGCGAAAGCGCCATTCCTGGCCGTAGGCGGAGTCGGCTGTCACCCAGGAGATCGGCAGCGGCGAGGCGAGCGCGCGCAGCACCATCACCTTGGCCAGCTCTCCCTTGGTAGCAAAGGTCCGCTCATCGGGGATCTTCGCGGCGCGGCAGCGCCGGCGGTCGTCGGTCCAGGACTTGGGCAGATACAGCTCGCGGTCCACCAGGGCCCGGCCTCGGGTGGTGGCGTAGGCGGCGAAGACACCGATCTGGCAGTTCTCGGTGCGGCCGGCCGTGCCGGAGTACTGGCGCTGGACGCCCGCGGAGGTGGTGCCTTTCTTGATGAAACCTGTGTCGTCGAGGATGAGTACCCCGCCGTCTTCGCCGAGGTTCTCGGCGACGTATGTCTGCAGGTCGTCGCGGACGTCGTCGGCATTCCAGGTTGCCCCGTTCAGCAGCCGCTGCAGGCCGTCGGGGGTGCGGTGGCCGGCGTATTCGGCCAGCTGCCAGCCGTTCTTGCGGCCGACGGGCCCGAGCAGGGCGCGGACGTAGTCCCGCATTCGGCGTCGCAGGTCGGCGCGGCCGAAGCGGTGGCCGATCCGGAGGAAGAGGTCGTCGAGTTCACGGTCCCAGGTCGCGTCCGCAAGGTCGTCGATCACGCTGGAAGGCTGCCCGGATCGCAGCCCAGACAGTTCTCCA
>NZ_JBTLMO010000135.1:0-1428 GCF_054462255.1 Streptomyces sp. SD15 | reverse complement strand
TGATCCGCCGGACAGGCCCTAGTAGTGCTTCGTTACCTTGGGTGATCTCGCCTGGTGGTGGGCATCTTCCTGGCATGAGGCTGGGGGAGGTGGAACGGCTCCGGGGTGAGTTGTCGGAGTTCGTTGCTGATGTGTTTGGTTCGCTGCCTCGGCGGGATCAGCGGCGGTGGGGCGAGTGTTATCTGCGGGGTTTGATGCTGGATGGCCGGCGCAAGTCGATCCAGCCGATGGCCGAGCGGCTGCCGGACGGCAACATGCAGGCTCTGCAGCAGTTCGTGAATCAGTCGCCGTGGGAGTGGACGCCGGTGCGGCAGCGGATCGCCCGACGGCTGTGCGAGGCGATCCGGCCCGAGGTATGGGTCATCGACGACGTGTCGTTTCCCAAGTGCGGCACCGCCTCGGCCGGGGTGGCCCGCCAGTACTGCGGGGCGTTGGGCAAGCGGGCCAACTGCCAGGTCGCCGTCAGCGTGCATGCGGCCACCGACGCCGCGTCCTGTCCGCTGGAGTGGGAACTGTTCCTGCCCGAGGAATGGGCCGCTGACCACAGGCGCAGGCAGGCTGCCGGGGTGCCGGACGAGGTCGGGCATGTGTCCAAGATCCACCTGGCCTTGGGTCTGCTGGACCAGCTCGCCGACCGGCTGCCGAGGGTGCCGGTGATCGTGGCCGATGCCGGCTACGGCCGTAGCGTGGCCTTCAGGCTGGCGTTGGAGGAACGTGGCTGGTCATACGTGATGGCCGTCGACCCCAAGGAGATCGCCCGGCCGGCCATGGCCGAGCCGTATCAGCCGGCCTACAGCGGGCTGGGGCCGCCGACTCTGCCCCGCTACCGCGAACGGGCCCGGCCCCTGCCCTGCCTGGTGGACGCCGACGCCCGGTTCGAACAGGTCACCTGGCGTGAGGGCAGCAAGGGCGCCATGACCTCCCGTTTCGCCGTGCTCGAGGTCAGGCCGTCGGGCAAGGAAGCCTGCCGCACCGCCCAGGAACAGGGCGGCGGACGCAACCGCTGGGACGGCGTGCTGCCGCTGCGGACCCTGCTCGTCGAACAGCCCGAACGAGCAGCGCAGCCGACCGGTTACTGGATGACCAACCTGCCGGTCACCACCCCCATCGCAGACCTGGTGCGGTGGGCCAAGATGCGCTGGCGCATCGAGCACGACTACCGCGAACTCAAACACGGCCTGGGACTGGACCACTTCGAAGGCCGCACCTGGCGCGGCTGGCACCACCACGTCACCCTCGTCACCGCCGCCCAGGCCTTCCTCACCCTGCGGCGGCTCGACCCAAAAGCCCACACGCCGGCCTGACCCTCTACCAGATCCTGGACACCCTCCAGGACCTGCTGAGGTGCTGGACCGGCACCTGCACCACCTGCCGCCGCCCCCTCACCACACGCAGAACCAGAACCAGAACCTAACGAAGCACTACTAG
>NZ_JBTLMO010000134.1:0-1505 GCF_054462255.1 Streptomyces sp. SD15 | reverse complement strand
AGTTTCACTGCCACCGTGGCGCCGGTGGCGCCGGGTGCGGGCACGCCGACGGGGACGGTCACCTTCGACTTCGGTGACGGCAGCGCGACGGTGACGGTGCCGGTCGTCGGCGGTACCGCCACAACCACGCACGCCTACACCACGACAACCGGCAGTCCGTTCACCGTCACCGCCACCTACAGCGGCGACGCCAACTTCACCACCTCCTCGGGCACCGACACCCAGACCGTCGAAGCGGCCGGAACCACCACCACGGTCGCCACCAGCCCCGACCCCTCGCTGGTCGGCCAACCGGTCGACATCACCGTGGTGGTGGACGCCGAGGCACCCGGCACAGGAACACCGACCGGAGACGTGATCGTCACCTTCGGGGACGGGTCACCCGCCGAGACCGTGACCCTTGTGGGCGGGACGGCGACGGTGACCCACACCTACACCAGCACCGTGGGCAGCCCCTACACCGTCACCGCCACCTATGCAGGGAACGGCGACTTCAGTGCCTCCACCGGTACCGACACTCAGACCGTGGGCCTGGCCGCGACGACCACCGCGGTCACGTCGACTCCCGACCCGTCGGTCTTCGGCGAACAAGTGACGATCACCGCCACGGTGACGCCCACCCCGCCCGGAGCCGGTACGCCCGGCGGGACGGTGTTCTTCGTCATCAGCGGCGGACCGGTCCTCAGCGCTCCCGTCATCGCGGGCACCGCCACCGTCACCACCGGTGCCCTGACGGTCGGCCCCCACACCATCAACGCCGTCTACACCGGCAACAGCAACTTCGATCCGTCGGTCGGCGCCGACACCCACACGGTGAACCAGTCGGCCACGACGACCGTGGTGACGTCGGCACCCGACCCGTCCCTGGTCGGTGAGCAGGTGACGGCCACGGCGACGGTGACATCGACCGCTCCAGGGGTGGGGACGCCGACGGGGACGGTCACCTTCGACTTCGGCGACGGTTCCACACCGGTCCCCGGAGTCGTCGTGGGCGGCACGGCCACGGCAACTCACACCTACGCCACGGCGACCGGTAGCCCGTTCACCATCACCGCCACCTACGGCGGAGACACCAGCTTCGCAGGCTCCTCTGACACCGACCCGCACACGGTCGGCGCTGCGGACACCGCGACCACGGTGACGTCCGCTCCCGATCCGTCGGTGGTGGGCGAGCCGGTGACGGTGACGGCGACGGTGGCCGCGGACGCTCCGGGTGCGGGGACGCCGACGGGAACGGTCACCTTCGACTTCGGCGACGGGACGCCCGACGCGACGGGGACCCTGGTGGGTGGCGTGGCCACGGTCACGCACACGTATGCCACCACGGTGGGCAGCCCGTACACCATCACCGCCACCTATGCAGGGAACGGCGACTTCAACGCCTCCACCGGTACCGACACTCAGACCGTGGACCAGGCCGCGACGACCGCCACGGTGACGTCCGCTCCCGATCCGTCGGTGGTGGGCGAGCCGGTGACGGTGACGGCGACGGTGGCCGCGGACGC
>NZ_JBTLMO010000133.1:0-1675 GCF_054462255.1 Streptomyces sp. SD15 | reverse complement strand
CCCCGGGCTTTCGCGAGTGGGCCTGTCCAGGTCTTGATCAAATAAATGGAGAGTGCTGCTGACCTGCAACGATGGGACTTGTCGAGGGTCCTGTCAGCTGCGAGGAAAGAAGCACTCTCCAGGTGAAGAAGCGTAGCGGGTCGTATCCGAGTGTTCGTGTCGAGGTCGGCGACCGTGGGGTGGTCTCGCAGGCCGGGGCGGTGCTGCTGGTCGAGGCGGTGCGCAAAGTGGGCCTGGACACGGCGATATCGGCGGCACTGGCGTCGTGGCGCAGACCGCGGGCGGTGCACGATCCGGGCAAGATCCTGCTGGACTTGGCTCTGGCCGTCGCACTCGGCGGGGACTGTCTGGCGGACGTCGGCATGCTGCGGGCCGAGCCCGACGTGTTCGGCCCGGTGGCCTCCGATCCGACGGTCTCCCGTCTCGTCGACGTCCTCGCCGCAGCCGGCCCGAAGGCCCTCACTGCGATCCGGTCGGCACGAGCCGAAGTGCGCACGCGGGTGTGGGAGTTGGCCGGTGCGGACGGTCCGGCCGCCGACGGGCAGGTGATCGTGGACATCGACGGCGTGCTGGTGCTCGCGCACTCCGAGAAGCAGGACGCCACCGCGACCTGGAAGAAGACCTTCGGCCATCACCCGCTCGTCGCATTCGTCGACCACGGCCAGGCCGGTTCCGGGGAACCTGTGGCCGCGCTACTGCGGCCCGGTAACGCAGGCTCAAACACCGCAAGCGATCACATCACCACCACGGAGCTGGCCCTGGCCCAACTGCCCAGACACCTGCGGCGGGGCCGGCAGACACTGATCCGCACCGACTCCGCCGGCGGCACCCACGCCTTCCTCGACTGGCTCTCCAAGCCGGGGCGGTGGCTGTCGTATTCCGTCGGAATGACCATCACCGACGCCATCCACCAGGCCGTCCTGAAGATCCCGAAGAAGGCGTGGACGCCCGCCTACGACGCCGGCGGCACCGAGCGGCCCGGCGCCTGGGTCGCGGAGATCACCGACATGCCCGACCTGAGCACCTGGCCCAAGGGCATGCGGCTGATCGTCCGCAAGGAACGCCCGCACCCCGGCGCCCAGTTGCGCTTCACCGACCTCGACGGGCTGCGGCTGACCTGTTTCGCGACCAACACAAAAGGCGGTCAGCTTGCCGACCTCGAACTGCGTCACCGCAGGCGGGCTCGCTGCGAGGACCGCATCCGAGGCGCCCGCGCCACCGGCCTGCGCAACCTGCCGCTGCACGACACGGCACAGAACCGGATCTGGCTGGAGATCGTCTCTCTCGCACTCGACGTCCTCGCCTGGATGCCGATGCTCGCGCTGACCGGCGAGGCCCGCCGCTGGGAGGTCAAGAAGCTCCGGCTGCGGCTGTTCTCCGCCGCCGCGCAGCTCGTGAACACCAGCCGTCGCCGCTGGCTCCGCCTGCCCGCCCGATGGCCCTGGACCGCAGTCATCAGCCACGCGATCGTCAGGCTCCACGCCCTGCCGAACCCTGGCTGACCAGCCACTTCGACCGTCCCGACAACCCGCACCACCACCGGTGAAGTGGAACCCGGCGCACACCCGACGCGAGATCCGGGCCCTCGCCCTGCCCCAGCCCCGAAAAGACCGCACCACACAAACGCAGAGTCCCCGTCAGCAAACCGACGAGGACTCATGAACGATCGAGGCTA
>NZ_JBTLMO010000132.1:0-1882 GCF_054462255.1 Streptomyces sp. SD15 | reverse complement strand
CACCCAGCCAGAACTACCGGACCTGACGCTCAACTGCCAGGCCGATAGCCCGACATCACCCGATCAAGTTCAGTAGCGCTGCAACACCGGGGGCTGCTACGTCTGCTGTGAGGCAAGAAGGGGCTGCGTGATGGCACGCACAAACGTGGCACGGCGAGCATTTGCAGCGACGTTGGGGCTGAATCGCCAAACTCTAATTGATGCAACTGCTGAGCGCCGAAGCGTGAGAGACGAATATAGTTTCGTGCGTCGATGCTTAGCTGCAATTATGGGTATTAACCTGCGGGATGCTGCTTACGCTCGCCGCAAGCAGCCTCCGCCCGAAGCGGTTTCAACGAGTAAGAGACGTGCGTCGCCCGAACGTGCGAACCTTGCAGCGGCCGGCGGGCGGGTCAAGCTTGGCAACGGGATGTATCGCAACTTGTTCGCTGCTGGCGTTGGTGCTCTCCTGGCTGCGGTCCTTGGGACGGTTGTAACCCTTCAGGCTACGAATTCCCCTGTCCCGCCAAGTGGGCGGCTCGCTCAAACCGGCCACGTTCCCGACGTGAACAAAAAGAACTACAGATGGGTCAAAGATCCAAGCGGGTTCTCCCTCTACGTGCCGCGTTCCTTTAAGCGCGACGTGAATGCCGAGAATGCGGTCTATGTTGGTGAGTCGAAAAGTCAAGAAATTGAGATTAAGGCAACTGTAGGTGAGGGTCGAACTCCGTGGAAGGAAATTCAGGCGACCGAAAGGGAGGTGTCTAGTGATCCGGGTTACAAGAGAATTCGGCTAGACGTGATAAATGATACCCCGGATTCTCCGGCTGAACTTGAGTACTACTCTGGAGAACCTTCTGACGGTGCTCTGCGCACAGTTGTGTTCTCATCTCTCGGGCCGGATGGCAGGATTTATTCCGTACTGGTGACAGGCCCGGCAGAATCCTGGCGAGATTCTCACGCTCACTTCAGAATGGCTGTCGGATCCCTCTGCGTAACTGGATATACTTGCACTAGAGATTGATCGTAGTCCGGGTTTGGGTTTCGACGATGGCTGTCCCTGGCGTGGCAGCCGTCTGTAGCCGGACAGCCCAGATCACCTCCGGCTCCGTTCGTCTTGATCTCCTCGCAATGGCCACGAGTGCAAGGTTTACTCCTACGCTCTCCAGACAAGTTTGATATGACCCTTCGCATGAGGCTGACATCGATGAAGCGCGTCGTACTGGAGATCGCTGGTCTTGCACTGATCGCCGTAGGAGTGATCGCAGGTGTCAAGGACTGGTCAGCTGTTGTCATGGTCCCAACCCTCGTCCTGCTGGGCATGGTGCTGGCCGTGGCTGGCATCGTTGGTGCTCTACCAGGTGGAAGCTGGAAGGAGGGCCAGCTTGAGTGGCCAGACGTTGATCTTCTCGATCGCGTCGATCAACTCAAGGGTCAGTTGGAGGACACTGTGCAGGGGATAGAGCAACTCCGAGACGAGACCACCCAGCAGCTAGACGATCTCCGGACGAACTATCGAGAGTTCAACGCCAAGCTTGACGAATTCATCCTTGCCCAGGAACCAGATCCTGATGACGGTAGGACCGATGAACAACGGCTGACCGACCTGCGTGAGCAGTGGGAAGACGTCGATCGAGAAATAGGCTCACGCCAGTTCACCGGCGAGGACTATAACGACGGGATCAGCCTTGAGTCCCTTGTTGAATCGAGGGATGCGCAGCAAAGGTCACTTGATCGTGAGGTGCGTCGTCAGGCCGCACGGAGACGATACGGAAGGCCGGAGGGGTCCGCTCGCCAGGAACCAGGCAACAGTCACTAACTGATCATTTCAGAATGAAATGTGTTGTGGGGCTTGGCAGTTGGGTGTTGTGTCGGCAGGATCTGTTGGATGCCTGCTGATCTT
>NZ_JBTLMO010000131.1:0-1890 GCF_054462255.1 Streptomyces sp. SD15 | reverse complement strand
ATGCCGGGGCGGCATGCCGGCGGTCGGGCGGGTGGGGTTCTGTCAGGTGCAGATCTTGCCGGCGGGTGGGAGCTGGCCTTGTGCCAGATAGCGGTCCACGGAGGTGTCGACGCAGGTGCTGCCGCGGTGGTAGGCGGCGTGCCCGTCGGCGTCGTAGGTGAGCAGGCGGCTGGAGGAGAGCTGGCGGGCGAGCGCCTTGGCCCAGGGGTATGGGGTGGCAGGATCGCGAGTGGTGCCGACGATCAGGATGGGAGCGGCACCTGGCGCGGTGAGGGTATGCGCGGGCTGGGTCGGCGGGACGGGCCAGTGGGTGCACTGCACGAGTTGGGTCGCATAGTCCTTGCCGAACTGGGGCGAGGCGCGCAGGAACTGCGGCAGCGCCGCCTGGACCTGCGCGGAGGTGAACCGCGGGGCGAGGGGGGAGCTCAAGCAGCTGATGGCGACGAACGCCTCGTTGGCATTGCTGGAGGTGTCGTCTGCGGAGCCGAGGATTTGCTGCAGCGCGATGGTGTCACCGGCCAGCACTCCCCGGAGCGCGGCGCGCAGCAGCTCCCAACCGGAGGCCATCAGCGCCGTCGTGACCGCGTTGAACAGGTCGTCCCCTGCGATGGAGATGTCCTTGCCCTGCCGGAGGGGGATGCGGTCCAGGGAGTGCCGAAGCGTGTCCAGTCTGCGGCTGATCTCCTTGACGGAGTGGCCCAGCGGGCAATCGGTGCGGGCGGCGCAGTCGGTGGCGAAGGACTCCCAGGCCGCCTGGAAGGCGGCCGCGGTCTGCAGGAAGTTTTGGTACCCGTCGATGGTGGGGTCGACGGCACCGTCAAGCACCATCCGGCCCACCCGGGATGGGAAGAGATCGGCGTAGGTCGCGCCCAGGTAGGTGCCGTAGGAGAAGCCGACGTAGTGCAACCGGTCATCGCCCATGAGCGCACGAAGCACGTCCATGTCCCGGGCCGCATCCAGGGTGCCGACATGGGGAAGCAGCCGCCCGGCGTGCCGGGCGCACGCGTTGGTGAACTGCTCGTATACCGCGTCATGGGCGGCGATCTCCGCCGAGTCGGCCGACATGCGGCGGCCGATCCCCGAGGGGGTCGTGGGCGTGTTGATGTCGCAGTCCACCGGGGTGCTGTACTGCACGCCGCGTGGGTCCATCGCGACCAGGTCGTAGGAGGCTCGCACGGACGGGGAGAAGAGGTCGGCGTGGCCGCCCGCCAAGGAGTCGATCGCGGATGCTCCGGGTCCGCCGGGATTGAACAACAGCGAGCCGATCCGTGCGCCGTTGCCGGTGGCCTTCTTCCGGATGGCCCGCAGGACAAGGTCGCCTGCATCCGGATGGGCGTAGTCCAACGGCGCCTTCACGGTGGCGCACTGGAACGAAGGGGCGCCAGGGCAGGGCTTCCACAGGAGCTTCTGCTGGTAGTAGCGCTGCAGTCCTGGCGGGGCGGCCGCGTCGGTGGCGGTGCCGTCCGCCCTGGCCGGCCACGTCACGGCGGGGGCTGCTCCAGGCCAGGCGGCGGGGGCGGTCAGCAGCAGCCCGCAGGCACCCAGCAGTGCCACCCTGCTGCGCAGCCTCCGCCTGGGTATTCGGTCAACGTTGGGTGTGCGGTCAGTGTCTCGTACAGCGGTCATCGCCATGCCTTCCTCGTGCGCCCAGCGTCCGAGCCCGCCGGATGAGGCTTCACGACGGGCCCGAGGTCACCCGGTGCCCGGACGGTTACGGGCAGTTCCCGACCACCGAGCCCCGGTGGGGCCTGTCGCGGGGGCTCGCCATCCACTGCGCTCCGCCCCGTGATCAGACCATCACAGACTGTGCTCAATGGACGGTTCGAGTAGGCCGAATGCGTGAACCGCGTCGAGTGCGTGCGTCACGGGTCTGATCAGGGGAGGTGTCGG
>NZ_JBTLMO010000130.1:0-1933 GCF_054462255.1 Streptomyces sp. SD15 | reverse complement strand
AGGTGATCCAACAACCCCCGCGCCTGCTCCTCCAACGCCGCCCGCGACTTCGCCGACACCAGCCACGGCAACGTCCCGTCCGTCACCACCACCGGCTCCGGCACACCCCCACCCGCGACGCCTTCGTCCTCCGGGGCCTGCTCGACGATGAGGTGGGCGTTGGTGCCACTGATGCCGAACGACGAAACACTGGCGCGGCGCGGGTGGTCGCCCTCCGGCCAAGCCCGGTTCTCGGTGAGGAGTTCCAACGCTCCCTCGGCCCAGTCCACGTGCGAGGACGGCCGGTCCACGTGCAGTGTCTTCGGCAGCAGGCCGTGGCGCATGGCCATGACCATCTTGATGACGCCGCCCACGCCCGCCGCGGCCTGGGAGTGGCCGATGTTGGACTTCAGCGAGCCCAGCCACAACGGCCGGTCCTCCGGCCGGTCCTGACCATAGGTGGCAAGCAGCGCCTGCGCCTCGATCGGATCGCCCAGCGTCGTGCCCGTGCCGTGGGCCTCGACGACGTCGACCTCCTGCGCCGACAGGCCCGCGCTGGCCAGGGCCTGGCGTATCACGCGCTCCTGGGAGGGGCCGTTGGGGGCGGTCAGACCGTTGGAGGCGCCGTCCTGGTTGATCGCCGAGCCGCGCACGACCGCCAGCACCTCATGGCCGTTCTTCCGCGCGTCGGAGAGGCGTTCCAGCAGCAGCAGGCCCACGCCCTCCGCCCAGGCCGTGCCGTCCGCCGCCTCGGCGAACGCCTTGCACCGCCCGTCCGCCGCAAGCCCGCGCTGCCGGCTGAACTCCACGAACATGCCCGGCGTAGCCATGACGGCGACGCCGCCGGCCAGCGCGAGATCACACTCGGCGTTGCGCAGCGCCTGGGTGGCCATGTGCATCGAGACCAGCGAGGACGAGCATGCGGTGTCCACCGTCACGGCCGGGCCCTGCAGGCCGAGGGTGTACGAGATGCGGCCCGAGGCGACGCTCGCGGTGTTGCCGGTCAGCAGGTACCCGTCGAACCCGGCGGCGCCGTCGTGCAGGTGAGGGCCGTACTCCTGGGTCATGGCGCCGACGAAGACGCCGGTCTGGCTGCCGCGCAGCGCGGTCGGGTCGATGCCCGCCCGCTCGATCGCCTCCCACGAGGTCTCGAGGAGCAGCCGCTGCTGCGGGTCCATCGCCGTCGCCTCGCGCGGGCTGATCCCGAAGAAAGCGGGGTCGAACGCCGCCGCGTCGGAGAGGAATCCGCCCTTGGCGACATACGACGTACCAGGTCGAACCAGGTCGGGATCGAGGAGCCTGTCGGTGTCCCAGCCGCGGTCGGTGGGGAAGTCGGTGATGGCGTCGACGCCTTCGCTGACGAGGCGCCACAGGTCCTCGGGGGCGCGGACATCTCCTGGATAGCGGCAGGCCATGCCCACGATCGCGATCGGTTCGTCCGCGCTGACAGAGAGCGGGGAACCGGGGGCGGTGCTGCCGGACTCCTCGGAACCCAGCAGTTCGGTCTGGAGGTAGCGAGCGACGGCGGTGGGGGTCGGGTGGTTGAAGAGCAGCGTCGACGGAAGCTTCAGGCCCGTGAGGGCGCTCAGACGGTTCCGCAGTTCGACGGAGGCGAAGGAGTCGAAACCGAAGTCCTTGAACGTGCGGTCGCCGTCCACCGTCTCCGAGGTGACACGTCCGGTGATGACCGCGACCTCGGCACGGATCCGGTCGGTGAGGATCTGTTCCTGCTGGGTCCGGGACGCCTTGGTGAGGCGGTCCAGCAGCGGCGACGACGAGCCGGACTCGGCGGGAGCGGTGTCCTCGGGCTGATCGGCGACCACAGCGGTGGACGCGTCGGAATCGACGTCGGCATGGCCGTCCGTCGGCAGATCGATCCAGTGACGCTGCCGTTGGAAGGGGTAGGTGGGCAGGTCGAGGTGGGTGGGCCGGGTGGTCGGGAAGAAGCCCGACC
>NZ_JBTLMO010000129.1:0-2465 GCF_054462255.1 Streptomyces sp. SD15 | reverse complement strand
TCCACGAAGCCTTCCTCACCCTCGGATGCGCACTCATCTGCTGGCGGCGCCTGAAGTCATTCCGATAGGAGTTCTAAAGCGAGCAGGGGAGGTGCTAGCCCCCGCCGGTGCCGCCATGCTGCGTGCCTTCGGGTTCACTCCAGGGATAAGGTTCGCAGTCGCCGCCGCAACCCCCTGTGGTTGTGGGACGTCCGCTGGGGCCTCCCTTACCGCCGCTGGGGTCTCCGGTGCCGTCGTCGTCGTGGCGGTCGTGGTCATCGTGGCGGCCATGGCCGCCGTGGTTATCGCGGCCGTCGTGGTCGTGACCGCCGTGGTCGGCTGCCGTCGTGGTTACGGTCCGGACGTGCGACGGCGAGGCGGCGAACGCGCTGGCGGGTACCAGTGCGCCTCCTGCAGTCAGGACGGTTGTGGCAATGAGCATCACAAGACGCCGCTGCCCGGGGGTGTGAGCCATGGGAATTCGCCTCCGGTGAGAAAGAAAGGGTGCGGCCGTCGAACGGCCTGCCTGTTCACGGATCTTTCGGTGGTGGGCGCGTTGCCCGTAAGTTGCACCGCCAACTGTTCCGAGCGATATGGACCACCTGCTCTGCGTGAACTTGTTTCTCAATCAAGTCACGGCAATCGAATTTCGTCATACCCCTGAATTTCGGGACTTGACGGATGGGGGCGGTCCCGATAGGCGAGAGACGGCCACCCGGCCGGGGTCCGGCGCGCAACCATCCGGCGGTGTGCAGGTCGGCACGAATGGGCGCCCTGCGCCCCGCGCCCATCCGCAAAGGCATGGGAGGTGCCCCCCTTCCCGACCGGGAGCGCGACGTGCTCCGCGCGGTCGCCGACGGCTCCACCAACGCCGAACCCGCCGCCGCCCTGCGGGGGCGGGTTCGACACCGCTCCCATAAGCAGCGGACACAGGAGCGACAGATCCGGTCGCTCGGCCCGCACGTCCCCGGCGAACCGCCGACGTCCTTCAAACCGCGCAGTGCGTGCATGTGTGCCTCGTGCCCCTTTGCAGGCAGGGCGGCCGATGGGCCGATACGCGTGACTGTCCTCGGCGAGGGCCGGGGACGGCCGACGGAATGGTCGTGGGCTGGTAGGGCCACCCGGGCCGATCGAAAGGCCGGGCCGACGCCGGGCGTCACACGGCGGTGCGCGGCGGCGGTCTGTATGGCGGGTACGGCCCCGTTCCGCCCTTGCCCGTGTTGGGTGGTGCGGACCCCGGCGTCAGGGCTCTTCCACGCCTCGACCAGCGGTGTCTCACTGTGTTGACGGTGCTGGCGGGGACAGTGGGCCGCCGCCGAAAAAAATCTGCAAGACCTCTCGGGGAAAGTGTTGGCACCGGCGCGGCCCCCACCTCATGCAGGTGTCGGACACCGGCGCAGGGCCACCTTCGGCAGCCCGCCCGGTCAGATCTCTTCCGAAGGCGGTGGCCATGCTCCTCACCGACCGGCCGGACACCGGAACCCACTTCAACCCCGCGGCGCCCTCCGCCGTAGACCAGACGGCCGTCCTCACCCTCCCCTCCCAGGACGTCTCAGTCGCGGCCCTTCGCCACTTCACCGACGACCTGCTCCGCCACTGGGGCATCACCGAGGACGATCGGGACTCCGCCGTCCTCATCGTCGACGACCCGGCCGCCAACGCCGTCCCGGGGCTTGCTGAAACGAACCACCGGCGTAAACAGCGAGCCGCGACTGGTGTCAAGGCGCCGATCCGCCACCATCTGGTTCGACGCAGGCGGGGCCGCAAGCCGGGGCCGATCTCAGACGAGGCGGACGTCTGTCACCGGGCGTGGCTGAAGCCGGTCCGTAGCCGCCTGTCCGCCTGCCGTCTCACCCTCGACGACCTCGTCAGCCTCACCGGCTACTCCTAGACCCGCATCTCCACGCTCCTGCGCGGCGTGGAGTACTACCCCGGCTGGGAGATCACCTGGTGCGCGCCCTGGACCTCCCTGTCTGGCCGCTGCGCCGGCTGTGGACCGCGGCGGCCCGCGAGGCGGGACAAGGACCAGGAGTGGATCGAGGACCGCATACACGAGTAATCGTCAAGACCTGTGGATCGAGATTTTTTAGAGCACCTTCGTCATGAACGTACTGTTCGGGTCGGGTTGGTAGTCAGCGAACGGCTCGCAGTGAACGAACCCGGACTTCTCGTACAGCTTCCTTGCGGGCAGGAAGAACTCGGCCGCGCCGGTCTCCAGGCTCAGCCGCGTGAGTCCCTTGCGCTCGCCGAGCACCTCGCGGACGGCCCGGTAGCGGTACTCGGTCAACTGCTGCAGATCCATGCCCACCGGAAGATGTTGGCCTCGCCGCTGAGTGAGGAACGTCGATCAGCCCGTCACGTCAACCTTGTCCAGAGTGCGAACGGTTAAGCATCTTTTGAGACCTCACGCCGACACCTCCCCTGATCAGACCCGTGACGCACGCACTCGACGCGGTTCACGCATTCGGCCTACTCGAACCGTCCAT
>NZ_JBTLMO010000128.1:0-2593 GCF_054462255.1 Streptomyces sp. SD15 | reverse complement strand
GCGAATACAAGGACGACCTCGTCCTCTGCGTCCACAACTTCTCCCGCTTCGCCCAGCCGACGGAACTGGACCTGCGGACGTTCAACGGCCGCCACCCCGTCGAACTGATCGGCGGAGTCCGCTTCCCCGCCATCGGCGAACTTCCCTACCTGCTCACGCTCGCAGGCCACGGCTTCTACTGGTTCCGGCTGCGACGCGCAGTCGCCCCTGCCGCTGCCAGGCGATCTTGATCGTGCGCCCAGCAAAGGGGTACCCAGCAAAGATCGTCCGCCTCTGAAAGGACGTGTCGCCATGCCGAAGACCGCGTTGCACCGTCCGGGCAGCCATTCCCCCGCCGCGCTGCTCACCTCGCTCGCCGAGCTGCTGCGGGAATGGCTGCCGCGACAGCGATGGTTCGCGGGCAAGGGCTACCCCGTCACCGGTCTGACCGTGGTGTCGTCGACCGAGTTGTACCCGGGCTGCCTGCATCTCCTGATACGCACCGAACATCTGGGCCGGACCGCACACGGCGGCCCCGGCACTCCCCCTGCCGAGGACTGCTATCAACTCCTCCTCGGCGCCCAACGGGTCCTGCCGCCCCGGCTCGCGCACGCCTTCATCGGCCGTGCGAGCGCGGGCCCACTGGCCGACCTCCATGTGTACGACGCCTTCCACGACCCCAAGGCGGCCGGGCTGCTCCTGGAACGGCTGCGCACCCCGGGAACGGCGGGGCCGCTGCTCTTCGAGCGGGACGCACGGGTGACGGTCCCCGGCGGCCTGACCCCCCGCCTCCTCGACACCGAGCAGTCCAACTCCTCACTCGTGTACGGAGACGCCTTCATCCTGAAGGTCTTCCGCCGCATCCAGCCGGGCATCAACCCGGACCTCGAAGTGCCCTGGGCGCTGGCCCGTCAGGGCTGCACCCGCGTACCCGCCCCCGCGGCATGGTTTCGTACCTCACGGCCACGGGAGGCCACACTCGGGGTGCTCCAGCCGTTCCTGCGCGATGCCTCCGACGGCTGGACCTTGGCGCTCCAATCGCTCACCTCGGCACGAGAGTTCACCGAAGAGGCATACGAACTGGGGCGGGCCACCGCCGAGGTGCATCTGGCGCTGGCGGCGGCGTTCCCTGTCGACGCCCCAAGTCCGCCGCAACACAAGCGACTCGCGGCCGCGATGAGCGAGCGTCTCGACGCCACGGCCCGCTCCGTGCCCGAACTCCGGCCGTACGTGCCCGGGCTGCGGGCCGCCTTCGACGCGGTCGCGACCCTCGATGCGCCGACTCGTCCGGCACAGCGGATTCACGGCGATCTCCACCTCGGTCAGGTATTGCGCGCCGGACGGCAGTGGTCCGTCATCGACTTCGAGGGCGAGCCGGCCCGTCCGCTCACCGAGCGCCGGCGCCTCCAGTCACCCGTGCGCGACGTCGCGGGCATGCTGCGCTCCTTCGACTACGCCGCGCGGTCCCGCCGCCCGTGGCGCCCGCAGTGGGCGCATCGCTGCCGGGAGGCCTACTGCGCGGGTTACGCCGCCGAGGCGGCCTGGGACCCGCGTAAGGAGCCCGAGCTGCTGCGCGCGCACGAGACGGACCGGGCTGTGTACGAAGTGCTGTACGAGGCGGGACACCGGCCCGACTGGCTGCCTGTTCCGATGGCGGCGGTCGGGCGTCTCGCCGAAGGCCGTTGAAAGACGACAGACAACGATCCACCCCGCCCCTTCCCCCTATTTCTTCTTTTCCCCTTTTCCTTGAGGAGGCTGAAGCAGTGACAGTTCACACCACCACCGTCGACGCGACGCCGTTGGCTTCGATGGATGCGACGGACCGGGCGCGCCTGCTGACAGGTGCCCATCACGACCCGCATGCACTGCTCGGCGCGCATCCGGTGCCGGGCGGCATCGTGTTCCGAGCGCTGCGTCCGTACGCCCAGGCCGTCGCGGTGGTGGTCGACGGGCTGCGCACGGAGCTGAAGGAGACGGGTGACGGCCTCTTCTCGGGTGTGCTGCCGCTCGACGCGATCCCCGAGTACGCGCTGTCGGTGAGATACGGGGGCAACGAGTTCGCGGTGCACGACCCGTACCGCTTCCTGCCCGCGCTGGGCGAGCTCGATCTGCATCTGATCGGCGAAGGCCGCCACGAGGAACTCTGGAGAGCGCTGGGGGCCCACCCCATGACGCATCAAGGCGTCCAAGGCACGCGGTTCACCGTCTGGGCCCCGAACGCCCAAGGGGTCAGAGTCTGCGGAGATTTCTGCCACTGGGACGGGACCGCCTACCCCATGCGCTCGCTCGGCTCGACGGGCGTCTGGGAACTCTTCCTGCCCGGCGTCGGCGAGGGAACGCCGTACAAATTCGACATCACCCGACCCGACGGCACACACACGCTGCGGGCCGATCCCATGGCGCGGCGCACCGAAGTGCCCCCCGCTACCGCCTCGATCGTGACGTCTTCCTCCCATGTATGGCGCGATGCCGCATGGATGGCGGGCCGTTCTGGCCTTCCGGTGCACGAGGCGCCGTTCTCGGTCTACGAGGTCCACCTCCCTTCCTGGCGCCCCGGTCTGACGTACCGCCAGCTCGCCGACCAGCTCCCCGCCTACGTCTCGGACCTGGGCTT
>NZ_JBTLMO010000127.1:0-2633 GCF_054462255.1 Streptomyces sp. SD15 | reverse complement strand
GGGCCGACCGAAGCGTCCGTGGACGTCACCGCCGGCCAGATCCTCCCCGGCGCCACCGCCGTGCCCATCGGCCGCCCCGTGTGGAACACCACGACCTACGTCCTGGACGCCGGGCTCCGTCCCGTGCCTCCCGGCGTCCCCGGCGAGCTGTATCTCGCCGGTGTCCAGCTGGCCCGGGGCTACCTGGGCCGGGCGGGTCTGACGGCTGAGCGGTTCACGGCGGACCCGTACGGGCCGGCCGGAGCGCGGATGTACCGCACGGGCGACCTGGCTCGATGGACCCGGGACGGTGAGCTGGAGTACCTGGGCCGGGTCGACGACCAGGTCAAGCTGCGTGGCTTCCGGATCGAACTCGGTGAGATCGAGGCGGTGTTGGCCGCGCACGAGACCGTCGCGCACGCCACCGTCCTCGTCAGGGACGACCGCCTCGTCGCCTACGTCGTCCCCGCCCCCGGCGCCGCACCGGACCCGGACGCCCTGCGCGCCCACACCGCCACCGCCCTGCCCGCCCACATGGTCCCGGCCGCCGTCATCCCCCTGGACGCCCTGCCCCTCACCCCCAACGGCAAGCTCGACCGGGGAGCCCTGCCCGCCCCCGACTTCTCGGCCGTCGTCACCAGCCGTGGGCCCCGGACCCCGCACGAGGAACTCCTGTGCCAGGCGTTCGCGGCCGTCCTCGGGCTCGAACACATCGGTGTGGACGACGACTTCTTCGCACTCGGCGGCCATTCGCTGCTGGCGATGAGGCTGGTCAGCCGCATCCGTACGGTCCTGAACGCCGAGGTGCCGCTCCGCGCGGTCTTCGACGCGCCCACCGTGGCCCGGCTCGCCGCCGTCCTCGGTGACGCCCGCGCCCTGACCCGCCCCGCGCTCACGGCCGACCGGACACGCCCCGAACGGCTGCCGCTGTCCTCCGCCCAGCGGCGGCTGTGGCTGCTGCACCAGGTGGACGGGCCGAACCCGGCGTACAACATTCCCGCCGCCTGGCGACTCGCGGGCCCGTTGGACCGGGTCGCCCTGGCGCAGGCCGTCAACGACCTCGTCGCCCGCCACGCCACCCTGCGCACGGTCTTCCCCGCCGAGGACGGGCTGCCGTACCAGCGTGTCCTGGACCCGGCCCAGGCACAGGTCGCGATCAACACCGAGTCGTACGAGCGGCTCGCGGAGTGCGCTGCGTACGCCTTCGACCTCGAACACGAACTCCCCTTGCGGGTCACTCTGTTCGAGACCGGCCCCGACGAGCACGTCCTGCTGCTCCTGCTCCATCACATCGCGACCGACGAGTGGTCGCAGCGGCCGCTGCTCGCCGACCTGAGCACCGCCTACGCCGCCCGGACGGCGGGTCACGGCCCCGACTGGGCGCCGCTGCCGGTGACGTACGCCGACTACACCCTCTGGCAGCGCGACCTGCTCGACGACACCGGCACCGACCTGCTCGACCACTGGACCGAGTCGTTGCGCGGCCTGCCCGTGGAGCTTGCTCTGCCCACCGACCGGCCGCGCCCGGCCGAGTCGGGGCACGGCGGCGGCACCGTCGGGTTCACCGTCCCGCCGCGGCTGGAACGGGAGTTGCGCGAACTGGCCCGCCGCGAGGGCGCCAGCATGTTCATGGTCGCCCAGGCCGCCGTGGCCACCCTGCTGCACCGGCTCGGCGCGGGCGACGACATCCCGCTGGGCGCCCCCGTCTCCGGGCGCACGGACGAGAACCTGGAAGACCTCGTCGGGTTCTTCGTCAACTCGCTCGTCCTGCGCACCGACCTCTCCGGCGACCCGGGCTTCGCCGAACTGCTGCGCCGGGTGCGGGAGACCGACCTGGCGGCGTACGAGCACCAGGACCTGCCCTTCGAACGGCTGGTGGAGGCGGTCAACCCGGAGCGCTCCCTCGCCCGGCACCCGCTCTTCCAGGTCATGGTCGTCCACCTCGCCGGACCCGGCGGCACCCCCGCCCTGCCCGGACTCACCGCCCGCCCCGAACCGATCGGCCAGGAGACCGCCAAGTTCGACCTCAGCTTCGACTTCGTCGAACAGGGCGACGGCAACGGCATCCAGGGCTGGATCGAGTACAGCACCGACCTCTTCGACCCCACCACCGCCGAACTGCTCGCCGACCGCCTGGTCAGCGTCCTCGAACAGGCCACCGCCACCCCGGACCGGCCGGTCGGGCTCCTCGAACTCCTCACCGACGACGAACGCACCCGCGTCCTCACCGACTGGAACGACACCGGCCGCGAGGTGCCCGGTCTGACCCTGCCGGAGCTGTTCCGGGCCCAGGTGGCGGCGACGCCGGCGGCGACGGCGCTGGTCTTCGAGGGTGCTGCCCTGACGTACGCGGAGTTGGACGCGCGGGTCGAGCGGCTGGCGGGTGTGCTGTCCGGCATGGGGGTCGGTCCGGAAGGTGTCGTGGCCGTCTCTCTGCCGCGGTCGGTGGATCTGGTGGTCGCGTTGCTGGCCGTGCATCGTGCGGGTGCTGCTTATCTGCCGCTGGACGTGGACTATCCGGCGGAGCGGATCGCTTTCATGCTGGACGACGCCGAGCCGGTGTGTGTGATTGCGGGGGGTCTGCCCGAGGGGCCGTGCGGTGAGCTGCCGAGGTCGTACGATCCGCGTCACCCGGCGTACGTGATCTACACCTC
>NZ_JBTLMO010000126.1:0-2759 GCF_054462255.1 Streptomyces sp. SD15 | reverse complement strand
CCACCTCGGCCTACTCCAACTCGCCTGCAGCATCATCTGCTTGAGACGACTCCGAACCTCATTCTGAAACGATCAGTTAGGCAGGCTGCAGGAGACCGGTAATCAGTGGGCGCCGTACCAGTTGCTCGAACAGGATGGCGCTGTCGTCGACCCCGTCCGGGTCTTCTTCGCCGAGCTGCAGGCAGAGGACAAACCTGCTTCCACGGTCCGCTCATACGGCATGGACCTGCTGCGCTGGTGGCGGTTCCTGTGGGCTCTCAACATCGAGTGGAACCGGGCAACGCGCACGGATGCACGGGACTTCATTCGGTGGATGCAGATCGCGAACAAGCCACAGCGCCTGCACTGGAGACACCGGAAGGCGGGCCACTCCGAAGAGACGGCGCCGAAGCCGCGGACGATGCGCAAGAAGATCCCCGGTACCCCGAACGCCATCACGGGCAAGGTCTCACCCGGCCCGCAGTACGCCGCGAGGACGCGCGCGCACTGCGAAACCGTGCTCCGCACGTTCTACGACTTCCACCGGGACGAGGGCACCGGGCCGATCATCAACCCGTTTCCGCTCGACCGTTCGCGTCGCGGCGGCCGCGCGAACACCCACCACAAGCCTGACCGGCCCTTTGACCAAGAGCGGACAGGCCGCTACCGGCCGACCATCCCGAAACGTACGCCTCGGCGCATCCCGGACGAGATGTTCAACGCGCTGTTCGCCGCCCTCAGGCATAACCGAGATCGCGCTCTACTGGCCTTCTGGGTTTCCAACGGTGCACGCGCCGAAGAACTGCTCACCAGCCGGCAGCGCGATGCCCTCCCCGGACAGCAGTTGGTCGGCGTGATCCGAAAGGGAACCCGCGCCTACCAGCAGCTTCCTTGCTCAACCGACGCCTTCGTCTGGCTGCGCCTCTACCAGGAGGAAACACGGCGAGACGGTATCCCGCGGGGCAAGAGCCTGCCGTTGTGGTGGACGCTGAGGCGGCCCTGGCGACCGCTGAACTACGACGCGGCGCGCGCGATGTTCAACCGGGCCAACGAGCTCCTCGGGGCGAACTGGACGCTCCACGATCTACGCCACACCGCGTCCTACCGACTCGCCCGCGACCCCAACATGCCTCTGACCGACGTCCAATGGGTCCTCGGTCACGCACATCTGACGACCACACAGCTCCACTCCGGTTTTGCCAGCCATTTTGATGTGCCGATCCCGTGTTGACGTCGCCAGGTTCCCTGGTGACTCGACCGGTGGCGGGGCACCGCGCTGGCGGTCGTACTCTCCCCGTGAAATGGGCAACCGCCTGGCCGTGCCCGATCGTCCTTCGGGCATGACGTCCGCAACCCCCGAAGTGCCCTCCAGCACCCCACCGAACTGGCCGCACTGCGGCCGCGAAGCCACGCAAGAGGACCCAGTGGGCTGCCGAGGTATCCACGTCTCCGGGCACACCGCCTGTCTGGCCCATCTAGACGAGGGTGGCCGCGCCGCCTACCTGGCGGCCCTGTCCCCCGGCGCCGACATCGACCACCGCGGCACCCCGTTCACCGCAGGCTTACTGACCGAATTGCTTGCCGCTCTGCAGGATCCGGCAGCTAATCGCCCGCGTCTGGGTATCGCCCGGCTGGATGAGGCGGAGTTCGCACAGACTGCCCCATTCCATGAGGCGTACTTCTCCGGTGACGCCTGGTTCATCGGGGCGCGGTTCTCCGGTCCTGCTTGGTTCATCGGGGCGCGGTTCTCTGGTACCGCTTGGTTCGACGGCGCACGGTTCTCCGGTACGGCGCGATTTATCGGGGCGCGGTTCATCGGTCCTGGCAGGTTCATTGGAGCGCGGTTCTGTGCCGCTGCGCGGTTCAATGAGGCCCGGTTCTCCAGCGCTGCACGATTCGATACCGCCCGCTTTGAGGTGCCCTTCTCCTTCGGGCCTCTGGTATGCGCCCAAACGCTGGGTATGACTGGTACGGCCTTCACCAGCCCGATGATCATCGAGGCGGCTGCAGCCAGAGTTGAATGTACCCGGGCTTGGTGGTCGTCCACGGTGACGTTGCGGTTGCGCTACGCCGACCTGGACCTTACTGATGCCGCCGTCGAGTACCCGCTGACGGTCATCGCCCGAACCGCACCTTTTACTAACTCCCGAGGCCGCTCACTACCGGAACCAGAGTTCTCCGGTAACGATCCGCGTGTGCGTCTGACGTCCGTGAACGGAGTGGACGCTGCGCACCTGGCACTGCACGATATCGACCTCAGTACCTGCCGGTTCGCCGGCGCCATCCACCTCGACCAGCTCCGTGTGGATGGTTGGTGCACCTTCGGCAGCACACCCATCGGCACCCAGTGGTACCGGCACTTCGCTTGGCGATGGAGCACTCGACGCACCCTGGTCGAGGAGCACTACTGGCGCGCCCAGAACGTCCGCCCCGCCCTAACCCGCGGCTGGCTACTCCCGTCCGAGGGCACCACGGTCTTGAAACCGACGGCGCTGGCCGTCCTCTACCGACAGCTCCGCAAGTCGCTGGAGGACGACAAGAACGAACCCGGAGCCGCCGACTTCTACTACGGCGAGTGCGAGATGCGCCGCCGTGACACCGACGGCTCATCCTTGGCCGAGCGGGCACTACTGACGACGTACTGGGCGCTGTCGGGGTACGGGCTGCGTGCGACCCGCGCCCTGGTCTGGCTCTTACTGATCGTTTCAGAATGAAATGTGTTGTGGGGCTTGGCAGTTGGGTGTTGTGTCGGCAGGATCTGTTGGATGCCTGCTGATCTT
>NZ_JBTLMO010000125.1:0-2762 GCF_054462255.1 Streptomyces sp. SD15 | reverse complement strand
GAGGACGAGCCCTTCGGGCGAAGGCGGGGGTCCAGGGGGCGCAGCGCCCCTGGCGGGGGTCTGGGGGCGGAGCCCCCGGGGATGGGACGGGTAGGGGCGGCGGGGGCGAAAACACCCCCACCTGGGTACCCGCACCCCATGCCCCTCACCCCAGACATCGACCTCACCGTCCACCCCCCGGGCCCCCACACACTCCGCAGCCGCCTCCTGGCCGCCGACTCCCGCCTCTTCCGGGCGGTCGCCACCCGCCACTGGCCAGGATGCGACCGCCTCCTGCCCAGGCTCAGCCACAGCGCGAACCACGGCGCCCTGTGGTTCGCCATGGCGACAGCCCTCGCAGCGACCCGCACCCCAAGGGCCCGCCGAGCAGCCGCAAGGGGCCTCGCCTCGCTGACCCTCGCCTCCGCGACGATCAACACCGTCGGCAAACGCTCGGTGCGCCGCCCCCGCCCGCCCCTGGACCCGGTCCCCCTGGCCCGGCAGCTGAAGCGGCAGCCGATCACCACCTCGTTCCCGTCCGGCCACTCCGCGTCGGCCGCCGCCTTCGCCACGGGCGTGGCACTGGAGTCGCGCGGCTGGGGCGCCGCGGTGGCGCCGCTCGCGACGGCGGTGGCGCTGTCCCGCGTCTACACCGGCGCCCATTTCCCGAGCGACGTCCTCGCGGGCGCGGCCCTGGGCGCGGCCGCCGCGTACGCCGTACGGGGCCTGGTCCCGACCCTCGACCGGCTCGCACCCCCCACCCCACCGGCCCGCCCCGCGCGCACTCGCCCGCGCCCGCCCTCCCCGACACGAGTACCCACCGGACGGACGTGAGCGTCACCTCCTCCTCCTCACCGACCCCTCCCTGACTCCTTCCTCACGCCCTCCTGACCCTTTCCTGACCACCCGTCAGTCCACATCTCAAGATCAAGGTCTCATCATTCGACATGCGCGCGTACGGTGATGCGTACCGTCCTCGCGGAGCGCCGCTCAGCGACTTCGCGAGGCACGTTCGTCCACCGCGAAGGGAACGGTCATGTCGAAGTCGCAGGAGACCGCCGTCTACACGCACGGCCACCACGAGTCCGTGCTGCGTTCGCACACCTGGCGCACCGCCGCCAACTCGGCGGCGTACCTGCTCGACTCCCTGAAGCCGCACATGAAGATCCTGGACATCGGCTGCGGCCCGGGCACCATCACCGCCGACCTGGCGGCGCTGGTGCCCGACGGCCATGTCACCGCCGTCGACCACGCACCGGGGATCCTGCAGCAGGCCCGCGCCGTGGCGACCGAACGCGGCCTGGACAACATCGAGTTCGCGGTCGCGGACGTGCACGCACTGGAGTATCCGGACAACACCTTCTGCGTGGTCCACGCCCACCAGGTACTGCAGCACGTGGGCGACCCGGTGCAGGCGCTGCGCGAGATGTACCGGGTCACCGAGCCGGGCGGCTACATCGCCGTCCGTGATGGGGACTACTCGGCCATGACCTGGTATCCCGAGGTACCGGGCATGACCGACTGGCAGGACCTGTACCTGCGCGTCGCCCGCGCCAACGGGGGCGAGCCGACGGCCGGCCGCCGTCTCAAGTCGTGGGCGCTGGCCGCGGGGATCAGGGACATCACGGCCACGTCGAGCACGTGGACCTTCGCCACCGAGGACGAGCGCGAGTGGTGGAGCGGGCTGTGGGCGGATCGCACGCTGGCCTCGGCGTACGCGGACCGCGCCACGGAGGGCGGCCACGCCACCACCGAGCAGCTGCGCGCCGTGTCGGAGGCGTGGCGGGAGTGGGGGCGGCAGGAGGACGGCTGGTTCTCCGTACTGCACGGAGAGGTTCTCTGCCGAAAGGAAGCGTGAGCCGCCCGCTTCGGGCAACCCGGCAAGCAGGAGGTATACATCATGGTTCCCATCCTGCTGGTACTGCTGCTGGCCCTGATTCTCTTCGGTGCCGGATTCGCGCTAGACCTTCTCTGGTGGATCGCACTGGTGGTTCTCGTGGTGTGGTTGCTGGGATTCCTGCTCCGCGGCACGAACGCGACGGGGGCCCGGGGCCGCTGGTACAGGTGGTAGATCCACGTCCTGAGAAGTCGGCGTGACAGTCGAGGACAGGTCGCGGTCCGAGGTCCGAATTCCGGTCCTCGGACCGCGGGACCGGTCGCCGTCAGCGCAGGTGAGCGGGGTCTGGTGCGTCGAGCTGCAAGGCGGAGGAAGGAGTCGACGCGGAGCGATGGGGGTCCCCCCGCGCGAGCGAAGCCGAGCGTGGGGGAGAGTGACGACAACGCCGCAGATCGGCGTGCCAGACCCCGCGTCTCCGGCATGATCCGCCGGACAGGCCCTAGGCTCGTCCCCATGGAGATTCTGGGAGCCACGCTGCGTATCTGCGTCGACGACCTGGAGGCTTCGGTCCCCTTCTACGAGAGACTGGCGGGTGGGCACGCCCTGCGGTTCGAGCGCGGAGGGGTGTCCGTCGCCGCGGTCGGCTGTTTCCTGCTGATGAGTGGACCCGAGGCCGAGCTGGACATCCTGCGCAAGGTCGCCGCGACCATCGCCGTCAAGGATGTCGATGAGGCCCATCGGGTGCTCAGCGAGTCCGGAGCCCTCATTCTGGCGGGGCCGGTGCCCACACCCGCGGGGCGCAACCTCATCGCCAGACACCCCGACGGGGCGGTGTACGAGTACGTGGACCGCCGCGCCGCGGATTAGGACCTGTCCGGTCGATCACGGCGGAGACGCGGGGTGGGGCACGCACATCTGCGGCGTTGTCGTCGGTTGCCGACTCCCC
>NZ_JBTLMO010000124.1:0-2995 GCF_054462255.1 Streptomyces sp. SD15 | reverse complement strand
GGCCGCCCCTGACACACCATCAGCCAACTACACTCCGGACGACGCCTCTGACCAGACCAGATAGCGAAACGCTGCTGGAGTACTAGCCTCGCTTCCCCGCATCACTGTCCTCCATCTGGATCTGGATCTGGCCGCCGCCCTGGCCCTTGCGCGGCAGGAGACCTGGGCCGCGGCGCACAGCCAGTACGCGGCGCAGCCCACCCTGGACCGTCCCGACGGCGCGATCATCGCCACCACCGCCCCGCACCGGTGGGCAGGGGAGCCGGTCCGCGTACTGGACCTCACCCCTGATCACAGCGGCAGACGCAACTGCGGCTGAGGAGACTGGGCTGCGGGGCGTCTGGGCAGGGAGAGAAGCCCCGGCTGGACGGGGGAGACCAGCCGGGGCCGAAGGTGGTGACGTGCGGAGGGCGGTCGCCTCGCGGCGGAAGGCTCCATGGGGCTTCAGCCGGACGATCGTCCCCATGGGCTGTAGGTGAGGCCCGGGGACACTGTCCCCTCCGCAGCCACGTGTAGATGAACGGTCAACCGTCATGGGTTGTTCCCTGCTCGTCCCGGCTGTCGCTGTGAGCTGCGGAACACCTCGTGCGGAAGGCCCAGTTGATGTAGCCGACGATGAGGGCGGCGTGTCAGAGCAACAGAAAGCCGCCACCCCCGGAATTCCGGCGGTGGCGGCTCGGCCGCTGAATCAGACGCCGCGCGCGTCCTCGCTGCCGACCCGGTGCCGCAGCCCTACGCGACTGTCCGCGAGGTAGTCAGGTTTGTACCTACGATGAAATACGCGATGGCGCCGCCCTCGCTCCTACTACCGGGCTGACCGGAAGGCGTGCAGGACATGACAGGGCAACGCGACCGCTGGGCAGAGCTGACAGGCGGACAAGCCGGAGAGGAGTACGCCCGGCGGTTTGCGCGGCTCGCTGAATCAGGCCACGACGTCCACGGCGAGGCCACTTTCTGTGCTGCGCTGCTGAAACCCGCCGCCCGGATACTCGATGCCGGCTGCGGCACCGGGCGGATCGCGATCCGGCTCGCCGAGCTGGGCCACCTCTGCACGGGCGTGGACGTCGACCGCTCCATGCTGGCCGTCGCCCGACGCAACGCCCCCACGCAGGAATGGCTCCACGGTGACCTGGCCGACCTGGACAGCCTCGGTCTGGAACCCGGCTTCGACCTGGCGCTCGCCGCCGGAAACGTCATCCCATTGTTGGCCCCCGGCACAGAACCAGCTGTTGTTCGGCAACTGGCCGCCGTACTGCGCCCCGGCGGACTGCTGGTCACCGGCATGGGACTGGACGCGGAACACTTGCCGCTGCCGGAACCGGCAGTGACACTGACGGAGTTCGACACATGGTGCACGCAGGCCGGACTGACCCTGCGGCAGCGCTTCGCTACCTGGGGCGGCGCCCCCTACCGCCAGGGCGGCGGCTATGCCGTCAGCGTGCACTCCCGCCCCATCGCCTAGGTCCGAGCTCTGAGCAACAGCTTGACGGGGTCGTCGATGCTGAGCTTTCGAGCCGTGAACGCCCCTCCAGCGCGGGTGCGTTGTCGATTTCATGGGTGTGTACCCGACTGATTATGATCTTGGTCATGACTGTGCAGAACGCTGACAGAACCCTTTCCCGTAAACAGAGACTTCAGGAGAAGCAGCGCCGCCAGTTGGCGGTGGCCGACACCGTGGACAAGGCCGAGGCCAAGGTCCGCAAGGCAGAGGTCGAACTGGCCGTAGCTGTCACCGAGGCAGTGCAGGTGTTCGGCGACGAGCAGTCCGCCTCCGAGGGGCTCGATATGCCGGTCGAAGCTCTCCGGCGCTTCCTTGGCATGGCACAGGGCGAAGCGGCCAGTGGCGACAACGTTACCGAGGGCGCTGGCAAGTCCTGAGCTCAGCGTTCGTGGCCAGCGCTTTGAGTGCGCGGTGGTGTCCGTGGAAGCGTCTGGGCGCTCTGCCTGTCGTTGCCGAGTTTCTGCGCAGCGGGACGTGGCCGGGATCGTCGACGAGGTGTGTCCGGGCGGCGCGAGCGCGTGTCTGACGCACGGCCAGGTCATGGAGGCAATGGTGGCCAACCGGCTCACCTCGCCCGCTCCGCTGGTGCGGATGGGCGACTGGGCTCGTACCTGGGCGGTGGAGGAAGTGCTCGGCGTCGAGCCGGGTCTGCTGAACGACGACCGCCTTGCCCGGGCGCTGGACGCCATCGCCCCGGAGCTGGAGCGGACCGGGGGCACGGTCGGGGCGCGGGCGATCGCCGAGTTCGGCATCGACGTCGGTAGGTTGCACTGGGACATGACCAGCGTGTCCGTCCACGGCGCCTACCCGACCGAGGGTCAGGAGGAGTAGTACCCGGTCATCAAGTACGGGCATTCCAAGGACCGACGGGTGGACCTCAAGCAGGTCCCGGCCGGGCTCGCGGTGTCCGCCGACGGCGGCATCCCCGTGCACGCCCGGGTCTTCGGCGGCCGTCCGGGCTCCCTCGCGCATCGGGCCGAGATGGCCGCCCACCCCGTCGAGCCGCCCGCCGGCGCCGCCACCGCGCCTGGTTCGGCCGAAGGGCTTCCCGGACGGCTTCATGACCGTCGACGAGTTCCCGCGCCACGGGCGGCGGCGCGTGCCGGGACGCGGCACTGCGCCGTGGCTGCGGCCTCGTCGAGATCCGCGCCGCCCTCCACGGGGCGACGAATGCGGCCGCGCTGCGGGCGGCGACCGGCCAGGCCGTCACTCCTGCGGCGTCTGCCGGATCTTGGCAAGCGTCAGGAACGAGCTGGCCGCGGAACTGCTCGGCTGGGCTCCGGAGCCGCGCGGCCCGCCACCGGCTTCGCGTACCGCTGGTACTGGTGACGCCGCCACCAGGCCCGATCCCAGACCAGCCACTATCAGCGACACGCCACTCAGGCATGAAGATCGCGATCTGCAACTGGAGTACTAGTACTCCAGCAGCGTTTCGCTATCTGGTCTGGTCAGAGGCGTCGTCCGGAGTGTAGTTGGCTGATGGTGTGTCAGGGG
>NZ_JBTLMO010000123.1:0-2999 GCF_054462255.1 Streptomyces sp. SD15 | reverse complement strand
GCGAATACAAGGACGACCTCGTCCTCTGCGTCCACAACTTCTCCCGCTTCGCCCAGCCGACGGAACTGGACCTGCGGGCGTTCAACGGGAGGAACCCGGTCGAGCTGATCGGCGGGGTGCGTTTCCCGGCCATCGGTGAACTGCCGTACTTGCTCACCCTCGCAGGCCACGGCTTCTACTGGTTCCGGCTGCGCGAGGACGCCGCGTAGAACCCGGGCGGGGCGGCGGTTTCCCCCGTCCCGCCCTGGGCACGCATCAGTAACACCCCGACTCCCCCGGTCTCCGGGTCCCTGGGTCTCCGGGGCCCCGGCTCTCCGAGTCACCGGGTCTCCGGGTCCCTAGATCCCTTGGTCACTGGGGAAAGGACGCGCCGTCATGTCGGAAGCCGCAACCCACTCTGCCACGGCCCCCGTCGCACGCCCCGAGTTGCTCGCGTCGCTCGATCCGTTGCTGCGGGAATGGCTGCCACGGCAGCGGTGGTTCGCGGGCAAGGGGCGTCCGGTGACCGGTTTCTCCCTGGTGACGGCCAACGAACTGCTGCCGCTCACCGGGCAGTTGGGCTTGCTCCATCTCCTCGTACGGGCGCACCAGCCCCTCACTCCGGCTCGGGGGGCCGCCGCGCACCCCGGCGGCGACTGCTACCAGTTACTGATCGGCGTACGGGAGGCGCTGCCGCCACGGCTCGCGCCCGCGCTGATCGGGCACGTGACGGAAGGGCCACTGGCCGGACGCACCGTGTACGAGGCACTGCACGACCCGCGCCCCGCCGACATACTCCTGGAAGCACTGCGCACCCGGGCCCGCGTCGGCGAACTCCGCTTCGAGCGGGACCGGCGCCAGGAGATCCGGGGCGATCTGGTGCCACGGCTGGTGACATCGGAACAATCCAACTCGTCTCTGGTCTATGGAGATACGTTCATCCTGAAGCTGTTGCGCCGCACCGCGCCCGGGATCAACCCCGACCTCGAGCTGCCGCTGGCGCTGTCCCGGGAGGGCTGTCCGCGGGTGCCGGCACCGACGGCGTGGATGGTGGCCGACGTGGACGAGGAGACGTACGTCCTCGGTGTGCTGCAACCCTTCGTCCAGGGCGCGACGGACGGCTGGGAACTCGCGCTGCGCGAACTGGGCAAGGGTGAGAACTTCACCGAGGACTTCCCCGAGAACTTCAGCGGGGACCTCGGCGGGGAAGGCTTCGGTGGGGAGGGCTTCGGCGGGGAGGCGCGGGCGCTGGGGCGGGCCACCGCCGAGGTGCACACGGCGCTCGCCCGCGCGCTGCCCACGGTCACCTGGGGACGCCCGCAGCTGGCACGGCTCGTCGACGGCATGACCGAGCGCCTGGAGGCGGCGGCGCAGGCGGTGCCCGCGCTGCGTCCGTACGCTCCCGGACTGCGGACGGCTTTCTCCGCGCTGGCCGATCTGACCGCCGAGGGGCAGACCTGGACCGCCCAGCGGATCCACGGGGATCTGCATCTCGGCCAGTGCCTGCGCTCGCCCTCCGGAACATGGTCGCTCATAGACTTCGAGGGCGAACCGTCGAAACCGCTCGCCGAGCGCCGCATGCCGCAGCCACCCGTGCGGGACATCGCCGGAATGCTCCGTTCCTTCGACTACGCGGCCCAGTCGCACCACCCGCCGGCACCCGGCTGGGCCGACACCTGCCGGGCCGCTTACTGCTCGGGGTACGCGGAGGTCGCCGGGCGTGACCCGCGTACCGACCCCGTCCTGCTGCGCGCCTACGAGACGGACAAGGCGGTCTACGAAGTCCTGTACGAAGCCCGGCACCGGCCCGACTGGCTGCCGGTGCCGATGGCGGCGGTACGCCGGCTCGCCGCATCTCCCTGACGTTCCCTCCCACCTCACCCTGCCGAGGAGGCCCTGCCCGTGACGTCCCGCCCTCCGTCCGACGACAGTCCGAAGAAGAACGGTGCCGAGGAGACGGCTGCCGCCAAGAAGACGGTGGCCAAGAAGTCGGTGAGCAAGAAGACGGTGGCCAAGAAGGCAGCCGAGGGGAAGCCGACGGCCAAGGCGGTCAAGAAGCCCGCCGGTACCGGTAAGAAGGCCGCCGCCAAGAAGCCCGCCGCGAGCAACGTCGCGAAGGCTACGAAGGCCACGAAGGTCGCTAAAGCGACAAAGGCGGCGGAGAGGGTTCCTGAACCTGCTGCCGTCGTCGGCCCTCCCCTGTTCGCCGGTGTCGGTGCCGGTGACCGGGAGCTGCTGCTCTCCGGGACGCACCACAATCCGCACGGCATCCTCGGCGCCCATCCGGTGCCGGGCGGCGTGGCCTTCCGGGCCTTCAGGCCGTACGCGCAGACGGTGTCCGTCGTGACGGACGATCTGCGCGCCGAGCTGCACGACGACGGGGACGGATTCTTCTCGGGACTGCTGCCGCTGCGCGCGGTCCCGGCGTCGTACCGGCTGCTCGTGGCATACGAGGGGACGGTCCAGGACACCGAGGACGCGTACCGCTTCCTGCCCGCGCTGGGCGAGTTCGATCTGCATCTGCTCGGCGAGGGCCGCCACGAGGAGCTGTGGCGGGCGCTCGGTGCGGAGCCGATGGTGCACCAGGGCGTGACCGGCACCCGTTTCACGGTCTGGGCGCCGAACGCGCGCGGCGTCCGCGTCGCCGGCACGTTCAACTTCTGGGACGGCACGGGACATCCGATGCGGTCGCTCGGCTCCTCCGGAGTGTGGGAACTGTTCGTTCCCACGATCGGCGAGGGTGAGCTCTACAAGTTCGAGATCACCCGCGCCGACGGCTCACGCACCCTGCGGGCCGACCCGATGGCCCGGCGTACCGAGGTCCCGCCCCACACGTCGTCGATCATTCATGCCTCGCATCACACCTGGCGGGACGAGGAATGGATGTCGCGGCGAGGGGCGACGCCGGTGCACGAGGCGCCGTTCTCGGTCTACGAGGTCCATCTCCCTTCCTGGCGCCCCGGTCTGACGTACCGCCAGCTCGCCGACCAGCTCCCCGCCTACGTCTCGGACCTGGGCTT
>NZ_JBTLMO010000122.1:0-3775 GCF_054462255.1 Streptomyces sp. SD15 | reverse complement strand
TTCTCAAGGAACGGACGCTTCCTTTGTACTCACCCGAGAGACTCTCTCAGGCTTTCCTCCGGGCGCTTCCCTTCGGTCTTGCGTTTCCAACCTTACCAGATCTGTTTTCCGTTCCGTTTCCGGTTGGAATTCATTTCCAGTGGCCGTTGGAGGCCTTTGCCTATTCGATTGCCTTCCGGCTCTCTTTCGGCGAGTCCGACTTTATCAGAAGTTGTTGGCCGGTCTTGCCGGCCGCTCAGTCCTGAATATCCGGAAGGTGCTTCTCGGGAATCACATTCACAAGAAGCTGGCGATGTAACCGCCACCGTCTGGACTTGTCCAGCTCTAGGCAACTGTCTAAATCTACCTCCCCACCAGTTCCGTGTCAACGGGCCTGGTGGGCGAAGAGGAGACTAGCAGGTCAGCGGCTGTGTCCGCACATCAGGCGGCCGTCGGGAGCGTGGCGCTGCGCTCGAACTCCTCGACGTCACCGGTCTCACCGGCCCGCGCCGCGCGCCCGCCCAGGACATAGACGTACGCGAGGAAGGCCAGTTCAGCTGCGATTCCGATACCGATGCGGGCCCAGGTGGGGAGTCCGGACGGCGTGACGAAGCTTTCGATGGCAGCCGAGATGAAGAGGACCAGTGCCAGGCCTATCGCCATGCCGAGGGCGGCTCGGCCTTCTTCGGCGAGTGCTGTACGGCGCGAGCGGGGACCGGGGTCTATCAAGGTCCATCCCAGTCGCAGTCCTGTGCCTGCTGCCACGAAGACGGCAGTCAGTTCCAGGAGGCCGTGCGGAAGGATCAATCCGAGGAAGATGTCGAGACGGCCGGCCGACGACATCAGGCCTATGCCGACGCCGACGTTGAGCATGTTCTGGAAGAGGATCCAGAGGACCGGTATGCCCAGGAAGACGCCCAGGACCAGGCACATCGCGGCGGCCTGGGCGTTGTTCGTCCAGACCTGCGCTGCGAAGGACGCGGCCGGGTGGCTGGAGTAGTAGGTCTCGTACTCACCGCCGGGGCGTGTGAGCTGGCGCAGTTCGCTGGGAGCCGCGATCGAGGCCTGGACGTCGGGGTGTGTGCCGATCCACCACCCGAGGAGGACCGCGACGGCGGTGGAGAGGAGTGCTGTGGGAACCCACCAGTGGCGTGAGCGGTAGACCGCCGCGGGGAAACCGTGCGTGACGAAGCGGGTGACATCGCGCCAGGAAGCGCGGCGGGTGCCTGTCACGGCGCTGCGCGCGCGTGCCACCAGTTGGCTGAGGCGACCGGTGAGCTGCGGGTCCGGGGCGCTGGACTGGATCAGGGAGAGATGGGTGGCCGTACGTTGGTAGAGGGCGACCAGCTCGTCGGCCTCGGCTCCCGTGAGCCGGCGCTGGCGGCGCAGCAGCGCGTCGAGGCGGTCCCACTCGGCACGGTGGGCGGACACGAAGACGTCGAGGTCCATCGGTTCTGCTGCTCCTCGTCCTCTCGTACTGCGTGTCAGCTTGTCGTACCGGGGCGCGATGTGCCCTCAGCTTGGCAGACTGGCAGTTCTCGAGGCGGGTCAGGGGAAGGAATGCGCGCGTGAGTGAGCTAGTGACGGGCGAGGCGGTGGCGCTGGAGCTGCGCCCCGCGAAGCTGCCGAGCCGGGCGCTCGCCGTGCTGCTCGATCTGATCGTGGCGATGGCCGCCTATGTCATCGTCACCATCGGACTGGTGGCTGCGACGGCGGCCCTGGACGAGGCGGCGCAGATCGCGATCTCGATCGCGAGTTTCATTCTGCTGCTGGTAGGTGGGCCGATCGCGGTCGAGACGCTGAGCCACGGCCGTTCGCTGGGGAAGCTCGCCTGCGGGCTGCGGGTGGTGCGGGACGACGGAGGGCCGATCCGGTTCCGGCATGCGCTGGTGCGTGGCGCCATCGGTGTGGTCGAGATTCTGATGACGTTCGGGATCGTCGCGTGTATCGCCTCCCTCGTGTCGGAGCGGGGGCGACGGCTCGGTGACGTGTTTGCCGGGACCCTGGTCGTTCGCGAGAGGATTCCGGTCGGACGTACGGCGTTCGTGCCTCCGCCACCGCCCTGGCTGGCGGGGCGATTCTCAGGTCTTGATCTGTCGGCCGTGCCGGATGGACTGTGGCTCGCCATTCGTCAGTATCTGACGCGGATGCAACAACTGGATCCGCAGGTCGGTGCGGCGATGGCGGAGCGACTCGCCTCCGATGTCGCTGCCTGTACGGGGACGCCCGCGCCGCGCGAGGTTCCGGCTGCCGCGTATTTGGCGGCTGTGGTGCAGGAGCGGCAGGCACGGGACGCTCGGCGGGCTTTTGGCGGTGGGGCGGCCAGGACAGGCCCCGCGGGCCCTGGCGGGCTGATCGCCGGGATGCCGGCGGCGGGTGGCCCGGCCGTGCGGCAACCAGGGCATTACGCCAACCCGTACGCCGATCCCTCGGCGGCTGTCTCATCTCCTGCGGCCTCAGGAGTCACGTATCAGTATCAGTCCCCGTCCGCGATACCCATCCCGATCTCGGAACGGCCGGGAACGTCGCCGCAGCAGGCGTCGCAGCCGGCGGTACCGCAGGGCGAACCGGTCGAGCAGGTCGACCGCCCCGCGACCGGGTTCGCGCCCCCCGCGTAACCGAACGTCAGGCGAACACCGACGGCGGCGACTCGAGATGCTCCAACTCGATGCCGGGCGCCGCCAGGACCACGTCTCCCGAGATGTGCACGGTGTGCTGCTCCCCGGTGTCCAGCGCTGTGACCTGGTATTCGTCCACGGCCAGGGGGCCATTGTCAGTGGCGTGTGTTTCTCTCGAGATCAAGGCCCAGGACTGGTCGAGTGTGCGCGGGGCGAGGACCGGGTCGGTGAAAGCGACGAGGCGGACACGGGTTGCGGAGGTATCGGGGGTGAGGCGCAGAAGGCGTGCGGTGGCGATGAGGAACGCGGGGGACGTGCCGGTGAAGGCGTGGGCGGGGACATTGCCTTCGGTGGCCTGGGTGCCCGTGGGGTCGGTACGGACCCAGGTGACGCCGTCGAGCGCGGCGCCGCGGACCTGCCAGCTCGCCGCGTGAAGTTCGAGGCGGATGGGACGGCCCAGCTCGTCGAGGGCGAGGTCGACGGAGCCTGCATGGTCGCCGGAGGGGGTGGTCAGCTGGGAGACGTAGCGCCAGCCGGAGGGGCCGGGCGCGCAGTGGAAGTGTTCTTCGGCGAGGAGGGTGTGATCGTGCGGATCATGGAGCGAATAGCGGCCGCGGGGCATGGGCGTTCAGGTCCTCATCGGGGACAGGCCCCCGCCGCGGGGGCGAGGGCCTGCTGACATCCGGATGCCGAGCGGTGGTACCGCTGCTCGGCGGGGTGCTCAGTAGCGGTAGTGGTCCGGCTTGAACGGGCCTTCGACCTCTACGCCGATGTACGAGGCCTGCTCGGGGCGGAGCGTGGTGAGCTTCACGCCGAGGGCGTCGAGGTGGAGGCGGGCGACCTTCTCGTCGAGGTGCTTGGGCAGCACATAGACGTCGATCGGGTACTCGGACGGCTTGGTGAACAGCTCGATCTGGGCCAGCGTCTGGTCCGCGAACGAGTTGGACATCACGAACGACGGGTGACCGGTGGCGTTGCCCAGGTTCAGCAGACGCCCCTCCGACAGCACGATGAGCACCTTGCCATCTGGGAACTTCCAGGTGTGGACCTGCGGCTTGACCTCGTCCTTGACGATGCCCGGGATCTGCGCCAAGCCGGCCATGTCGATCTCGTTGTCGAAGTGGCCGATGTTCCCGACGATCGCCTGGTGCTTCATCCTGGCCATGTCCGAGGCCATG
>NZ_JBTLMO010000121.1:0-3848 GCF_054462255.1 Streptomyces sp. SD15 | reverse complement strand
ACGCACCAGACCCCGCTCACCTGCGCCGACAAGGCACCGCCGCTTCCCTCCGACCTGATCCGCCGGACAGGCCCTAGTCCCTTGCCAGGGCCGGTCGGACGAACCGGTAGTCGAACCGGACGCGGCCGTCCGCCCCGAGGACCAGGAACGTGGCGCCTCACCCGTACCACCCGAACCGCTCCGCGATCACCGGCAGTCGGTCGGCGACGATGGCGTGCGCGGCGGCCCGCGGCGTCGTCCCGTCGGCCTCCGCGCGGGCCAGCATCTGGTCGATCAGCGCCCGCATGGAGCGCCGCGTGTACGCGAACGCCTCGTCCGCGTCGGGGCCGATGTCCCCGAAAAGCGTCCACCACCACCAGGCGTTCGTCCCGGAGTTGACCACGACGTCCGGCAGCACGACGACCCCGCGCGCGGCCAGGGACTCCTCCGCCTGCGGCAGTACGGGCATGTTGGCCGCCTCGACGATCCAACGGGCCGTGATCCGGTGTTCGTTCGTGGTGTCGATCGCGTACGAGACCGCCGCGGGCACCAGCACCTGCGCGTCGGTGGACAGCCAGGCGTCACCGGGAAGTTCCTGGTCGGCCGGGCGCAGCGCCGAGCGGTCGACCGTCCCGTAGGTGTCCCGTGCCGCGAGCAGTGTGTCGATGTCGAGCCCGTCCGGGTTCGCGATCGTGCCCTTGATGTCGGCGACCGCGACGACCGTGAGCCCCGCGCGCGCGAGGAAACGTGCGGTGGCGCCGCCCATGGTGCCCAGGCCCTGCACGGCGACGCGCGTCCCCGCGTACGCCACCCCGGCGCGGTCCAGGGCCGCGAGTACCGACTCGGCGACTCCGCAGCCGCCGACCAGCTCGTCGAGGCCGATCCCCTCCACCTCGACCCTGAACGCGTCCGCGAGCCGCCGTCGCGCCGTCGCCTCGTCGTCCAGCAGCGGATACACGGCCTGGACGGACGAGACGAGCCCCGCCTCCACCGCGGCCCGGTCGACCAGATCCTGAGTGAGTCCCAGGTCCTCGCCGGTGGTCCAGAATCTCTCGATGTACGGGCGCATGGCACGCAGATAGCGCACCAGCAGCCCGTACGCGGCCGGGTCCTGGGGATCGCAGTCGATGCCGCCCTTGGCGCCGCCCAGCGGGATGTAGCGGCCTTGGGGATTTTCGGGGTTGTAGTGCAGTGCCTCTTTCATGGTCATGCCCCGGGCCAGCCCCGCGACCTCGTCCAGCGTGCAGCCGTTGCGCATCCGCAGCCCGCCGCTGGAGACGCCCCGGACGAGCCGGTCGACCACGAGGAAGCCCTGGTGGCCCGTGACGTGGTCGGTCCAGGTGAGCGTGATCAGGGGGGCGGTCATCGGGTCTCCTCGGGGACGGCGGTCAGGGTGGGTCCGGGTGCGCGCGGCGCCTCGGTGAGGGCGCCGTGGTGACAGCACTCGGGAACGATCCCCTCGCCGCCGGTGAGTACTCCGGCCTCCATGGTGCCTCCCTGGGTGCAGGGGGCGGCGAGGCCGCGGACCCACCGGAACCATTACTGAATGGCTAGTCAGTATCGGAAGCGGTTCCGGGCTCTGTCAATTTACTGAACCGATCACCGGTGGCTCGAAGCGCAGATCGGCCCGCAGGACCCGTGGATGGTGCGCGAGTGCCTTGGCGGGGTCGAGGACCTTTCCCTAGGTGAGCGTCGAATACCACTCCACGGCGCGGAAGAAGAGGGTGCGCTGCGGAGTTAGGGAGATGCGGGCCATGGGGTCACCTCCGATGGATGTCGAGCGCGGCGCTCGATGCGTCGGGCTCGGGCGCCCCGTGCGGACGTCCGCACCGTACGACGGACCGGGAGCCCGCGGTGGTGACACCGGGCCCTGGCATCGCGGTCTGTGCCGGGGACATCGCGCTGTGACACCCTCGACCCGGCGCTGTCAGAGGGGCCGACCATAATGGAAAGCCTGACCGACTCCACTTGGAGGTGCCGTGACCGGTTTCCGTACGTTGAGCTCCGGGCTCCGCGCGTTGCAGCCCGCCGCCTTCGGCGCGGACCCCGGCGGTGAGCGCATGGAGCGCATCCGCAGATCGCCGCATTTCGCTGACGGTGTCTTTCAGAACCCGGTGAGTGCCCGGACCCGCCCCGACGGCTCCATGCTCCACTTCGCGAAGGTGTACTTCCGCAAGGAGGAGCGCGCGCACCGCGCCCCCACGGGCACGGTGCCGGTGCACGCCACCACGCTCGCCGACCTGTCCAAGCCCCCGGTGAGCGGCCTGCGGCTGACCTGGATGGGACACTCCAGCGTGCTCGCCGAGATCGACGGGCACCGCGTGCTCTTCGACCCGGTCTGGGGCGAGCGCTGCTCCCCGTTCGACTTCGTCGGTCCCAAGCGGCTGCACCCGGTGCCCCTGCCGCTGGCCGCGCTCGGCCCGGTCGATGTCGTCGTCATCTCGCACGACCACTACGACCACCTCGACCTGCCCACCATCAAGGCCTTGGCCGACACGGACACCGTCTTCGCGGTGCCGCTCGGCGTCGGCGCTCACCTGGAGCACTGGGGCGTCTCGGCGGACCGGCTGCGCGAGCTGGACTGGCACGAGACGACGAAGATCGGCGGCATCTCCCTGACCGCCACACCGGCCCGGCACTTCTGCGGCCGCGGCATGCGCAACACCCAGCACACCCTCTGGGCCTCCTGGGTGGTCGCGGGTGACGAGCACCGGATCTACCACAGTGGTGACACCGGCTATTTCGACGGATTCAAGGACATCGGCGCCGAGCACGGCCCGTTCGACGCCACGATGATCCAGATCGGCGCGTACAGCGAGTTCTGGCCCGACATTCACATGACGCCCGAGGAGGGCATGCGCACGCACCTGGACCTCCAGGGCGGGCAGCCCGGCGGCGTGATGCTGCCCATCCACTGGGGCACCTTCAATCTGGCCCCGCATGCCTGGGCCGAGCCCGGTGAGTGGTCCGTGGACGCCGCGGCGGAGGCCGGCCAGGCTCTCGCCACGCCTCGGCCTGGCGAGCCGTTCGAGCCTGCGGGTGACCTTCCGACTGATCCGTGGTGGCGCGCGGTGGCCGCGCCCATTGCGCACCCCTGGCGTCGTCCGAAGTCGGCTGTGGTGGAGCCGAAGCCGGCCCCGACCGACCTTGACCTTGTGGGCGATCGCTGACAGCCGGCGATGGACGATCTTGAGGGGATGGCGCGGATCCTTGGCCGTATGTCGGCTGAGGACCGTCAGCGGCTGGTGGGCGAGATCGACGGGCCCGGGAGGAAGCACTGATCGGATCGAGCGGAGTTCGTTGGCGCTCGTACATCTCCTCCTACCAGTCAGGGGCGTTCTTCCTGAACTTGCGGTGCGGTGGTGTCACTACGCGTCCGCCGGTCTGTGCGCCCAGCCCCTGATAGCCGGCATCGGCGAGGATCTCGACCGCGGGCCCGCCGGTCAGGAGCTTGACCAGCCCCAACTGGCGTGCGTGGGTGATGTCCGCGCAGTTGGCGGGCCGGGCTGCAAAACAGCACACGTCCTTCGCCGTCCGTGACCACCATGGATTAGACGGCGTTCTGCTTGTTCTTGCCGGAGATGAACTTGTCCCGGTCCTTGCGTCAGGCGGCCGGCCGCCGGACCCGGATCTCGGTGCATCCAACGCCGCCTCGGCCATGAACCCGTCAACTGGAGACCCTGCTCCCCGCACCACGACCAGCCGGCGCGGTTCGCGGTCTCCAGATCCACGGCCGCGGGCAGCGCGAGCAATTCCTCGCGCATCAGGCCCCGCCGAGTATCGGTTTAGGGCCTGTCCGGCGGATCAGGTCGGAGGGAAGCGGCGGTGCCTTGTCGGCGCAGGTGAGCGGGGTCTGGTGCGTCGAGCTG
>NZ_JBTLMO010000120.1:0-3966 GCF_054462255.1 Streptomyces sp. SD15 | reverse complement strand
AACGAGATCAGCCTCGCAAGGAAAGTGTGATGAACATGACGATCGCCGTAATGGGGGGAACCGGACGCGTCGGCTCGCAGGTCGTCGAGATCCTCCGGGCGGCGGGGCACGAGGCGGCGGGGCACTCGCTGTCCACCGGCGTGGATGCCGGTCACGCGGTGGTCCTGTCCATCGTCGGCATCGACCCGGTTCCCGACTCGGCGTACCACCGCGCCAAGGTCCTCCAGGAGGACATCCTCAAGGCCGGTCCCCTGCCGTACTCGATCGTCCGCGCCACCCGGTTCTTCGAGCGCACCGACATGGTCATGTCCGCGACCGCCGACGAGAACACCGTCCGTCTGCCCGCCACCCCCAAGCCGCTCCAGGGCACCCGGGAGATCACCGGCCCCGGGGTCTGCCCCCTCGACGAACCCGGCGGGATCACCCTCACCGCCCGCGGAGACCACCGCACCGTCACCACCGCCGGCCTCTTGGCCATCGCATCCGGCGACACCCTCATCGCCGGCGAAGGCGCCGTCATCGCACCCACCGCGTACCGGCAATGGCTCGCACTCCAGGCCTGGCCAGAGGCCTGAACCTGACCTATCGAATGAGCCGCACGATGCGATGGACCGTCTCGACCTCGCGCGGCCCCCACCAAAGCCCGCGAACCACCAACGCTCAGGAAGTCTTTCGCTTCGGACTCCAAGGCAGGAGTCGCTTTCGCTCCTGCCTTGTGGAGCATCCCTGGTTGACGCGCAGCTTGACAGTGCCGCCCCGAAGGAACATCCATGCAGGACTCTGAGCTGACGGACCCGGCAACGCTTGACGAAACCGCGCGACACTTCATGGAGGTGCGCCCGAGGCTTGTCGCCGTCGCCCATCGCATAGTCGGCAGCATGGCGGAGGCCGAGGACGTCGTTCAGGACATCTGGCTTCGATGGCAGAGCCTCGACCGGTCCGGCATTCGATCCGCCACAGCGTTCCTGACGACCATGACCGTCCGCCTGGCGATCAACCGCAAGCAATCCTCTCGGGTACGGCGGGAGATCTGCATCGGACCCTGGCAGCCTGAACCCGTCGACACGAGCGCGGCCCCATGGGAGGCAACCGAGCGGGACGAGACGCTCAGCCTCGCGGTGCTCCATCTCATGGAGAAGCTGAACCCGTCAGAGCGGGCCGCCTACATCCTGCGGGAAGTCTTCGAATACCCCTACGCCCGCCTGGCGGCCATGGGGCAGACCAACGAGGTCCACGCTCGGCAGGTGGTCAGCCGGGCCCGCAGACACCTGAGTACCGAGCGGCGACAGCACATCGACCAGGACGACCATCGCCGGCTCACGGAGGCGTTTCTCAAAGCCGCACGAAGTGGCGACATTCCCGCGCTGGAGACCATTCTCACGGAGCACGTCACCAGCTCTGGATGATCAATTCCAAGGGGTGTCTGCGGAAATGAGAACGAGGACCCGAGATCGCTTGGTGACGAACAGCCTGGACACCTCGCGACAGCACGTGCGACGGCCGGTGATCTGCTGAAGGAGCGTCCGGACGCGGCGCCGTTGCAGCCGGCTGCGAGGATCGCCCCTCAGCTCACCGCCGCCGAGCCGGTCACCCTTGCAGGCCATGCCCGGCTTCACCTCCGAGGCCGGGCGGCTCCGGCATGCCCGGCCCCACCTGCACCGCCTCTTCCCGTACCGCGGCAGCGGCCTGGCGGATCCTGTCCAAGCCGTTGCGGCAGGTCATCGAGCCGCTCAACGAAACCTTCAAGGGACGACCCGGCCTCGAACAGCACCAAGGACGCCCACCCCGCGCTGTCAACGCCCGCGTCATGCAGCGCATACGCGCGCTGACCGCCGTCATCCGGCACAACGACCAGACGGGACAAGCCACCCTCCGCTCGCTCCCCTCGTATGATCACCGGCCCCTTGGAACTGATCATCTATACCGATGCCGCTTTATCCTTTTTTTCCGGTGCGTGTCACACCATTAACAGCTGCTCTTGTCATAAGGGTGAAAGCAGGAAGAGCCTGCCGACCCAAGGAGTTCAGTGATGACCAAGCCCGTTCTTGAGCCCGCAGCGCAGGAGATCGCGGCCGCGACGGCCAACCCGCCGTTCCTGTACGAGCTCGGCCCGGAGGGTGCCCGGAAGGTTTTGGACGACCTGCAGGCAGCGCCGGTGGCGAAGCCGGATGTGGAGGAGAAGTGGATCACGGTGCCCGCCGGGGTGGGCGATGTGCAGGTACGCCTCGTCAAGCCCGCCGGCAGCCAGGGCACACTGCCGGTCGTCCTCTATGTGCACGGCGGTGGCTGGGTCCTCGGCAATGCCGGAACGCATGACCGTCTGGTGCGTGAGCTGGCCGTCGGGGCGAAGGCCGCCGTGGTGTTCGTCGAGTACGACCGCTCGCCGGAGGCCACGTACCCGGTCGCCATCGAGCAGGCGTACGCGACTGCTCGATGGATCACTGCGAAGGGTGCCGGGGAAGGTCTGGACGCCTCCCGTCTGGCGGTGGCCGGCGATTCCGTCGGCGGCAACATGGTCGCCGCACTGACCATCATGGCCAAGCAGCGCGGCGACGTGACCTTCGTGCACCAGTCGCTGTACTACCCCGTCACGGACGCGGCCCAGGACACCGAGAGCTACCGGGAGTTCGCGGACGGCCCCTTCCTCACGGCGCAGGGCATGGCCTGGTTCTGGGACTGCTACACCACCGATCCCGCCCAGCGGGCGGAGATCACCGCCTCGCCGCTGCGGGCGAGCCTGGAGGAGCTTCAGGGCCTGCCGCCCGCGCTCGTCATCGTCGACGAGAACGACGTGCTGCGGGACGAGGGTGAGGCCTACGCCCGCAAGCTGACCCAGGCCGGTGTTCCCACCACGAGCATCCGCTACAACGGCATCCTGCACGACTTCATGATGCTCAACCCCCTGCGGCCCACGCAGGCCGCAACTGCCGCGATGGAGCAGGCCATTCACACCCTGCGCACCGTCCTGCGCAGCAACTGAGCGTACTGCGCTGCTCAACCGCAGCACCTGAAGGACCAGCAGCACTGAACCGGCACTGCTCTCCATGAAGGTGCTTCCGCGCCTGCCTGGAAGACCATCCCGTCCTGGGACCTGGTGGCCTCCGATGACCTGAACATCCCCCGGGAGCCTCAGATCTGCATGGCCAAGCGCGCCCATGCCCACATTGAGGAGGTCCAGGCCGCCCACGCTGTGGCCGTGTCCCACCCGGACGCCGTCACCCGCATCATCGAGAAGGCGGCGCGGACGGTCCGCTGACCGGCGCACTCCACGGGTGGGGCGGCAAGGTACGCCGCCCCACCCGTTCGTCGACGGCGGACTGGGCGCGCAGGCCCAGGGCACGCGGGCCCGCCCCGCCACCGCCGTAGGTGTCCGCCTTGATGCCGCGGCGCAGGATCCGCACCGCGTGCGTGCCGCTCCTCCTTCGCCAGGCCGGCCAGGTGTGCCGGGGCGGTGAAGGCGGACGCGCCGAAACCGACGACGGCGGTGCGGACCCGGCCAGGGTCCTGACGACCGGTGTCCGCAGGCAGGCCCGCCCGCCGCAGGAGTTTCCTCACCTCGCGGGGCGAGCATGCCCGGCCGAGGTTTCACCCCGGATGCGTACCCCCGCAGGCCTCGGTCGTCGGGAGCGTCGCTGATGAGCCGAGGTTCCCTGGGTGATCCTGGGTTTTCCTGGATGCGGGGAAGCGGTCCGTCGTGCTGGGCGGGGTGTGGGCGCCTGCCGGCGGACCGTGGGCCGTCGCCGCCGGGTGCGGTGCGGGTGCTCATCGTGTGCGGTACCTGCCGCCTGTGGCGCTGCCGGCTGCGGCGATTCGGAGGCTGCGGTATCCGCCCCGCCGGACGCTTTCCGCTCCGGTGTGGACCCGGGCGGGGCGGGGACCCCGCGTCGCTTTCCTGGGCACGGGGCGGATTCTCAAGGAGACCGGAATCGTGATTGCTGCTCCCACCGGCCTCGCAGTGACACGCAC
>NZ_JBTLMO010000119.1:0-4159 GCF_054462255.1 Streptomyces sp. SD15 | reverse complement strand
GGCCGTTCAGGCCGAAGCGGGGGTCTGGGGGCGGCAGCCCCCAGGTACGGATGGGACGGGTAGGGGCGGCGGGGGCGGAGAACCGCGTCGGGTCACTCCGTCACCGTGACGAAGTCGATCAGTTCCTCCACCCGGCCCAGGAGGGCCGGTTCCAGGTCCTTGTAGGAGTGCACCCGGGACAGGATGTGCTGCCAGGCCGCGCCGGTGTTTTCCGGCCAGCCCAGGGCCCGGCACACGCCCGTCTTCCAGTCCTGGCCGTGGGGTACGCGGGGCCAGGAAGGGATGCCTACGGAGGACGGTTTCACGGCTTCCCAGATGTCGATGTACGGGTGGCCGAGGACGAGGGCGTGGTCACTTGTGACCGACGCCGCGATACGGGACTCCTTCGTGCCCGGGACCAGGTGGTCGACGAGGACGCCGAGGCGGGCGTCCGGACCGGGGGAGAAGTCGGCCACGATCGAGGGCAGGTCGTCGATGCCCTCCAGGTACTCCACGACGACGCCCTCGACGCGCAGGTCGTCGCCCCAGACCCGTTCGACGAGTTCGGCGTCGTGACGGCCCTCCACGTAGATCCGCCCGGCCCGCGCCACCCGGGCCCGCGCGCCGGGGACGGCGACCGAACCGGAGGCCGTGCGCGAAGGTCGTGCCGGACCGGAGGAGGGGCGGACCAGCGTCACCACCTGCCCCTCCAGGAGGAAGCCGCGCGGCTCCAGCGGGAACACCCGGTGCTTGCCGAACCGGTCCTCCAGCGTGACCGTGCCCGCCTCGCAGCGGATCACCGCGCCGCAGAAGCCCGTACCCGGCTCCTCGACCACCAGACCCGGCTCCGCCGGGACCTCGGGCACGGGCTTGGGCTTCTTCCACGGCGGGGTCAGGTCCGGAGAGTACTGGCGCATTCGGATGACGATAGGAGAAGCGAGGGGGGATCCGGGAGGACGGTCACGACGACACGCCGAAACGCGCGGCCAGCGCCGCCCGCTGCTCCCGGACAAAGGCCGCATTCACCACCGTTCCATGGCCGGGCACGTACACCGCGTCCTCCCCGCCCAGGTCGAGCAGCCGGTCCAGGGCCGCCGGCCAGTGGGTCGGCACCGCGTCCGGACCCGCTTGAGGTTCGCCCGACTCCTCCACCAGATCACCGCAGAAGACGATCTCCGGGGAGCCCGGCGCGGCCACCAGGACCACCAGGTCGTGGGCCGTGTGGCCGGGGCCGACGTTCGCCAGCAGGACCTGGACGCCGCCGCCCAGGTCGAGCGTCCACTCGCCGGACACCGAGTGCTGCGGGTGGACCAGGACATCCGCCGCCTCGTCCGCCGCGCGTGGGTCGAGGCCGTTGCGTACGGCGTCGGCGCACAGCTCCTCGCGTTCGTGCGCGAGGACCGCGTCCAGCCCGACCGCCCCGAAGACCTGCACGCCCGCGAACGCCGCGGCGCCGAACACGTGGTCGAAGTGGGGGTGGGTGAGTGCGAGGTGCGTCACCCGACGGCCCGGGCCGAGGAGCCGCAGCGCCTCGGCGCGCAACCGTGCGCCCTCGCCGAGGCTCGACCCGGCGTCGATCATGAGTGCCGCGCCCTCGCCCACCACCAGGCCGGCCGTGCAGTCCCAGACCGGGAGTCGCCGTCGCCCCACCCTCGGGGCCAGCTCCTGCCACGCCGACTCTTCCCAAGTCACCTTCATGCGGTGACGCTAGCGGTGCGCCGGTGCGACATCACGGGACACGTCGGCATACGTGGCGTGGGATCGCGGGACGCGTCGGCATGAGCCGCACAAGATCGCGGGCCCGCCCTTGCCGGGGCCGTACCCGGCGGCCGTACACTGGGCCGGGGGATGCTGGCACTCGCGCGCGCTGAGTGCCAAGCGAAAAGCCAAGGAGCCGATGGGCAGACAGCTGGAGGTGTGCGCGATGCTCAGTGAACGCAGGCTGGAAGTGCTGCGCGCCATCGTCCAGGACTATGTCGGCACCGAGGAGCCGGTCGGTTCCAAGGCGCTGACCGAGCGGCACCGGCTTGGGGTGTCCCCGGCCACCGTCCGCAACGACATGGCGGCCCTGGAGGACGAGGGGTACATCGCCCAGCCGCACACCAGCGCCGGGCGGATCCCCACCGACAAGGGCTACCGGCTCTTCGTCGACAAGCTCGCGGGCGTCAAACCGATGACCGCGCCCGAGCGGCGTGCCATTCAGAACTTCCTCGACGGCGCGGTGGACCTCGACGACGTCGTGGGGCGGACCGTGCGGCTGCTCGCGCAGCTGACGCGGCAGGTCGCCGTCGTGCAGTACCCCTCGCTGACGCGCTCGACGGTACGGCACGTCGAGCTGCTGGCGCTCGCCCCCGCGCGCGTGATGCTCGTCCTGATCACGGACACGGGCCGGGTCGAGCAGCGCATGATCGACTGCCCGGCGCCGTTCGGGGAGACGTCTCTCGCCGATCTGCGGGCCCGGCTCAACAGCCGGGTCGCGGGCCGTCGCTTCGCGGACGTCCCGCAGCTCGTGCAGGACCTCCCGGACGCCTTCGAGGCGGAGGACCGCGGTACGGTCACGACGGTGCTCTCCACCCTGCTGGAGACACTCGTCGAGGAGACCGAGGAGCGGCTGATGATCGGCGGCACCGCCAACCTCACGCGCTTCGGACATGATTTTCCCCTCACGATCCGCCCCGTCCTCGAAGCGCTGGAGGAGCAGGTCGTCCTCCTCAAGCTTCTTGGTGAGGCGGGGGATTCGGGCATGACCGTACGGATCGGTCACGAGAATGCGTACGAGGGACTCAACTCCACGTCCGTCGTCTCCGTCGGCTACGGTTCGGGCGACGAGGCAGTAGCGAAACTCGGCGTGGTCGGACCGACCCGCATGGATTACCCCGGAACGATGGGAGCGGTACGAGCGGTGGCACGGTACGTCGGACAGATCCTGGCGGAGTCTTAAGTGGCCACGGACTACTACGCCGTGCTCGGCGTGCGCCGCGACGCGTCCCAGGACGAGATCAAGAAGGCATTCCGGCGGCTCGCACGCGAGCTGCACCCGGATGTCAATCCCGATCCGAAGACGCAGGAGCGGTTCAAGGAGATCAACGCCGCGTACGAGGTGTTGTCGGACCCGCAGAAGAAGCAGGTCTACGACCTCGGTGGCGACCCGCTGTCCCAGTCGGGCGGCGCGGGCGCCGGCGGCTTCGGCGCGGGTGGCTTCGGGAACTTCTCGGACATCATGGACGCGTTCTTCGGTACGGCGTCGCAGCGCGGGCCGCGCTCGCGTACGCGCCGTGGCCAGGACGCCATGATCCGGCTCGAGATCGAGCTGGACGAGGCCGCCTTCGGCACGACGAAGGACATCCAGGTCGACACGGCTGTGGTGTGCGGGACCTGTAGCGGTGAGGGTGCCGCGCCGGGGACCTCCGCGCAGACCTGTGACATGTGCCGCGGTCGCGGTGAGGTGTCCCAGGTCACGCGGTCCTTCCTGGGGCAGGTCATGACCTCGCGGCCGTGTCCGCAGTGCCAGGGCTTCGGGACCGTCGTCCCGACTCCGTGCCCGGAGTGCGCGGGCGACGGGCGGGTGCGGTCGCGGCGGACGCTCACGGTCAAGATTCCGGCCGGTGTCGACAACGGCACGCGGATTCAGCTCGCGGGCGAGGGGGAGGTCGGGCCCGGTGGTGGGCCCGCCGGTGACCTCTACGTCGAGATCCACGAGCTTCCGCACGCGACCTTCCAGCGGCGTGGGGACGACCTGCACTGCACGGTCACCATCCCCATGACCGCGGCGTCTCTCGGAACCAAGGTGCCGCTGGAGACCCTCGACGGGCTGGAGGAGGTCGACATCCGGCCGGGCACGCAGTCCGGGCAGTCGATCCCGCTGCACGGGCGTGGCATCACGCATCTGCGGGGCGGTGGCCGGGGTGACCTGATCGTGCATGTCGAGGTCATGACGCCGACGAAGCTTGATCCCGAGCAGGAGCGGTTGCTGCGGGAGCTGGCGGTGTTGCGGGGTGAGGAGCGGCCCACGGGGCAGTTCCAGCCGGGGCAGCAGGGGTTGTTCTCGCGCCTGAAGGACGCGTTCAACGGTCGCTGACCGGAGTGTCGGCGGGGGTGTTTTTTCGCCCCCGCCGCCCCTACCCGTCCCATCCCGTTCCTGGGGGCTCCGCCCCCAGACCCCCGCCAGGGGCGCTGCGCC
>NZ_JBTLMO010000118.1:0-4228 GCF_054462255.1 Streptomyces sp. SD15 | reverse complement strand
AGGTGATCCAACAACCCCCGCGCCTGCTCCTCCAACGCCGCCCGCGACTTCGCCGACACCAGCCACGGCAACGTCCCGTCCGACACCACCACCGGCTCCGGCACACCCCCACCAGCGACGCCTTCGTCCTCCGGGGCCTGCTCGACGATGAGGTGGGCGTTGGTGCCACTGATGCCGAAGGAGGAGACCCCGGCGCGGCGCGGACGTCCCGTGTCCGGCCAGGGCTGCTCCTCGGTGAGCAGCTCCACCGCGCCCGCGGTCCAGTCGACGTGCGGGGTCGGCTCGTCCACGTTCAGCGTGCGGGGCAGCACCCCGTGCCGCAAAGCCATCACCATCTTGATCACACCGGAGACGCCGGCGGCCGCCATGCTGTGGCCGATGTTCGACTTCAGCGAGCCCAGCCACAGCGGCCGGTCCTCGGGCCGGTTTTGACCGTAGGTGGCGATCAGCGCCTGCGCCTCGATCGGGTCACCCAGCTTGGTGCCGGTTCCGTGCGCCTCGACCACGTCGACCTCGTCGGGCTCGACCCGGGCGTTGGCCAGTGCCTGCCGGATGACGCGCACCTGCGAAGGCCCGTTGGGGGCGGTGAGGCCGTTGCTCGCGCCGTCCTGGTTGACGGCGGAGCCGCGGATGACCGCCAGCACCTGGTGGCCGTTCTTCCGTGCGTCGGAGAGCCGCTCCAGGAGGACGACTCCGACGCCCTCACTCCAGCCCGTGCCGTCGGCGGAGGCCGCGAACGACTTGATCCGGCCGTCGGGCGCCAGCCCGCGCTGCCTGCTGAACTCGGTGAGCACACCCGGGGTGGCCATCACGGCCACACCGCCGGCCACCGCGAGGGTGCACTCCCCCTGGCGCAGCGCGTGCGCCGCCTGGTGCATAGCCACCAGGGACGACGAGCACGCCGTGTCGATGGTGAGCGCCGGGCCCTCAAGACCGAGGAAGTAGGCAAGGCGGCCGGAGAGCACGCTGGTCGTGTTGCCGGTCAGCAGCAGGCCGTCCAGCCCCTCGGTGGCATCGTGCAGGTGAGGGCCGTACTCCTGGGGCATGGCGCCGACGAACACGCCCGTCCGGCTGCCGTGCACCGACTCCGGGCGGATGCCCGCACCCTCGAACGCCTCCCAGGTGGTCTCCAGGAGCAGCCGCTGCTGCGGGTCCATGGCCAGCGCCTCGCGCGGCGCGATACCGAAGAAACCGGCGTCGAACTCGCCCGCGCCGTAGAGGAAGCCGCCCTCACGGACGTAGGACTTGCCCCGCCGCTCGGGATCGGGGTCGTACAGCCCGTCGATGTCCCAGCCGCGGTCCGTCGGCAGCCCCGAGATTCCGTGGCTGCCGGACGCGACCAGCTCCCACAGCTCCTCGGGAGATCCGACACCCCCGGGAAGGCGGCATCCCATGCCCACGACGGCCACGGGATCGTCCAGCGCGGCGGCCGTGACCACGGGTCGGGCGGCGGGCGCCGCCTCACCGAGCAGTTCGCCGCGCAGGTAGCGGGCCAACGTGGCCGGCGTCGGGTAGTCGAAGACCGCCGTCGGCGACAGGCGCAGGCCGAGGGCCGCGCTCAGGCGGTTGCGCAGTTCCACCGACGACAGCGAGTCGAAGCCGATGTCCTTGAACTTGCTGTCCGGCCGGACCGCCTCCGGTGTCGCGTGCCCCAGCACGGTCGCGGTGTGGGCGCGCACCGCCTCCAAGAGCTCGCGCTCCGCGTCGGCCGCGGGCATCCCGGCGAACCGCTGCCCGCCCGCGGCGCCGCCCGCCGAACCGACCGCGGCGGTGCGCCGGGCGGCACGGGGACGCACCAGGGCGCCGAGCACCGCGGGCAGCTCCCCGTTCCCGTCCTGGGCGAGCCGCGCGATGTCCAGCCGCGCGGGAACGAGCGTCGGCTCGCCCAGGGCGACGGCCGCGTCGAACAGGGCGAGCCCCTCCTCCGACCGCAGGGGCACCAGGCCGGCCCGGGCCATCCGGGCCAGGTCCGCCTGGTCCAGATCCCCCGTCAAGTCGCTGCGCTCGTCCCACAAGCCCCAGGCCAGCGACGTGGCCGGAAGTCCCTGGGCCCGGCGGTGCGCGGCCAGCGCGTCGAGGTAGACGTTCGCCGCCGCGTAGTTGCCCTGCCCCGCGCCGCCGAGCGCGCCCATCACCGAGGAGAACAGGACGAACGCCGCCAGATCCCGGTCCCGGGTGAGTCGGTGCAGGTGCCATGCCGCGTCCGCCTTGGGCCGCAGCACCGCGTCCATCTGCTCGGGTGTCAGCGCGGAGACCAGGCCGTCGTCCAGCACGCCCGCCGTGTGCACGACCGCGGTCAGCGGGTGCTCGTCCGGTATCCCCTCCAGCAGGCCGGACAGCGCCTCGGGGTCGGAGACGTCGCACGCCACCGCCGTGGCCGTCGCCCCGAGCCCGGTCAGCCGCTCCACCAGCTCGCCGGCGCCCTCGGCCCCGGGCCCGCGGCGGCTGACCAGCAGCAGCCGCCGCACCCCGTGCTCGGTCACCAGGTGCCGGGCGAGGAGCCCGCCCAGCGTGCCGGTGCCGCCGGTGATCAGCACCGTGCCCTCCGGCACGAGGGACAGCGCGTCCAGGGTTCCGCGGCTGGTCACGTCCAGCCGCTGCGCCGCCTGCTGCTGCGGGGGTGTCAGCGCGCCACTGGCCGCGGCCCGGACGAGCCGCGGCACCAGGACCTCTCCCCCGCGCACCGCGAACTGCGGCTCACCGCCGGCGAGCGCGGCGGGCAGGGCCTGGAGGGAACGCTCGTCCTGATCGAGGTCGACGAGGACGAAACGGTCCGGGTTCTCCGTCTGCGCGGTGCGCAGCAGGCCCCACACCGGCGCGGAGGCGAGATCCGGCTGCTCCGAATCGCCGGCCGCCACCGCACCACGGGTGACCACCGCCAGCCGTGTGTCGGCGAACCGCTCGTCGGCGAGCCACGACTGCACCAGGGACAGCGCCTTGAGCAGTTCGGTGCGAGCGGCGGCAAAACCGCCGGAGGTGACGTCTTCGGCGGAGGCGGTGTCTTCGCCGGGCAGGTGGCAGGCCAGGACGAGTTCGGGCCGGGAGGCGGAGGTGGCGAGCTCGTCGAACTCGCCGCTGAGCACGGACAGGTCCGCGTACCGCCGCACCTGTGCGGCGTCCGGAACGGTGCCGAGCCCGAGTCCGTCGTCGCCCACCAGCGCCCACGGGCCGACCGGGGTCCCGTCGGCAACCCGCACCGCCCGGCTCACCCATTCCATGCGGAACAACGCGTCGTGGTGCCCGTCCCGTGCCCCGCCCAGCTTCCCGGGGTCGACGGGACGCATCGCCAGCGAACCGACCGACGCGACCAGCGCGCCCTCGGTGTCGGCGACCTCCACCACGAGGGCGTCGCGGCCCGCCGGGGCCAGCCGCACCCGCACGTTCGTGGCGTCGGTCGCGTGCAGCCGCACGTCGGACCACACGAACGGCAGCCTCGGCGACCCCGGTTCCCGCCCGGCCCCCGCATCCGGGATGAGCCCGGCGTGCAGGGCCGCGTCCAGCAGCGCGGGATGGATGCCGAAGGCGGCCACTTCGGCGTGCCGCTCCTGCGGCAGCACCACCTCGGCATACACCTCGTCGCCCCGCTTCCACACCGACCGCGCCCCCTGGAACGCGGGGCCGTACTGATAGCCGAAGGCAGCCAGTGACGGGTACAGCTCATCGGTTTCCACCGCCACCGCCCCGGTCGGCGGCCACACCCGGGGATCCCACGAGGACGGCGCCGGACCGCCGGGGGCGAGCACGCCCGTGGCATGGCAGGTCCAGGGCGCACCTGTCCGCTCGCCGTCGGGCCGGGAGTGAACGTCCACGGAACGCCGTCCGGCGTCGTCGAGCTCACCCACTTCCACCCGCAGCTGGACGGCGCCGGTCGCGGGCAGGACGAGCGGTGCCCGCAAGGTGAGTTCCTCGAGGTGGTCGGCGCCCACCTCGTCACCAGCGCGGAGCGCCATCTCGACGAAGGCCGTGCCGGGCAGCAGAACGGTGTCGGAGATCGCGTGGTCGACCAGCCAGCCATGCGTCTGCAACGACAACCGGCCGGTCAGCACGGTGACATCGGTCCCCGCCAGCTCCACCGCCGCACCGAGCAGCGGGTGTTCGACCGCCGCCTGTCCGGCCGCGGCCGCGTCCCCCGCGCTCTGGGGCCTCTCCAGCCAGTGACGCTGCCGTTGGAAGGGGTAGGTGGGCAGGTCGAGGTGGGTGGGCCGGGTGGTCGGGAAGAAGCCCGACC
>NZ_JBTLMO010000117.1:0-4646 GCF_054462255.1 Streptomyces sp. SD15 | reverse complement strand
TCCACGAAGCCTTCCTCACCCTCGGATGCGCACTCATCTGCTGGCGGCGCCTGAAGTCATTCCGATAGGAGTTCTAAGAGGCCGTCTCAACTGGCTTGATCGTTAGGGTAGCGGTCGTGATGGCGATGGTGGAGCGTCTGGTGCCGGAGGGGTTGTGGGAGTTGTTCCAGCGGGTGGTACCGGCCGCTGCGGTGCGGCCTCAGGGTGGTGGCCGACGCAGGTATGGGGACCGACAGGTGCTTGCGGCCATCGTGTTCGTGGCCACGACGGGCTGCACGTGGCGCCAGCTGCCGTCGGGCTTCGGCCCGTCCGGTCCGACGGCACATCGGCGGTTCACTGAGTGGAGCCGGGCCCGGGTGTGGGGAAAGCTCCACCGCCTGGTGCTGGACGAGCTCGGCGTCCGAGGAGAGTTGGACTGGTCGCGATGCGCGATCGACTCGGTGAACATGCGGGCGATGAAAGGGGGGATCTGACGGGTCCGAATCCCGTAGATCGCGGCAAGAAGGGCTCAAAGATCCACTTAATCACCGAGCGGACTGGTCTGCCTCTCTCCATCGGCATTTCTGCTGCGAACACCCATGACAGCCAGGGGCTGGAACCCCTGGTCCGGGGTATCCCGCCGATCCGCTCCCGACGAGGACCGCGTCGACGACGGCCCGACAAGCTCCACGCCGACAAGGGCTATGACTACGACCACCTTCGCCGATGGCTCCGCGCAAGGAACATCGTCCCGCGCATTGCCCGCAAGGGCATCGAGTCCTCACAGCGGCTGGGCCGCCACCGTTGGACCGTGGAGCGCACGGTCGCGTGGCTCGCTGGGTGCCGCCGCTTGCACCGTCGCTATGAACGCAAGGCAGAACACTTCCTCGCCTTCGCCGGAATCGCCGCCGCCCTGATCTGCTACCGCAGACTGGCGAAGGCCATCACCGCGTCGTGATCCGTAAAGTACGGCCCATACGACGCCGGCCTGCCGCCGAGGACCGAGCCGGTCACACACCATCGAGGACTTCATGACCGACTACCTGCTTGCCGTCATGGCGATGCTCGGCCCGGCCCAGAACCGCTTTGCGGACCCTGCTGCTTGGGACCGTCTCCACGCGGATCTCGGCATACAACTGCCGCCCGACTACCGGGGCCTGGTTGACGCCTACGCCCCGATCCAACTCAATGGCCACCTGTACCTCCATCATCCGGCGACTGAGCGATGGAACTTGGGCCAGGAGATCCGAAAAAGCATCCGAGCATGGTCCGAGGTGCCGTGGGATGAGCTCGATCTCGACGCGGACGAGGACCCGCGCCAGCTCTTCGGACTCGACGAGTTGAGCTTCGGCACCCGCAACGGGCTGTGGCCGATCGCGAGCACCGACCGAGGAGAGACAATCTTCCTCATCGCTGCCACCAGTGTCCCCAGGCTCTTGGTGAGCTACGACGAAACCTGGGCAGAGCACCGCATGAGCTTCGCCGAATGGCTCTACCGCTATCTCATCGGTGAAGACATGACCGGTCCCAACAGCGCAGCCTTCTATCCAGGCCCCGTGCAAATGCGACACCTGCCGATGTCCGCCGACGAACACCCCGAGCCTTGGTACGGCCCAGACCGCGGCATGTGAGAAGCCAACCGCGCTGGCAGGAGCGGCGACCCAAACGAGATGACCTTTAACTAAAGGAACGGCTCGAAGAACTCCGGCAAGACCTCCGCCCGCTGACGAGGCTGTTCTTGAAGCGGTATGCGGTCATCCCGCAGGTGCGTTGAACAGCCCCGGGGAGTCGGGCAGAGCCCGGCCGATCCTCAGCTCTTTCCGCTCGTGACCGGAGAGGCAGAACCGACTGTCGCCGCACTGTCGGCGTACACCCAGGCGTGCTCAAGCAGGTACACGGCTACGTACCCAGCCTCCGCAGGCAACATACGGGCTGCGCCCGCCTGTTGACGCAGCCTGCTCGCTCCAGGAGCAAGACGGCCGCGCTGTGGCCGACCCGTGTTCATGCCACCGGCCACACGGGGCAATCGCTTCCGCTTCTCCAGCCACGCTCCGCGCAGCCCTGACTCAGCAACAGGAGAGAGGATGGCACGTGACAGTCCAGGTCGAGCGACGTGCTGCATCTGCTGTGCCAACATGAGTGGCCGTGATCAAGACGCAGACGGTTGCCGAGGAGCCAGCGTGAGACGCAGCATCGGATTGGCGGTCCCCCTGGCGGCTCTGGCGCTGCTGACCGCGTGCGGAGGTTACGCGCAAGACATCTGCACCCTGATCGACACGCCCGCCGGGATCCGGGTCGCTGTCCACCCGGAACTGGCGAACAGCGTGGCCGACGCGACCCTCACAGCCTGCTGGGACGGCACATGCCGGAAGCGCACGCTGCAGCTGGACACCTGGCCGGAAGAACCGGCGACCCCAGGAAACCCCGTAATGACCACGGAATCCGCTACCGCCACAGAACCCCCGGCAGCGAGGGCCCCGCAAAACCCCGAGCCTTTTCTCCCTTGGCCTGGCTTCGTGGTCATACGGGACCTCCCATCAAGTAAGCCGATACAGGTCACGCTGGTATTCAAGAACCAGCGGGGCGCCACCGTGCTCGACCGACAGATCAGTACCACCACCCCGCAGCCCACCTATTCCAACGGCCGCAACTGCTCGCCGGACGGCTCCCAGGTGCGCCTGACGGTCACCAGAGAGGGCACGCTGATCCCACGCTGACCGTCCGCGCCCCAACGGAAGTGGGCAGGCGAGGCGTTCAGTGGCGTCTCCAGGACGTGGGAGCCGCCGTTCTGGGCGGGGCCGGCTATCGGATGGCCCCAGCACTCCGACGTCCAGCCTGCTGGGTACGTTTCCGTGTACCGAGCTGGGTGCTTTCACGCGAACGCCGACACGCACCGTGCACATGGGCTGGGAGTCGAAGTGATGAGCGAAATGCGGTGTGCCTGGGCCGATGATCGGCTTGATTTCGTGCTCGTGACTGCCTTGAATGATTGCGTAAGTCCGGACCGCTATCCGCGCTCCTCCGGCTATGACCCCGCCTGGTTGCTCGACCTTGACATGGGCCCGAACCCGTTGTGGCTGCTGGAGGACCTCGCCCGGGACCTTGATCTGCGCGAGCGGATCCGGATGGAGGCCGTCGAGCGGTTCGCCGACGACGTCCCCAACGGGGAGATCGCCAAGGAGTTACGGGTCAGCGTGCGCTCGGTGCAGCGGTGGCGTCGGGCCTGGCAGGGCTCTAGCTCTGCGGGGTTGCGGTCCGTCGGGCCGGTCTCACGGCCGAAGCTGAGCGACACGCTGTTTGCCGTGTTGGAAGCAGAGCTGGCCAAGGGCCCGGTCGTGCACGGCTGGCCGGACCAGACCTGGACCCTGGCCCGGATCAAGACATTGATCGGGCGGCGCTTCCACAAGTCGTTCTCACTGTCGGGCGTCTCGCAGATGCTGCGACGCCACGGCTGGAGCCACCAGGTCCCGGCCCGGCGAGCGGTCGAGCGCGACGAAGCAGCCGTGGCCGGATGGGTGAAGGAGACCTGGCCGTCCGTGGAAGCACCGCGGCGGCGCTCGGCGCTTACCTCGTCTTTGAGGACGAGGCCGGCTTCTCGATGACGCCGCCCACCACCCGTACCTGGTCCCGCCGCGGGACAACCCCGATCGTGCGCGTCCGTGGCCGTTCCCAGCGCCGCATCTCCATTGCCGCCCTGGCCTGCTACAAAGCAGGCGAGCGATCCCGGCTGATCTACCGGCCGGTGGTGCACCCGGACCACAAGGCCGGTGGACGCCGCAGCTTCGCCTGGACCGACTATCGCGACCTCCTGGTCGTGGCCCACCGGCAACTCGGCAAACCCATTGTCCTGATCTGGGACAACCTCAACGTCCACCGCGACCGCCGCTTACGCGAGTTCATCGACGCCCAGGACTGGATCACCGTTCACTTCTTGCCGCCTTACGCACCGCAGCTCAACCCGGTCGAAGGGATCTGGTCCCTGCTCCGCCGCCGCTGCCAGGCCAACACCGCCTTCACCGACCCCACTCACCTGATGCGTGCCCTCCGGCAGAGCCTGCGCCGAGTTCAGTACCGGCCCGGCCTCATCGACGGATGCCTCGCCGGCACCGGACTCACCATGTCCAGCCAAGAGCACTCACTTTGATGCGCGCGCATCAAGAATTGCGGGTTCCGGCTTCGGCCTCGTTCGCCGCCAACTGGTCTCTCGTCGCGCGGAACCTTGCTTCTTCGAGGTGGCTCGGGCGAGTGCTGAGCCGAAGTTGACGACCTGCGTAGCCTCCGCTGACAACTGTGAGTACGGAACCGACCGTCGGCCAGTCTGCAGGGCCGATATAGCCGTCGGCGATATCGACGCGGTCGACCACGCCAATCTCCCCGGATGGAACCTGCACCCTGAGCCCATAGTGCATGTGCTTGATCACTTTTCCGCTGGTCAGAGACCACTTCCTCAGCTGCTCGGGCATGACCCAAGTCTTCCAGCACCTCAGCGGACAGAGGGACTGATCGCCCGACATCACGCCTTCAGGCTCAGTAGCTGACTGGAAGGAAACGGCTGCCCCCGGGCGCTCGCCGAAGGCCCGGCCGACGCCGGGACGGCGAAAAACTTGGTGTGCGGGTCCGACGGAACCGGGTAACGTCTTTGTCATGTTCTTCCAGACGCCGATTTA
>NZ_JBTLMO010000116.1:0-5094 GCF_054462255.1 Streptomyces sp. SD15 | reverse complement strand
ACCGAAGGGAAGCGCCCGGAGGAAAGCCTGAGAGAGTCTCTCGGGTGAGTACAAAGGAAGCGTCCGTTCCTTGAGAACTCAACAGCGTGCCAAAAATCAACGCCAGATTTGTTGATACCCCGTCTCCGGCCGATCGGCTGGGGCGAGGTTCCTTTGAAAAAGTCCTGCCGGGCATTGTTCTGGTAGGCGCACAGCGAGGACGCTGTGAACCGAGGGGATTATTCCTCCCTTTGGTTCCGCTCTCGTGGTGTCGTCCCGATTACGGGAAAACATTCACGGAGAGTTTGATCCTGGCTCAGGACGAACGCTGGCGGCGTGCTTAACACATGCAAGTCGAACGATGAAGCCCTTCGGGGTGGATTAGTGGCGAACGGGTGAGTAACACGTGGGCAATCTGCCCTTCACTCTGGGACAAGCCCTGGAAACGGGGTCTAATACCGGATAATACCTGCTCAGGCATCTGGGTGGGTTGAAAGCTCCGGCGGTGAAGGATGAGCCCGCGGCCTATCAGCTTGTTGGTGAGGTAGTGGCTCACCAAGGCGACGACGGGTAGCCGGCCTGAGAGGGCGACCGGCCACACTGGGACTGAGACACGGCCCAGACTCCTACGGGAGGCAGCAGTGGGGAATATTGCACAATGGGCGAAAGCCTGATGCAGCGACGCCGCGTGAGGGATGACGGCCTTCGGGTTGTAAACCTCTTTCAGCAGGGAAGAAGCGAAAGTGACGGTACCTGCAGAAGAAGCGCCGGCTAACTACGTGCCAGCAGCCGCGGTAATACGTAGGGCGCAAGCGTTGTCCGGAATTATTGGGCGTAAAGAGCTCGTAGGCGGCTTGTCACGTCGGGTGTGAAAGACCGGGGCTTAACCCCGGTTCTGCATTCGATACGGGCTAGCTAGAGTGTGGTAGGGGAGATCGGAATTCCTGGTGTAGCGGTGAAATGCGCAGATATCAGGAGGAACACCGGTGGCGAAGGCGGATCTCTGGGCCATTACTGACGCTGAGGAGCGAAAGCGTGGGGAGCGAACAGGATTAGATACCCTGGTAGTCCACGCCGTAAACGGTGGGAACTAGGTGTTGGCGACATTCCACGTCGTCGGTGCCGCAGCTAACGCATTAAGTTCCCCGCCTGGGGAGTACGGCCGCAAGGCTAAAACTCAAAGGAATTGACGGGGGCCCGCACAAGCAGCGGAGCATGTGGCTTAATTCGACGCAACGCGAAGAACCTTACCAAGGCTTGACATACGCCGGAAAGCATCAGAGATGGTGCCCCCCTTGTGGTCGGTGTACAGGTGGTGCATGGCTGTCGTCAGCTCGTGTCGTGAGATGTTGGGTTAAGTCCCGCAACGAGCGCAACCCTTGTTCTGTGTTGCCAGCATGCCCTTCGGGGTGATGGGGACTCACAGGAGACTGCCGGGGTCAACTCGGAGGAAGGTGGGGACGACGTCAAGTCATCATGCCCCTTATGTCTTGGGCTGCACACGTGCTACAATGGCAGGTACAATGAGCTGCGATGCCGTGAGGCGGAGCGAATCTCAAAAAGCCTGTCTCAGTTCGGATTGGGGTCTGCAACTCGACCCCATGAAGTCGGAGTTGCTAGTAATCGCAGATCAGCATTGCTGCGGTGAATACGTTCCCGGGCCTTGTACACACCGCCCGTCACGTCACGAAAGTCGGTAACACCCGAAGCCGGTGGCCCAACCCCTTGTGGGAGGGAGCTGTCGAAGGTGGGACTGGCGATTGGGACGAAGTCGTAACAAGGTAGCCGTACCGGAAGGTGCGGCTGGATCACCTCCTTTCTAAGGAGCATCTAGGCTGCCGGGCTTGCCCGGTGGTCCAGGGCCATTACGTCGGCAGATGTTCGACGGTGGTTGCTCATGGGTGGAACGTTGATTATTCGGCGGGTGGTTGGTCGTTGTTTGAGAACTGCACAGTGGACGCGAGCATCTGTGGCCAAGTTTTTAAGGGCGCACGGTGGATGCCTTGGCACCAGGAACCGATGAAGGACGTGGGAGGCCACGATAGTCCCCGGGGAGTCGTCAACCAGGCTTTGATCCGGGGGTTTCCGAATGGGGAAACCCGGCAGTCGTCATGGGCTGTCACCCGCTGCTGAACACATAGGCAGTGTGGAGGGAACGCGGGGAAGTGAAACATCTCAGTACCCGCAGGAAGAGAAAACAACCGTGATTCCGGGAGTAGTGGCGAGCGAAACTGGATGAGGCTAAACCATATGCGTGTGAGACCCGGCAGGGGTTGCGTATGTGGGGTTGTGGGATTTCTCTTTTACGGTCTGCCGGCCGTGAGACGAGTCAGAAACCGTTGATGTAGGCGAAGGACATGCGAAAGGTCCGGCGTAGAGGGTAAGACCCCCGTAGTCGAAACGTCAACGGCTCGTTTGAGAAACACCCAAGTAGCACGGGGCCCGAGAAATCCCGTGTGAATCTGGCGGGACCACCCGCTAAGCCTAAATATTCCCTGGTGACCGATAGCGGATAGTACCGTGAGGGAATGGTGAAAAGTACCGCGGGAGCGGAGTGAAATAGTACCTGAAACCGTGTGCCTACAAGCCGTGGGAGCGTCGGAGTGCATGCTTGCATGTGCTCTCGTGACTGCGTGCCTTTTGAAGAATGAGCCTGCGAGTTTGCGGTGTGTTGCGAGGTTAACCCGTGTGGGGAAGCCGTAGCGAAAGCGAGTCCGAATAGGGCGTTTTAGTAGCGCGCTCAAGACCCGAAGCGGAGTGATCTAGCCATGGGCAGGTTGAAGCGGCTGTAAGAGGTCGTGGAGGACCGAACCCACCAGGGTTGAAAACCTGGGGGATGACCTGTGGTTAGGGGTGAAAGGCCAATCAAACTCCGTGATAGCTGGTTCTCCCCGAAATGCATTTAGGTGCAGCGTCGTGTGTTTCTTGCCGGAGGTAGAGCACTGGATAGGCGATGGGCCCTACCGGGTTACTGACCTTAGCCAAACTCCGAATGCCGGTAAGTGAGAGCGCGGCAGTGAGACTGTGGGGGATAAGCTCCATGGTCGAGAGGGAAACAGCCCAGAGCATCGACTAAGGCCCCTAAGCGTACGCTAAGTGGGAAAGGATGTGGAGTCGCAGAGACAACCAGGAGGTTGGCTTAGAAGCAGCCACCCTTGAAAGAGTGCGTAATAGCTCACTGGTCTAGTGATTCCGCGCCGACAATGTAGCGGGGCTCAAGCGTACCGCCGAAGTCGTGTCATTGCAGCAATACTCCCAACGGAGGCTGTGATGGGTAGGGGAGCGTCGTGTGCCGGGTGAAGCCGCGCCGGAAGGCAGTGGTGGACGGTTCACGAGTGAGAATGCAGGCATGAGTAGCGATACACACGTGAGAAACGTGTGCGCCGATTGACTAAGGGTTCCTGGGTCAAGCTGATCTGCCCAGGGTAAGTCGGGACCTAAGGCGAGGCCGACAGGCGTAGTCGATGGATAACCGGTTGATATTCCGGTACCCGCTGTGAAGCGTCAAACATCGAACCAGGCGATGCTAAGTCCGTGAAGCCGTTCCGGACCCTTCGGGGAATGGAAAGTGGTGGAGCCGACGGTCCAGACCTGTAGTAGGTGAGTGATGGGGTGACGCAGGAAGGTAGTCCATCCCGGGCGGTGGTTGTCCCGGGGTAAGGGTGTAGGCCGTGCGATAGGTAAATCCGTCGCATATTGAGGCTGAGACCTGATGCCGAGCCGATTGTGGTGAAGTGGATGATCCTATGCTGTCGAGAAAAGCCTCTAGCGAGTTTCATGGCGGCCCGTACCCTAAACCGACTCAGGTGGTCAGGTAGAGAATACCGAGGCGTTCGGGTGAACTATGGTTAAGGAACTCGGCAAAATGCCCCCGTAACTTCGGGAGAAGGGGGGCCATCACCGGTGATGAGTTTTGCACTCTGAGCTGGGGGTGGCCGCAGAGACCAGCGAGAAGCGACTGTTTACTAAAAACACAGGTCCGTGCGAAGCCGTAAGGCGATGTATACGGACTGACGCCTGCCCGGTGCTGGAACGTTAAGGGGACCGGTTAGTCACTCTTCGGGGTGGCGAAGCTGAGAACTTAAGCGCCAGTAAACGGCGGTGGTAACTATAACCATCCTAAGGTAGCGAAATTCCTTGTCGGGTAAGTTCCGACCTGCACGAATGGCGTAACGACTTCTCGACTGTCTCAACCATAGGCCCGGTGAAATTGCACTACGAGTAAAGATGCTCGTTTCGCGCAGCAGGACGGAAAGACCCCGGGACCTTTACTACAGTTTGATATTGGTGTTCGGTTCGGCTTGTGTAGGATAGGTGGGAGACTTTGAAGCGGCAGCGCCAGCTGTTGTGGAGTCGTCGTTGAAATACCACTCTGGTCGTGCTGGATGTCTAACCTGGGTCCGTGATCCGGATCAGGGACAGTGTCTGATGGGTAGTTTAACTGGGGCGGTTGCCTCCTAAAGAGTAACGGAGGCGCCCAAAGGTTCCCTCAGCCTGGTTGGTAATCAGGTGTTGAGTGTAAGTGCACAAGGGAGCTTGACTGTGAGACCGACGGGTCGAGCAGGGACGAAAGTCGGGACTAGTGATCCGGCGGTGGCTTGTGGAAGCGCCGTCGCTCAACGGATAAAAGGTACCCCGGGGATAACAGGCTGATCTTCCCCAAGAGTCCATATCGACGGGATGGTTTGGCACCTCGATGTCGGCTCGTCGCATCCTGGGGCTGGAGTCGGTCCCAAGGGTTGGGCTGTTCGCCCATTAAAGCGGTACGCGAGCTGGGTTTAGAACGTCGTGAGACAGTTCGGTCCCTATCCGCTGTGCGCGTAGGAATATTGAGAAGGGCTGTCCCTAGTACGAGAGGACCGGGACGGACGAACCTCTGGTGTGCCAGTTGTCCTGCCAAGGGCATGGCTGGTTGGCTACGTTCGGGAGGGATAACCGCTGAAAGCATCTAAGCGGGAAGCCTGCTTCGAGATGAGTATTCCCACCTCCTTGAGAGGGTAAGGCTCCCAGTAGACGACTGGGTTGATAGGCCAGATCTGGAAGGCGGGTAACCGCTGGAGGTGACTGGTACTAATAGGCCGAGGGCTTGTCCTCAGTTGCTCGCGTCCACTGTGT
>NZ_JBTLMO010000115.1:0-5315 GCF_054462255.1 Streptomyces sp. SD15 | reverse complement strand
ACGCGGTGTGCCGGTTGGCGGGGCACCGGCTTCGCCTGGATGGTGGCCGGCATGCAGGAGCCGCTGGACGCCGCGCGCTCCGTGTGTGCCGTCGCCTCTGCCCTGGCGGGGTGGTCGCCTGCGCCAGCGGCCTCCCCCGGCGACTTCCTCGCCTCCGGCACTCCCAGAGCGTTGAGCTCGTCCATCAGCCTCTCCCGCTCAGGTGGCCGAAAACGAGAATGCAAAAGCACCACCTCCGGCCCGCTTCTGCGAACGAGTTTGGCCAACGCCGCCTGAACCGCCACGGCGCGCTCTACCGTGTTGAACACTGAGGCTGCGCCATCGTGAAGTGGCTGGTCAGCAGGGGTGGTGTGCCCCCGTTTCGGGCTGCTCGTACTGGTCGCGGGCCGCAGTCTGGGGTGTAGATCGTCTGGCAGGGCGGTTTTGCCGATGAGTTCACTGTCCTCGAACGGTCTACCCAGCGACACGACCGTTCTCGACAGGAGTGCCATGTCCACCATCCAGCCAGTGATCATCACTGCCGACCAGGACGTCCTGCTCGGCTTCTATACGAAATTGTTCGGCGCCGAGGAGACCTTCCGGGTACCGGCGGAAGGCCCGGCCTTCTACCTGGGCTTGCGCATCGGCGACACCGACCTCGGGCTGGTGGCCAAGGCGAACCCGGGGACTGGGGCGGCGTCGCGGATCCTGCTCAGCATCGGTGTCGACGACGTCGACGAGACGCTCGGCCGGGTGGAGGCGCTGGGTGGCTCGGTCCGCGGCGGCCCCAACGACATGCCGTGGGGACAGCGCGTCGCCCACATCCAGGACCCCGACGGCAATCCGGTGAACCTCACTCAGCCGATCCCGGCCCGGTGACGCTGTTCCGGGGGCATGTGCTGATCGTGGGCTACCTGCGGTAGAGATCAATTGTCGGTAGTGGCCTCGATGTTCGTCAGGACGAGCAGCGCGCGAAACAGGTGGGTGGCGCGGGCGGGGTCAGTACGGAGCTTGGTGAGGATCTGCCAGTTCTTCAGGTGGGCAAAGCCGCGTTCGACGGGGACGCGTCCGGCGGCCAGGACTCGGTTGGCCTCCTTCTCGGCGGATGCGAGTCTGCGGGCGCGGGTGGCCTTGAAGCCGGTGACGACCACGGGATCGTTCCCGTCGTCGTCCAGGCCGAGGAAGCCCAGGTCGGCCAGGGCGCCGAGGTCGGCAGCACGCAGGTGGGCCAGGATGCGGTCGCGGCGGGCGGCGGTGATGTCGTGGGTGCGGCCGGGCCGGGCGGCCGACGCCTGGGCAGTGAGGCGTCCTTCGCCGCGCTGTGTGGGGTCAGCCCTGTCGAGCGTTCCTCGGGCAGCCGGCAGTACCGTCGCCTCAACCGTGGCGGCGACCGGCAGGCCAACGCCGCCTTGCACCGGATCGTGCAGACTCGCCTGCGCTTCGACCCGCGCACCCAGGACTATTACGAACGCCTATCAAGGAGGGCAAGACCCGACGCGAAATCGTCCGATGCCTCAAACGCTACGCCGCCCGGGAAGTCTTCCACCTGGTCAGGCCCACACAGTCATGCCCCCCGTCATAGGGGCAGTGACACGTGAGGACCCCCGTCGGCTTGCTTCGGCGGGGGTCCGGCATAGGCGGGGACCGCGTCGGCACGCTGATGGCAGGCGAGCCACGGGCATGCGCGCATGGTCTCGTCCTGCGGGTTCCAGGAAGGCATCGGTACCCCGAGACGAGGGTGCTCTTTCGGAGGGGGGTAGCGGCTCGCACCTTCGGGTCCTGCGACTGCAGGGCACAATAGTTCGCGCGTCGTTGCTGGCGTGGGGTCTGGGGAGGGGCGTCGTGAAGTTCAGGAAGAGAACGCTGGAACTGCTGGTCGATCTCATTTGCGGGAACCTCGGTGCGGACGTCCCTCAGGGTGATGCCGAGCCTGCGTACTTCCCGTACCGGTCGAGCATGTACATCACCGAGTTCTTCGGGGAACTCGATATGGACTGGGAGCATGACGGTTCGACGCGGAACCGTTGGGTCGCGGGTGTGCTTGAGCAGTTGCTGGCGGAGCCGCACGAGGGACCTGCGCACCCGCCGGAGTCCTTCTCCAGGGTGATCGACCACCTGATGAATCCGGCGGACGCTCTCAACGAGGGGCTCGACCGGCCCAATGCCTTGCGGCTGCTGAACAATGCACTTGCCCGTGAGGGGTTCGAAGCCTTCTACGGGGAGGACAAGCACTGCTACCTGCGGCACATCGGAACGAACACCGTCTCGGTGCTGGCCAAGAACCCACATCGTCCCCTGAGTGCCGCCGAGATGCAGCGACGTGCGGCTCTTGCTGCGTTCTTGGACACGTGCAGTGAGGATGCGCTCATCGAGCAGGTGCTGCTGCCTCTTTTCCGGCAGTTGGGGTTTCAACGGATCACAGCTGCCGGGCACCGGGACAAAGCGTTGGAGTACGGCAAGGACATCTGGATGCGTTACACCCTGCCGACTCAGCACTTCCTGTACTTCGGTATCCAGGTGAAGCGCGGGAAGCTGGACGCTATGGGAAAGTCCAGGGCGGGCAATGCCAACGTTGCTGAGATTCATAACCAGGCTCTGATGATGCTGGCGCACGAGATCTTCGACCCCGAGGCCAACCGGCGCGTTCTCGTTGATCATGCTTTCATCGTGGCTGGCGGCGAGATCACCAAGGCTGCACGCAACTGGCTGGGCAATGCTTTGGACGCGGCGAAGCGGAGCCAGATCATGTTCATGGATCGCGACGACATCCTGAACCAGTTCGTTGTGACCAACTTGCCGCTTCCCGAAGGTGTACTGCCCGGTGCGATGCCATCCGGTGGTACCGCGGAAGCGCCATTCTGATGCGCTGATGCAGCTTCTCCCACCTGCCGGTCAGGCAGCGCCCTGACCTTGGCACGCGACGTACGGCGTTGCCAGGGCAGCCGCCGGTGCCCAGTCTGTGCCACCACGATTGCCCTATTCCTCAGCGCCACAATGGCGGCAGAACTTGTGCGTTGATTATCTGGACAACCTTGAGTTGCGGGGCGGTGGGTCCCTTCGATCAGGTGTCACCCCTCTGAGGACGACGTCATCGGTTCCTTGCCGGGCGGTGCTCGGCGCTCTCATCGGCGAAGACGCAGAGCCGGCTGATGCCCTCGCGATAGCTGTCTGGCGTGCCGTGGTGCTCCTTGCGGGGCGGTCCGTCGATCCACTGATGCCAGAGGCCGTCCGCGGTCAGGAATCGGGCTGCTTGATCGGCACGGAGCTTGGCGTCGAGGTGGAGGAGCGCGCCCATGGCGGCCGGCTGGTCGTAGTAGAGGTCGGGGCGTCGCAGGTAGCGATCGAGGTAGGCAGCCAGCAGGTCCGCGTCGGCGGGAGTCGCGAACGTGGCGAAGGTGACGCAGTAGGCCGAGCCTGCGAAGCAGACCTCGCTGGCAAGCAGCATTTCGCCGAGGCGTTCGCGGAACTCAGTTCTGCGGGCGACGGCGATGAGCCAGGCTGCGGTTTTGCGTTCGCGCCACGTGCCTTCGAGCAGGATGGTCAGCTCGCGGGGCGTGATATCGCCGGCGGCCTCGCCGAGCTCCCGTGTGAACTTGGTGCGTTCAGGCTCGGTCATGCGCATGAGAGGGCCGCCGAGTTTGAGGTAGCGCCTGTCGGGCGTGACGTAGCGGTGGACAAGAGCGAGCAGCTCGGGGTCCTCGTTGGCGTAACGCATAGCCGCATCCTGTCCTGGGCCCTTGTGCTGTGCGGCGAGCCGGGCCAGGGCTTGGCCACGGAAGTCGCTGAGCTCGTCGATCGTCTGCTCCGACTGGGCGAGCCGTTCCCGGAGCTTGGCGTTCTCTGCCTTGAGCCGGGCGATCTGGGCCTCGCGCGGATCGGGGATCTCGCCGGCCTCGTGCATGGCGTTCAGACGTCGTTCGAACTCGACACGGAGGTGTGCGTAGGGGCGGGTGCCGTAGAACGCAGTGCGGTCGACCGCGGCCTCGATGGTGCCCGGCATCGAGAAATCGGCCGATCATGCGGGCGGCCAGCTCCGGCTTGGTCGCGAGGACGGTGTCCTCGTCCAGGCCCGCGGCTCGGCAGCGATCTGGGTCGCGCGTCCAGGAGTGCGGTATGTACAGCTCCCGGTCCACCGCCGCGTGCCCGCGCAGTCCCGCGTAGACGAGGTAGACAGCGACTTGCGCGTTTTCGATCCTCCCGGCGGTGCCGGTGTATTGGCGCTGGACGCCGACGGTGTGCGTGCCCTTCTTCACGTCCCCGGTCTCGTCGACCACCAGCACTGCACCCTCGTCGTGTAGATGCTCCAGGACGTACTCGCGCAGGTCATCGCGCACGGCGTCGGCATCCCATCGGGCCCGGCCGAGCAGGTGCTGCATGCCGTCCGGGGTGGCCTCTCCGGCCCACTCGGCGATGCTCCAACAGTTTTTGCGTGGCAGGTCCGACAGCAGCCCCAGCATCAGATCCCGTACCCGACGCCGGGGTTCAACCCGGGCGAACCGGCCGGCTATCCGGCTCATCAGGCCCTCGAACGCTTCCTGCCAGCGAGCAGGGTCCACGCTGTGACCTGCGGCCATCGCAAGATCGTTAGTCTTCACACACCGATGATCAGCGGTGGCCGCAGCCTTCCCGCAGCCGACCCACGAGCAAGATCAAGGTCTATGGCTGGAGGTCGCGCTGGTACCAAGTGCCTGACTTGCCGCCGAGATCGGCCGGGGTGGCAGGGCCAACCGAGACGAACCCGGCCTTGGCCAAGACTTTCTGGGACGCGGCGTTGTCGTGGGAGGTGGCCGCCCGCAGTGTGAGCAGGCCGTGCATCGCTGTCGCCATCCGGCACAGCTCCCGGACGGTCGCGGTCGCCACGCCGCGGCCGGCGACCCGCTCCGCGACCCGGTAGCCGAGTCTGGCAGTACCGTCCTCCAAGTCGTACAGGTTGAACCTGCCGAGTACCGAGCCGTCCTCGGCGACGAGCACGTAGAAGGCGCAGATGCCGGCCTCCTGCTCGGCCAGCGAGGCGTTGTACCGGTCGGTGAACTGGTCGAAGAAGTCGTCGCCGCGGTCGGAGATCGAGGCAGCGAAGTAGGTGCGATTCGCCAGCTCGAAGGCCAGGACCGCCGGGGCGTGGCCGGCATGCAGCCGCTTCAGCTCGGGCATTGCCCGACTCTACCCAGATCGTGCGCTGAGGCCACCTGAGTTTCCGCCAGTGGCAGACAGCCCCAAGACCAGGGCACATAACGATCTACGGCTGGAGTATTAGTACTCCAGCAGCGTTTCGCTATCTGGTCTGGTCAGAGGCGTCGTCCGGAGTGTAGTTGGCTGATGGTGTGTCAGGGGCGGCC
>NZ_JBTLMO010000114.1:0-5625 GCF_054462255.1 Streptomyces sp. SD15 | reverse complement strand
TTCGAGTTCCGCATCAACGGCGAGGACCCCGGCCGGGGCTTCCTCCCCGCCCCCGGCACCGTCACCACCTTCGCCCCACCGTCCGGCCCCGGCGTCCGCCTCGACGCGGGCGTCCAGTGCGGCAGCGTCATCGGCCCGGCGTGGGACTCGCTCCTGGCCAAGCTGATCGTCACCGGCCGTACCCGCGAGGAGGCGCTCCAGCGGGCCGCCCGCGCCCTGGACGAGTTCGAGGTCGGCGGGATGGCCACGGCCCTGCCCTTCCACCGCGCGGTCGTGCGGGACCTCGCCTTCGCCCCCGAACTGACCGGTTCCACGGACCCGTTCACCGTCCACACCCGCTGGATCGAGACCGAGTTCGTCAACACCGTCCCGGCCTTCGCGAGCCCCGCCGACACCGCCGAGGCGGACGACGAGCAGGGCCGCGAGTCCGTCGTCGTCGAGGTCGGCGGCAAGCGCGTGGAGGTCTCGTTGCCGTCCTCGCTGGGCATGTCCCTGGCCCGCACCGGGCTCGCGGCGGGCGCCAAGCCCAAGCGCCGCGCCGCCAAGAGGTCCGGCCCGGTGGTCTCCGGCGACACCCTCGCCTCACCCATGCAGGGCACCATCGTCAAGGTCGCCGTCGAAGAGGGCCAGGAGGTCAACGAGGGCGACCTCGTCGTGGTCCTCGAGGCCATGAAGATGGAGCAGCCTCTCAACGCCCACCGCTCCGGGACGATCAAGGGCCTCACCGCCGAAGTCGGCGCGTCCGTCACCTCCGGCGCCGCCATGTGCGAAATCACCAACTGATTCATTAGCGGATTCATGCGGAAAGCGCGATGCAGCAGCTGTGGATTCCCGGGTTTCCTGCGGAATTCTGACCGGGCCTGACAATTCCCTGACATGGGGAACATTGAAACCGTCCGGACCGCCCCAGATACTGAATATGAGCTTTCGTCAACTGTCGTGTGGTGGGCCTCTAGGAGAGGGAAACGTATGTTCAGCACGCTGATTGTGGCTCGGATGGAACCCGGGTCGAGCGTCGACGTCGCCAAGCTTTTCGGTGATTTCGACAACACGGAAATGCCGCACCTCATGGGCACCCGCCGGCGCCAGCTCTTCCAGTACCGGGGTCTGTATTTCCACCTCCAGGACTTCGACGCGGACAACGGCGGCGAGCTGATCCAGAGCGCCCGGCACGACCCGCGCTTCATACAGATCAGTGACGACCTGAAGCCGTTCATCGAGGCCTACGACCCGGCGACATGGCGTTCCCCGGCCGACGCGATGGCGAAGCGCTTCTACAACTGGGAGGCGTCCGCGTGAGCGAACGACGAGTTGTCATCACCGGCATAGAGGTGCTGGCCCCCGGCGGTGTCGGGGCCAAGAACTTCTGGAACCTGCTGAGCGAGGGCCGTACGGCCACCCGCCGCATCACCTTCTTCGACCCCAGCCAGTTCCGCTCCCGGGTCGCCGCCGAGATCGACTTCGATCCCGTGGAGCACGGCCTGAGCCCGCAGGAGATCCGCCGGATGGACCGCGCCGCGCAGTTCGCGGTGGTCGCGGCCCGTGGCGCGGTCGCCGACAGCGGCATCGACATGGAGGCCTACGACCCCTACCGCGTCGGCGTCACCATCGGCAGCGCGGTCGGCGCCACCATGGGTCTCGACGAGGAGTACAACGTCGTCAGCGACGGCGGCCGGCTCCACCTCGTGGACCACGCGTACACGGTCCCGCACCTGTACAACTACCTGGTCCCCAGCTCCTTCGCGGCCGAGGTCGCGTGGACCGTGGGCGCGCAGGGCCCCAACACGGTGGTCTCCACGGGCTGTACGTCCGGCATCGACTCGGTCGGCCACGCGGTGGAACTGCTCCGCGACGGCTCCGCCGATGTCATGATCACGGGTTCGTCCGACGCCCCGATCTCGCCGATCACGATGGCGTGCTTCGACGCGATCAAGGCGACGACGCCCCGGGACGACGCCCCCGAGCGGGCCTCCCGCCCCTTCGACGGGACCCGCAACGGCTTCGTCCTCGGTGAGGGTGCCGCCGTGTTCGTCCTGGAGGAGCTGGAGAGCGCCAAGCGGCGCGGCGCGCACATCTACGCCGAGATCGCGGGCTATGCGACGCGCTCGAACGCGTACCACATGACGGGTCTGCGGCCGGACGGCGCGGAGATGGCCGAGGCCATCACGGTCGCGCTCGACGAGGCGCGGATGAACCCGACCGAGATCGACTACATCAACGCGCACGGCTCGGGCACCAAGCAGAACGACCGCCACGAGACCGAGGCGTTCAAGCGCAGCCTGGGCGACCACGCCTACCGGACCCCGGTCAGCTCGATCAAATCGATGGTCGGGCACTCGCTCGGCGCGATCGGCTCCATCGAGATCGCCGCGTCCGCGCTGGCGATGGAGAACCACGTCGTGCCGCCCACGGCCAACCTGACCACCCCCGACCCCAAGTGCGACCTCGACTATGTGCCGCTGGTCGCCCGGGAGCAGCTCACCGACGCCGTCCTGACCGTCGGCAGCGGTTTCGGGGGATTCCAGAGCGCCATGGTGCTGGCGCGTCCCGAGAGGAGCGTGGCATGACCACCACGGTGGTAGTGACCGGTCTGGGCATCGCCGCCCCCAACGGCCTGGGCACCCAGGACTTCTGGGCCGCGACCCGGACCGGCAAGAACGGCATCGGACGGGTCACCCGCTTCGACCCGTCCTCCTACCCCTCCACCCTGGCGGGCGAGGTCCCCGGCTTTGTCGCCGAGGACGTGCTGCCGAGCCGGCTGCTGCCGCAGACCGACCACATGACGCGGATGGCGCTGGTCGCCGCCGAGTGGGCGCTCGCCGACGCGGGCATCGACCCCAAGGCACTGGGCGAGTACGACATGGGCGTCGTCACGGCCAGCTCCTCGGGCGGCTTCGAGTTCGGGCAGGGCGAGCTGGAGAAGCTGTGGAGCCAGGGCAGCCAGTACGTGTCCGCGTACCAGTCCTTCGCCTGGTTCTACGCCGTCAACAGCGGCCAGATCTCCATCCGTAACGGGCTGAAGGGCCCCAGCGGTGTCATCGTCAGCGACGAGGCCGGCGGTCTCGACGCGGTGGCGCACGGGCGGCGGCTCATCCGCAAGGGCACCCCGATGATCGTCTCGGGTGGCGTCGACGCCTCCATCTGCCCCTGGGGCTGGGTGGCGCAGATGGCCGGCGACCGGCTGAGCACCAGCGACGAGCCGACCCGCGCCTACCTTCCCTTCGACGCCGACGCGTCCGGCTATGTGCCGGGCGAGGGCGGCGCCATCCTGATCATGGAGTCGGCCTCGTCGGCCTGCGAGCGCGGCGCCAAGATCTACGGCGCGATCGCCGGCTACGGGTCCACCTTCGACCCCCGGCCCGGCAGCGACCGCGAGCCCGGTCTGCGCAAGGCGATCGAACTCGCCCTGGCCGACGCGGAGGTGGCTCCCGAGGACGTGGACGTGGTCTTCGCGGACGCGGCCGGCGTGCCGGAGCTGGACAGGATCGAGGCCGAGGCGATCTCGGCGGTCTTCGGCGTCCGGGGCGTTCCGGTCACCGCGCCCAAGACGATGACGGGCCGGCTGTACTCCGGCGCGGCCCCGCTCGACGTCGCCACCGCGCTGCTGGCCATCGAGGAGGGGCTGATCCCTCCGACGGTGCACGTCGACCCCGACGAGGAGTACGGCCTCGACCTGGTCCTCAACCAGTCGCGCACCGCCCAGGTGCGCACCGCGCTCGTCCTGGCCCGCGGCTACGGCGGCTTCAACTCCGCCCTCGTCGTCCGCGCCGTCGACTGACCCCCTGCCCCACCGAAACGATCCGACCTGGGAAGGAACCCACGTGTCCACTCCGGAATTCACCCTGGACGACCTGCGCCGCATCCTGCTGGAAGGCGCGGGCGTCGACGAGGGGGTCGACCTTGACGGCGACATCCTCGACGAGGCGTTCGAGGTCCTCGGCTACGAGTCGCTGGCCCTGCTGGAGACCGGCAGCCGTATCGAGCGCGAGTACGGAATCGTCCTCGACGAGGACCTGCTGACCGACGCCGACACCCCGCGCGCCCTCATCGAGGCCGTGAACCAGCAGTTCGCCTCCGACGAGCAGGCCGCCGCCTGACGTTCCGTCGGGTTCCCCGGGCCGGGCGAAACCTTTCATCGCATCCGAGCGGGTCTCGTCCGGCCCGGGCTCGCCGCGGCCGCAGCTGTCGCAGATCACCAGCCACAGGGAGAGGAAGAACATGTCAACGCAGGAGAAGCGGGTCGCTCTCATCAGCGGTGCCACCAGCGGCATCGGTCTCGCGGCCGCCCGCGCGCTGGCCGCCGGCGGTCACCGTGTCTTCATCGGCGCGCGCAACGCCGACAACGTCGCCGAGACCGTCAAGGCGCTCCAGGAGGAGGGCATCGAGGCCGACGGCACGGTCCTCGACGTCCGCGACTCCGCGTCGGCCGCCGCCTTCGTGCAGGCCGCCGTCGACCGCTTCGGCACCGTCGACGTCCTGGTCAACAACGCCGGCCGGTCCGGTGGCGGCGTCACCGCCGACATCGAGGACGAGCTGTGGACCGATGTCATCGACACCAACCTCAACAGCGTCTTCCGGCTGACCCGGGAGGTCCTCAACACCGGCGGCATGCGCCACAAGAGTCGCGGCCGGATCATCAACATCGCCTCCACCGCGGGCAAGCAGGGCGTCGTCCTGGGTGCCCCCTACTCCGCCTCCAAGCACGGCGTGGTCGGTTTCACCAAGGCCCTCGGCAACGAGCTGGCCCCCACCGGCATCACCGTGAACGCCGTCTGCCCCGGCTATGTCGAGACGCCGATGGCGCAGCGTGTGCGCGCCGGATACGCCGCCGCGTACGACACCTCCGAGGACGCCATCCTCGAGAAGTTCCAGGCCAAGATCCCGCTCGGCCGCTACTCCACCCCCGAGGAGGTTGCCGGCATGGTCGCCTATCTCGCCTCCGACACGGCCGCCTCGGTCACCGCGCAGGCCATCAACGTGTGCGGCGGACTCGGCAACTTCTGAGCACGCCCCCGTACGCCCCCGTACGCCCCCGCACGCCGCCCACCTGTCGGCAGCCCGTACCCAGCCATGGAAGAAGAAAGCGTCATGACGACCCGTGAGGTAGAGCACGAAATCACGATCGCCGCGCCCGCACCGGCCGTGTACCGGCTGCTGGCGGAGGTCACCAACTGGCCGCGGATCTTCCCGCCCACCATCCACGTGGACCGGGTGGAGCACGACGGATCGCAGGAGCGGATACAGATCTGGGCCACCGCCAACGGCGAGGCCAAGAACTGGACCTCGCGTCGCGAACTGGACCCCGAGGCCCTGCGCATCACCTTCCGCCAGGAGGTGACCGCCCCGCCGGTCGCCGCGATGGGCGGCACCTGGATCATCGAGCCGCTCGGCGAGAACGAGTCCCGGGTACGGCTGCTGCACGATTACCGCGCCATCGACGACGACCCGCACGACCTGATCTGGATCGACGCGGCCGTCGACAAGAACAGCCGCTCCGAGCTGGCCGCGCTGAAACAGAACGTCGAGCTCGCGCACGCCGCGGAGGAAGTGACGTTCTCCTTCGAGGACACCGTCTACATCGACGGCGCGGCGAAGGACGTGTACGCCTTCATCAACGAGGCGAAC
>NZ_JBTLMO010000113.1:0-5914 GCF_054462255.1 Streptomyces sp. SD15 | reverse complement strand
ACCATCGCTGCCACACCGCACTCGAAGGCCAGCCCCCGATCAGCCGCGTCAACAACCCTGCGGGTCAATACACCTAGCCCGCTGCCCCCGAGCGGTTCTCGCGAGGTCGGATCAGGCCGGAGGCCGCGGGGCGTTCGACGAACTGTCCGCGTTCGAAGCGGGCTCCGGCGCGGACGAGAGCGAAGCCAGTGAGCCTTGGGCTCAGTGGCTCTGTCCCGGGTTGCCCTGCGGCAGGCTCGCCGCCTCGGCGGCTTCCGCGGTCACGTGGGCGGCGGCGCGTGCCGCTCTTCCGCTCACCCGCCAGGCGAGCATGCGCAGCGCGGTGGCCGGGGCGGGCGGGAAGACGCCGAGCTGGCCGAGCATGGTGATGTCGTCGCGCACTGCTTCGTGTCCGACCACCTTGCCGTCGCGTAGTTCGAGCACGTGGATCTGTTCGAAGTCGATGTCACGTCCGGTGGGGGGTATGGCCTGGTCGAGCGCGCCGTCACGAAAGCGGACGAAGGGGCCTGTGTGGCGGCCCCGCATGCGAAGTCGCACCCAGACCTGCTCGTCGTTGCGGGCGATGCCCAGGACGGGGAAGCGCAAGTCGTCGAAGGCGGAGCGCATCCACGCGCCGGAGGCGAGAACTCCCGGCGGCCCGGGGAGCGCGCAGGCCGTGGGTGACACGGCTGCCTCGCGGTTGCGGAAGTCCTGGTGGACCACGTCGGTGGCCAGAGTCGGATCCCCTGTCTCGAGGATCCGGAAGAGTCCGTGGGCCAGGTCCGTCGTGTTCATTCCCATTGCGTTGATCCCTTTCGCCGGCTGTGCGATCTGTGGGGTGACGCCGATCGATCCGATGGGCGGGCGGCGCGGTTGCGGCCCGCGCCGCGTGCGAGATCGATCACCTACTATTGAGGTTATAGCACGCCTAATGAATTCATCGGCCTAGGATGGACGTCATGCCGTCCAAGCGCTCGTACGTCTCCCCGCTGCGCGAGCAGGCCGCGGCACGGACGCGTGCACTGATCCTTCGACATGCCACGGAGCTGTTCGCCGAGCGCGGCTACGGGCGGGTGACCGTCGCCGGCATCGCTGCGGCGGCCGGCGTCGCCTCGAAGACCGTCTTCGCGAGCGTCGGGAGCAAGGGCGACATCCTCGATCGCATCGTCGACCAGGGCGTGATCGCCTCTGGTTACGAGCAGGCCATGAAGGACCTGCTCGCCCTGCGAACACCGGAGTCGGTCCTGGAGGCCCTGGCCCATGGCACGCGGATGGGCAACGAGGGTCAGTTCGCAGTGCACGAGGCGATCCGCAAGGCACTGCCCGTCCACGAGAACGGCGAGGCCCTGTGGGAGCGTGCAACCGCGGCCTACCGGGACGCACTCCACACCACCGCCCAGCACCTGCACACCCTGACTCCGCCGCCCCCCTACTCGGTGAAGGAGACAGCCGACCTCCTCTGGTACTGGTTCGGTCCCACCGGCTGGCGAACGCTCGTGGTCGACAACGGCTGGTCATGGGACCGCGCCGAGGACGTCCTGTGCCGCACTGCCGTCGCCACACTTCGCTGACATCGATCGCCGGAAGTCGTCTGTCCGGCGACGCTTGCCGGACGCCGGACGCCGGACGCCGGACGCCGGACGCCGGACGCCGGTCGGTGGCATGGCATCGTGACGGCCGGCACGATCCGGCGGCCTCCAGGCCGGCGGCGTCGTGGGGGGACCCGGCTCCCCTCATCTTCGTGTGGTCCATGGTCCGAAGCGCCTGGCGTCACGATCACCGCTTGGCGCCTCATGAGCGGGTGAGCCAAGCGGGACCGCCGCACGGTGCAAACGAGCAGCTACTCGCGTTCACCCATGGCGCTGTCGAGGCCGAGCTGGTGCTCCAGCTGGCTGCGAATCTCGGTGGGCAATTCGCCTGTTCGCGCCCAGTCGACGATCAGTTCGGCCACGTGCCGCAGCTTGATGTTGGTGTTCTGGGAGGTGCTCCGCAGCACGTCCCAGCCCTGGTCGGGAGTCAGCTGTCCTACTGCGAGGACGACCCCGATGGCCTGATCGACAACGGCGTGCGAGCGCACTGCCTCTTTGAGCTGGAGGTTTTCTCCCTCCAGCCGCAGCACTGTGTCCATGGAGGTCTCCGGGCGCGCGGGAAGCTGGGGGAGTTGCTGTGTCGTGTCCGCTTCGGCCGTCAACGTCGCCTCCGGGGTATCGGGAGTCCGGCGTCAGTTCGATTCATCTCATGCCCAGGAATTCGGTGCCGTCACGCCGACTACGAAAGCCGGTCCGGCGCTGCGGCGTGTCCGTCACCCGAGGGTCGTGGCGACGTCGTCACCGGGCACCTTCCGGGGTGCGCGCCTGCGGGGGTGCCGTCTGCAACTGCTGGTTCCGGCTGCCGTGTTCGGCGTCGTGATGAGCAAGGAGGGCGAGGAGATCCGCCACCGTCGGCCCGGAGTCTGCCGGGTGCCGCAGGATGGTCCCCTCTTCGATCCGGTACTCGTTGGAGCGTCCTTGCCGGGTGTGGGTGAGATACCCGTCCTCCTCCAAATCCGAAATGATCTTCTGGACGGCCCGCTCGGTGAGCCGGCAGCGTGCGGCGATGTCGCGGATGCGGGTGGTGCGGTCCTCGGCGATCGCGGCCAGCACGCGGGCGTGATTGGTCAGGAACGTCCAGCCTTTATGTGACTCGGGTGCTCCGCGCATCACCTCAGGATAGACGAAGTATTCACGTATTGGAAAGTGTGAAAAGTTTTTCCGGTATCTCTTGATGGGTGAACGGTAGGGCGTGGACGCTGGCGGGGTCAGAGTCCGGCGGATGCCTTGGGCGGCATCAGGTCCGGGACCGGGAAGGATGTACTGCGGCGGGAGCCGAGGCGGCCCCGGCCGGACGAGCAGCCCAAGGTGCCGGATTCCGGCCCGGTCCGGGAGGTCCGCGAAGTGCGGGAGCCGGACGACGTGCCACAGGCTGCCGACGAGAGCGAGCGGCTGAGGCCGCACAACCTCCACGCTTCAGGAAGCAAACGCAGCGAGAACCAGGACGTTCCCCGAGGGGACCCCGCCACCAGGGGCTCCTTCGGAAGCGGCGGCCTTGGCAGGACGTGACCAGGTGGGAAAATGAGCCGATCCGACGACGCCCACGCCGACCAGGCCCCCGGGGCCGACGCATACGACGCCACCCCTTACCTGCCGAAGCGGGGCGGCCTCCCCGCGCTCCGGCGTGCGGCGGCGGAGTGCCGCGGCTGCCCCCTCCACGAGAACGCCACCCAGACGGTCTTCGGCAACGGCGCAGCCACGGCGCGGATCGTCCTCGTCGGGGAGCAGCCCGGAGATCAGGAGGACAAGCAGGGTGAGTCCTTCGTCGGCCCGGCCGGCCGGTTGCTGGACAAAGCCCTGACGGAGGCCGGGATCGACCGGGACGCCACGTACGTCACCAACGCGGTGAAGCACTTTAAGTTCACCCTCTCCGACGGCGGCAAACGCCGTATCCACAAGGCGCCGGACCTTCGGGAGCTGACCGCCTGCCGGCCCTGGCTCCGCGCCGAGCTGCACCTGGTCCGGCCGGACGTGGTGGTGGCCCTCGGCGCGACGGCCGGAAAAGCGCTGCTCGGACGGTCGTTCCGCGTGACCAAGGACCGCGGAACACTCCTTCCGCTGCCGGAGGACGAGGGACGGAACGAGGATGTCGAGTGCTATGTCGTGGCGACGCTTCACCCCTCGGCCGTGCTGCGTTCCGACGACAGGGAAGCCGCGTACGCGGGCCTGGTATCGGACCTGGAAGTCGCCGCGCGGGCGTTGCGGAAACGCCATTGAGAGCAGCGCCCGATGCCGTGTCCCAGTTTCTCGCCGATACTGACGACGAACAGTGAGGGCCAGGGCCTGTCCGGCGGATCATGCCGGAGATGCGGGGTCCGGCACGCCGATCTGCGGTTGTCGTCGGTTGCCGACTCCCCCAAGTTCTCGGCTTCGCTCGAACAGGGGGACCCCCATCGCGTCGACGTCCTCCTCCACCCTGCACCGTTGACGACTTCCCCGGGTCCGGCGGTCGACGGCACGCGGCCGGACCCGCCGCGGGGGTCGGGCGGGAGCGGGCGGGTACTCGGTCTGCGACATCGTGCGCCCCGGCGAGTGCGTCGTGCCGGGGCCGGCATCCCCTGGAAGGCGTGGGAAGGCGGCTCGACGTGGCTGACAAGGACCCGCTGCGAACGTATCGCGGCAAACGCGACTTCGACAGGACCGCGGAACCCCGCGGCCGGCCAGGAGCCGCTGACGAGGAGCCGCGCTTCGTGGTGCAGATCCATGACGCGAGCACGATGCACTTCGACTTCCGTCTCCAGGTCGGCGGCGTGCTGAAGTCCTGGACGGCAGAGAGGGCGGCGGTAAGGGTGAGGCCTGGCTGCTGGTGAAGGCCAAGGACGAACGGGCCCGCACCGACGGCCGGGCAACCCCCGATCCGCGCCGGGCAGGCTCGGTGCGCAGCGGCCGTACGCTCCACCAGGTCGCCGCGGAAAGACAAGGAGCTGAGGGGCGATGACCGATCTGCTGGGCACGCTGCCCGCGCAGGAGGCCGCACTGCTGCGCGAGGCACGGCCGGGCTGGGAGCTGGCCTCGGATCCCATGCTCGCCACGCTCAGCGACAAGCGGGACTTCCCGGGCGAGTGGATTTTTGAGCGGAAGCTGGACGGTATCCGTGTCCTCGCCGTCCGCGACGGGAACGGCGTCACGCTGTTCTCCCGCACCGGCAGACGCCTCAACGCCACGTATCCCGAGATCGTCGACGCGCTCGCCGCGCAGCTGTGCAAGGACTTCACCATCGACGGCGAGCTCGTGGCGTTCTCGCACGGCCGCACGGATTTCGCCCGCCTCCAACAGCGCATGGGGCTGAGCAGGCGCCGGGACATCGAAGCGAGCGATGTCGCCGTGACGTACTACGTCTTCGATCTCCTGCGACTGGAGGGCGCGGACACGAGGTCGCTGCCGCTGCGCACCCGCAAGTCCCTGCTGCGCCGTGCCCTGACTTGTCGCGCCCCGCTGCGTATGACGACCCACCGGAACGAGGGCGGCGCGGAACTGCTGGCCGACGCCTGCGCCCACGGCTGGGAAGGCCTGATCGCCAAACGCGCGAACAGCCGCTACCGACCGGGCCGTTCCGCGGACTGGCTGAAGCTCAAGTGCTCGCTGGGCCAGGAGTTCGTCATCGGCGGTTTCACCGAACCGGGCGGCAGCCGGGTCGGTTTCGGTGCGCTGCTGCTGGGCTACTACGAGGGCGACCGCCTCCGCTACGCGGGCAAGGTCGGCACCGGCTTCGACCGCCGCACCCTCCTCGGGCTGCGCGCCCGTCTCGATGAACTGAGCACCTCCGAGCCGCCGTTCGCCGACCGCGTTCGCGAAGTGCGTCCCCACTGGGTCGAGCCTGCTCTCGTCGGGCAGATCGCTTTCACCGAGTGGACCCGAGACGGCATGCTGCGCCACCCACGCTTCCTCGGCCTGCGCGACGACAAGACCGCGGGGGATGTCGTCCGCGAAGGTCCCTCCGCGCTCACCGCGGAATGAACGGACTCAGGGCGGACTGAAGAACGGATACCGGCGGCGTGGTGGACGGCGTTGCCGATGGCCGCCGCCGTACCGACGAACCCGATCTCGCCGATGCCCTTGCTGCCCCGTCGGGGGTTCGTCCTCGTGTCGATGGGCGCGAGTGGGGACTCACGGGACGCCGGGGCGGTCACGGGGGCGATGGCCTCACCGGAGTCGCTCCCGCAGGGCCTGGCGAAGCGAGGACCGGGACGGTCGGCGGTGCGGATACCCGGCCCTCGCTGGTGCTGGTCGGCGCTTAGGGCCTGTCCGGCGGATCAGGTCGGAGGGAAGCGGCGGTGCCTTGTCGGCGCAGGTGAGCGGGGTCTGGTGCGTCGAGCTGCAAGGCGGAGGAGGGCGTCGACGCGATG
>NZ_JBTLMO010000112.1:0-5941 GCF_054462255.1 Streptomyces sp. SD15 | reverse complement strand
AAACCTCAGAAGATCTTTCGGCATATGCCAGCGGGGCAAAATACTCCGCCCCACCCCCTCCTGTCCCGGTTTTCGGCAACCCACGGAGGCGGCACGCTCACCCACGGTAGATCTCATCGTCATGAGCAGCACACGGAACCCGGCAAGCATCTCCTCCGCCGAGGGGGTCGCCTGGCTCGCCTCGGCAGGGGCGTATCCGCGGAGTACGCGGACCCTCTGGGAGGAGCGACCGACCGCCCCGGTCGTCCTGCCCTGCGGCACCGCCTTCGACGTCATCAACGCTCCCGCGATCTTCGGCCGGCGCATGCTCGACCGGCTGTGGGACGAAGGGCCGGGCTCGGGACCGGCGGCCGCATACCGCGGGCGGATTCTGCTGTTCAGTGCACCGGGCACCGCTCAGCGACTGCCGTCCCTCGTGGAGTGGGAGGACTGGAGCTCCAGCGGCGCGATCCCGCCCCTGCTCTGCCACGGCACCGGCGACGCGGTGACCGTCCCGCCCCTCGGCACGGACCCCGCGTCCGCACCCGCCGCACGACCCGAATCCCGCTGGCTCGTCGCCCCCGACACCCGGCAGCCGTGGCTTCCCGGCCCCGAGATCCTGCTCTGGGCAGCCGTCCGGGCGGCCCGGGCGGCGGTGTCGGCCGCGGTCCGCATATCGATTTTTCCTCCCGCCGATCAGGATGCTAAGGTCTACGACGTCAGCAGGCGCCGCTAGCTCAGTTGGTTAGAGCAGCTGACTCTTAATCAGCGGGTCCGGGGTTCGAGTCCCTGGCGGCGCACAGACGGTGAGAAGCCCCTCGCGAGAGCGAGGGGCTTCTTGCGTACGCGGCGCGGCAGCGGGCGGCGTGCTCAGCCGGTCGTGATCTTCACCGTCCACGCGCCCGAAGGCGTCCGGCCCTCCACCTCGACGCGTACGTCCGCGTCGGGGACCGTGAAGCTCTCACCGAGCCCCACCGGCGCGTCCGCGAGCGCCGGGTAGACCGAGTCGCCCCAGCAGGACTCCGAGTGCGGGTGGGCGTCGACGACCTCGATCGGGCCGCCGCCGGACGCGGGCGCGTTGCGTACGCGGTAGACGAGGACGCCCTCCGTGCAGGTCGTGCCGTCGTTGCCCGCCGAGCCGCGCACCTCGAAGGCGAGCGCGCTGTCGGCACCCGTGCGGACGACCGCCAGCTTGACCCCGCGACCGGAACCGAACGCCTGACCGCCATCCTGGCCATACGCCCGCACACCCGAGCCGTCCGCCCCCACACCCGAGCCGTCCGTCCGCACACCCGAGCCGTCCCCCCACGCACCCGAGCCGTCCGTCCGCACACCCGAGCCGTCCCCCCACGCACCCGAGGCGTCCGTCCGCACACCCGAGCCCACAGCACCCGCCCCACCAGAAACGCCCGCATCAAAGGCCTCCGCCTCAGAAACGCCCGCCCCCGAAGCCTGCGCCCCCGCGCTCCCCGTGAGCGCCTCCGCCGGCCCCGCCCCCAACCCCTCCAACGTCAACCACACGCCCCCCCGCCCCCGCACACACTCCACCTGACTCGGTTCCAGCCAACCCAGTTTCCACTTGTGCCAGCCGAACAGGTCGGGGGCGAGGCCGAACTGGCTGCCCATGAGGTCCCAGTCGCCGACGTAGGTGTCCCAGTCGCCCTTGCCGTCGGTGGGCCGGTGGTAGAGGTCGGGCAGGTCGAAGACGTGGCCCGTCTCGTGGGCGAGGACGAGGCGGTCCGGCGGGTGCTTCTCGAAGACCGTGACGACACGTCGGATGTCGTCGCCGTCGGCCTCGATGGGGGTGTCGAGGTTGACCACCTTCGTCGCGTCGGAGTCGACGCCCGGCGCGTCCGGATCGGCCACGAAGTAGACGATGTCGTGCCGCGAGAAGTCCACGAACGGGTCGGCCGCGGCGATCGCGTCGCGCAGATAGGCGGAGCGCTGCGCCGCGTTCCAGTCACGCTGTATGGCGTACGAGGTGGAGGTGTGCGGCATGTGGATCCAGTCGCGCTGCGGGCGCGGGCGCAGCGTGAACTTGCCGTAGGAGGCGCGTTCGAAGAAGGCGCTGGTGTCCGGGAAGTAGTCGGCGGTCAGTTCGGTGGGCGTGGTGCGTGGGAGGGAGTCCGGGAAGGACAGGAAGACCAGGAGCGCGTCGAGGGGGCGGGTGGGGCGCGGGTAGGCGGCGTTCCAGGTGTCGAGGCCCTCCGAGTGGTGGGCCCCGGTCCGCTTCAGGGCGCAGGGGGCGAAGAGGGGGTCGGCGAGTGCGGGGCCCGTCACCAGGGAGGTCGCCACCAGTGCGGCCATCGAGGTGAAAACCGCCGCGGCGCTGCGCCAGTGGGGCGCCACCCCCTCACGGACCAGACCCCGCAGGACCTCACGAGCAAGACCCCTCCCCCGCGGCATGTCACGGGCGGGACCCCTCGGGGGGAGCTGACGCGGCACGTCGACCTCCGGATGCGGTTTTCGGGACACCGCACCCAGCCTGGGTTAGTTTGTAGTACTTCGCCCTGTTTGTCTGCACCAGAAGGGTGAGGGGCCACTGGCCGCCAACACCCCGATATACTCACGGAACGTCACATGCGGTCGGCGGGCGAAGGATCCGGCCCATATGCAGGCAGAAACGATCTGTCAGAACCGGCGGTTGTTCCGGGACACTGGACAGTGGCTGGAAGGCCTCGAGACCAGCCTCTATGATCGGCACACTTTCCTGCACGGACACGGCTTGTGCGGCCGTCCAGCACCGGCCGACCACACCGAGAGACCCATACGAAGAACGAGTGCACTGCGGGAGCGAGCGGTGAGCGGAACGTCCGAAGGGCCGGCGCCCGCGGCAGACCTCGTCCGGCCGGCCGTCACAGAGCGTCACATTGGCACATCTCTACGTACGCCTTCTCGTACGTCCGCCGGGTCTCCTCCCGGCACATCCGTCTCAGGCGAGTCTCCTTCCGGCGCAACCGTCGCCTCAGGTGCCTCACACGGCGCGTACGCCCCGGTGAAAACTCCCCCCGACACGCCCGGGTCCGCCGCCCCCACCGCCCCTCCGACCCCCACCCTCACCCCACCTGACGGGACGTCTCCCCGTACGTTCCAGGCGGCCTTCGCGGCGGCGCCGCTCCCGATGGCCGTCGTCGACCGTGAGGGTCTGATCGTCACCGCCAACGAGTCGATGGGCGCGCTGCTCGGCACCGACGCGCTCACCGGGCGGATCGCCGCAGATCTGGTGGACCTGGCGTCCGACGCCCGCACCTGGCACGCGTACCGCGAGGTCCTGCGCGGGCGCCAGGCCCGGCTGCGCTGCACGCGCCGCGTCAAGCACCCCGACGGGCACTCGCTCTGGGTCCAGGTGACGGTCGCGCCGCTGCCTCCCGAGGAGCGGGCGGTACTGCTGACCATCACGGACATCAGCGCCCGGCGTGAACTCCAGGCGCGGCTGCGGCACTTGCAGATGCACGACCCGGTGACCCGGCTGCCCAACCGCACGCTGTTCTTCGAGCGGCTCTCGGCCGCCCTGGAGGCGGAGGCGTACGAGGAAGGCGGCACCGGCCGGATCGGGCTCTGCTCTCTGGACCTGGACGGCTTCAAGGCGGTCAACGACACGCTCGGCCACCGTGTGGGCGACCGCCTTCTCGCGGCCGTCGCCGAGCGGCTGACGCGCTGCGCCGACGAGGCGGGCCACACACGCGCGACCACTCCCCTGGTGGCCAGGCTGGGCGGCGACGAGTTCGCGCTGCTCGTCGAGGACTCCACGGGGACCGACCAGTTGGCCGAACTGGCGGAGTCCGTCCTCAAGGCGCTCCAGGCCCCCTTCGACCTCGCCGGCCAGCGGCTGTCCCTCTCCGCGTCCATCGGCGTGGTCGAGCGCCGCGCCGCCGGGACCAGCGCGACCGGTCTGATGCAGGCCGCCGACACGACGCTGTACTGGGCGAAGGCGGACGGCAAGGGCCGCTGGACCCTCTTCGACCCGGAGCGCAACGCCCACCGGATGACCCGCCAGGCACTGTCCTCCACGCTCCGCGCGGCCATCGAACGGAACGAATTCGCGCTGGAGTACCAGCCGTTGGTGGGTATGGAGGACGGTGGCGTACGCGGGGTCGAGGCGCTGGTCCGCTGGAACCATCCGCAGTTCGGAACACTGACGCCGAATCGGTTCATCGGATTGGCCGAGGAAAACGGTTCGATCGTCCAGCTCGGCCGTTGGGTGCTGGCCACGGCCTGCCGTCAGGCCCGGCGCTGGCAGCTGGACCACCCGGACGCGGCGCCGATCTTCGTCAGCGTCAATGTCGCCGTACGGCAGGTGTGGGACTCCGACCTGGTCGCGGACGTGGCGGAGATCCTCGCGGAGACCGGCCTCGCCCCGCATCTGCTCCAGCTGGAGCTCACGGAGTCGGCGGTGATGGGGTCGGCCGGCCGGCCGCTCCAGGCCCTGCAGGCCCTCAGCGACATGGGCGTACGCATCGCCATCGACGACTTCGGCACCGGCTACTCGAACCTCGCCTACCTCAGCCGCCTGCCGGTCTCGGTCCTGAAGCTGGACGGCTCCTTCGTCCGCGGCTTCCAGTACGAGAACCGCGACGGCACCGACGCCCACCCCAACCCCGCCGACGAGGTCATCGTCGAGGCCCTCATCCAACTCGCCCACCGGCTGGGCCTGACGGTCACCGCCGAGTGCGTGGAAACCGCCTCCCAGGCCTCCCGGCTGCGCGGCATCGGCTGCGACACCGGGCAGGGCTGGCTGTACTCCCGCCCGGTGGCGCCGGATCGTATCTCCGCACTCTTGACGGCGACCTGCGCTCAGGCCTGAGACTCCGGCCCCTTCGGCAACCCGTAGGCGTCCGCGATCAGTTCGTACGAGCGTAGCCGCAGGTCGCCGTCGTGGGCGTGCGAGGTGAGCATCAACTCGTCGGCGCCGGTGCGCTTGTGGAGGTCGTCGAGGCCGGCGCGGACCTCGTCCGCCGTGCCGTGGATGACGTTGGCGTTCCAGGAGGTGACGAACTCCCGCTCCATCGGGCTGAATTCGTGGGCCTCGGCCTCCTCCGGGGTCGGGAACAGGCCGGGGCGGCCGGAACGCAGGCGGACCATGTTGAGGCCCATGGCCAGGACCTGGCGGCGGGCCTCCCGCTCGTCGTCGGTGGCCAGCATGGAGACGCCGATCAGGGCGTAGGGGGCGTCCAGCACGGCGCTCGGCCGGAAGGACTCGCGGTAGAGGTCCAGGGCCGGGATCGTGTTCTGGGCCGAGAAGTGGTGCGCGAAGGCGAAGGGGAGGCCGAGCATGCCGGCCAGCCGGGCGCTGAAGCCGGAGGAGCCGAGGAGCCAGACCGGGGGGCGGTGCGGGGACTGCACGCCGCCGGGGGAGGTCGACTGGACCGGGCCGGGGACCGCGTGGATACGGGCGTAGGGGTGGCCTGCGGGGAAGTCGTCGTCCAGGAAGCGGGTCAGCTCCGCGAGCTGCTCGGGGAAGTCGTCGGCGCCTTCGTTGAGCCGGTCCGTGCGGCGCAGGGCCGCCGCCGTCGCCCCGTCCGTGCCGGGGGCGCGGCCCAGGCCCAGGTCCACGCGGCCCGGCGCGAGGGCTTCCAGCGTGCCGAACTGCTCGGCGATCACAAGGGGGGCGTGGTTGGGGAGCATGACGCCGCCCGAGCCCAGCCGGATGCGCTGGGTGTGGGCGGCCAGATGGGCCAGGATCACCGCGGGTGAGGACGATGCCACGCCCGGCATCGAGTGGTGTTCCGCCACCCAGTAGCGGTGGAAGCCCCGGGACTCCGCGAGGCGGGCGAGCTCGACGCTGGTCCGCAGGGCCTCGGTGGCGGTGTGGCCCGCGCCCACCGTGACCAGGTCCAGTACGGAGAGGGGTGCGGGTGCGGTGCCCTGCTCGGTGCCTCGGATCTCGTCCACCGGGGTGCCTCCTGTTGCGTGCGCGATGCTGTCCTCGGCGTACGAACAGGAGACAGTCCCCGTTTATTCC
>NZ_JBTLMO010000111.1:0-6737 GCF_054462255.1 Streptomyces sp. SD15 | reverse complement strand
TCGGTGGTGTCGGCGAACTTGAACTTCTGCAGCACCAGCGCGAGGGCCAGACGGGCCTCGGTGAGCGCGAACTGCCGGCCGATGCAGGCACGCCGGCCGTTGCCGAACGGCTTGTAGGCGTGCGGGTGGTGCTTGGCGCGGTTCTCCGGCAGCCACCGGTCGATGTCGAACTCCTCCGGCCGGTCCCACGCCTTGGGGTGATTGTGCAGCGGACCCATCAGCAGGTTGGTCTTCGACCCTGCTTTCAGCTCATAGCGGCCGCCGATGACGGTGTCCTGAAGCGGCGCCTTCATGACCATCGGGATGGGAGCCCACAGGCGCAGGGTCTCCTCCAGGATCCGCGGGATCACGTCCAGCTTCATGATCGTGTCGTAGTCCGGGACCATGTCGCCCGGCATCACCCGGTCCACCTCGGCGTAGGCCTGGGCCAGGATGTGCGGGTTGCGCATCAGCGAGTACGTGGCGAACGACAGCAGACCACTGGTCGTCTCGTGACCGGCGATCAGGAACGTCACCACCTGGTCACGCACGTTCTCGTCGTCCAGCGGCTTGCCGGTCTCCGGGTCGATGGCCTCCAGCATCAGACCCAGCAGGTCGCCCTCACCGCTGTTCTTGCCCTCACGGCGCTCCTTGATCACGCTCTCGACCAGGTCCCGCATCACCTGGATGTTCTCGTGGTACTTCTTGTCGTCGTCCTTGCGCAGCGCGGTCATCTCCGGCAGCTCCTGCGAGCGCCGCATCGACTCCACCAGCGCCTCCAGCAGCGCCTGGAGGAAGGGGTGCAGCTCCTCCTTCTCGAAGGAGTTGAACCGGTAACCGAACCCGGACAGGGCGATGGTGTCCAGCGTCAGCCGGGTGTAGTCATCGGTGATGTTGACCGGCCGGCCCTCCTTACGCTCCCACTTGCCCGCCAGGTTCTGGGCGATCTCCATCATCTGCCCGTAATAGTTCTTCATGGCCCGCTGGCTGAAGGCCGGCATGAGGATCCGGTGCGCCATACCCCAGACCTCACCGTCGTCCTCCTCATGGGCCGTGAACAGGCCCGCGCCGGTGTAGTCCCGGACATGCGACAGCGGCGCGTAGATCGGCTTCCCGAAACGGGTCTCGTCACAGACCTCGGTCACCAGGTCCGGGTCGTAGACGAAGACGTTCTCCTGGCCTCCCATGTCCATGCTGAAGATGCCCTCGGGGAAATGCTCGGACTGCTGGGCGAAGAACGCGAGCGGGCTGATGTCCGGGATCTGCGGTGCGGGGTCGAGAAACGGGACCCCTCCCGGGGACCGAAGCAAACGCTCGTCGGTGATGGGTTCCGTGGTCATGGGGTTCTCCTTTGTGTGGGGAGAGGTGAGGGGCAAGGGCACCGGTCGGGTTATGTGGGAACGCCGCTGGTGCAGCGGCATCCCCATGTTTCCGTACGTCGTACGGAACCGCTTCGTCAGTTGTACCGTACGGCGTATGGAAACGCAAAGGAAGACCCCCCGGGGGACCAGGAAGAGGGACGTACCGCCTACCAAGGACGGCATCTACGCCATGGCTCTGCGGCTCATCGACGCCGGCGCGGTCGAGGCGCTCACGATGCGCAAACTCGCGGCACGCCGCACACGACCTGTCGGCCATCCGCGTCGTCGTCCTCGCGCCCGGCGTCACCATCGACGACGCCCTGCGTGACAGGATCCGCGATGCGATCCGCACCGGCGCCTCACGCGCCATGCCCCCGACGAGATCCTTCCAAACGAGCGCCCGAGCAGGTCCTCAACCCCGCGGCGGTCGGCAACCCCGCCCTCGTCGCCTACTTCGCCCGCCTGGGCGCCGATCGCCGACGGTGGCGCGGCGGCACTCCGTCCGCGGACGACGCGGTGAGGAGCAACATGTGAGGTCGTCGAGATGCCGGCTGTACCGCAGGCCGCGATCAAGGCTGTGACGGCTCCCGCACCCACTGTGGGCGCCCGCCGCTCCCGCGGACAGCTGCCAGAAGACGTGCCGACTTCGACCGCAGCCGACCGACCGTCAGCCGTTCAGGGCGCCGAGGAATTCCAGGAGCGCCGCGTTCACCTCGCCGGGGCGTTCCTCGGCGATCCAGTGGCCGCAGCCGGGCAGGATGTGCGCCGGTCCGACGGTCGGGTGGAGCGTGGGCAGGGCGGGGAGGAGTTGGTCCATCCCCGGGAACCCGTAGACCAGGTCCCGATCGCCGGTGAGGTAGCGGCCGGGCATCGGGTACTGCGCGCCGTCCCATGGGGCGGTCAGCTGCCAATTGCGGTCGAAGTTGCGGTACCAGTTGAGGGCGCTGGTGAACCCGGCTTCGGTGAACTCCGTCGCGAGTGTGTCGATGTCGGCCTCGGTGAGCCAGGCGGGAAGTTCCTCAGGGTCCTCGAAGAGGTCCAGGAATCCCTTGCCCGGTGGGACGAGCGGCTCGACCGGCGGGTCGCTGTGCGGGTTGTCGCCGCAGAGGCCGTACATCACGCGCCGGATGGTGGCGTGCGGGTCCTTCGCGAGCTCGGCGTCCGCGACGCCGGGGGTCTGGAAGTAGTTCCAGTAGAACTGGCCGCCGAACAGCTCGCGCATCGCCTGCAGCGGAGGAACCGGACCGCGCTGCGGCGGCGGGACGCTGAGGCCCACGACCCCCCGGACGACGTCGGGCCGCATCAGCGCGGTGGACCAGGCGACCATGCCGCCGAGGTCGTGGCCGACGACCACGGCCTGCTGTGCGCCGAGTTCGCGGATCAGGCCGATGACGTCGCCGACCAGGTGCAGGATGGTGTATTCCTCAACCGCGGCGGGCCGGTCGCTGCGGGCGTAACCGCGCTGGTCAACGGCGACGACGTGGTATCCGGCCCCGGCCAGGGGCGTGAACTGGTGGCGCCAGTTGTACCAGCATTCGGGAAAGCCGTGGAGCAGGAGAACCAGGGGTCCTTCACCCGCCTCCGCGATGTGCAGCCGACGCCCTCCAACCGTGACGGTGCGGTGCTCGACCATGGTCACACACCCCTTCCAGGTGGTTGGTCCGTAACCCACGCTACTCACGGATCACACCGACAGCCGAGTGATCGCCGGCCGTGGTCGCGGGGCCGTTGCTCGGTTTGACGCGCACCGCCACACCCGGCAGGCATCGCATTCCCACGACCAGGCTGTGACCCGGCCGGCAGCGGAAGGGGCGGCGCCGCCGCCGGCAGGTGCCCAGTCGCTGGTGCTCTCGGTGCCCAAGCGGCCCTACGGGGGCTCGCCGGGCCACCGATTCATGGCACACCACCGAAGGGTGAGTCTGCCCTTCTCGTCCCCACCACACCCACCGGCCGCAGGCCGCGATGGAGAGCCGGGGGTGCCGGTGGTCGTGCCCTTGTTCAGCGGTCTGACGATGCCTCCGGAGCGGCGGCACCCCTTGGGCCATGCGTTCACCATGCGTTCACGGCATGGGGACAAGACATGCCGGCTCCAGGGCCCCCGATTCGCACTTCGGGACAAAAGGGCGTAATAATGATAAAAACCTCATCTATGAGGCATTTGTCCTACGAGGAGCTCGTCCATGCCTGCAGTTCTGATCCACGGCGTCCCCGACACCCACCGTGTGTGGGACGGCGTGCGCCGGCACCTGAGCCGGAGTGACGTCGAGGCCTGGGACCTGCCCGGCTTCGGCGCACTGCGGCCGCAGGGCTTCGGCTCCACCAAAGAGGAGTACGTGGATTGGCTCATCGATCGGCTGGAGCAAGTCGGCGAGCCGGTGGACCTGGTCGGCCATGACTGGGGCTGCATTCTCACCGCGCGCGTCGCTTCGATACGGCCGGACCTGGTTCGCACGTGGGCCGGCAGTAGCGCTCCGGTCAGCGCTCAGTACGGCTGGCATCCACTGGCCAAGATCTGGCAGGACCCGGTCGAAGGGGACCGGTTCATGAACGAGCTTGACCCAGCGTCCTTCGCCAAGGACCTGAGCAAACTCGATGTCCCGGCTGACGTGGCCGAGGAAATGGCCCGCCGCGTGGATGCGTCGATGAGGGACAGCATCCTCAAGCTGTACCGCTCCGCCGTGACGGTGGGCGCGGAGTGGGAACCGGCACTGGCGAACGTGTCCGCGCCGTCCCTGGTCCTCTGGGGGACGCTCGACCCGGCCTGTCCGATCGCGTTCGCCGATGAACTCGGCGCGGCTGTGCGAGCGTCCCGGGTCGTCAAGCTCGACTGCAGCCACTGGACGTTGATCCAGAAGCCGGCCGAGGTCGCCGCAGCCCTTGAGGCGCACTGGAATGCCTGAGGGAACAGCGCGAACTCACCGCGCGCCGCCGAGCCGCGGGGCTGCGCGGGAACCCGGCCGCATCCGAGCCGAGCTGGACGCGGCCGAGCGGGAATGACAGGTGTGGGCGATCGCCCACAGGCGGGTCGATTCGGTGCCGGCTCGAGGGCCGGCATTGGCCGGAACGAACCACAAGGGGCCCGCCGTCCTGCGCCGCAGTGGTCCCTTGTGGCCTGTCGTGTCGCCGTTGAAAGCGACCGTATCCGGGCCCCCCGCACTCGGACATCCACTGCCGGGCGTGGTCCGGGTGAAACGGACTGCCAGGAGGAGCTGGTGGCTGTCCCACTGCCCCACTGGCTCCTCCATGTCCGGAGTTTCTTGTCCTGCCCCCTGACGCCGGGCGTGGCGGGAGCGCCTCGTTGACGTGCCGGGCACGTCGGCGTCGCCAGCCCCTCATGCCGGGCGCCATCCATCAGCCGTCGAGGATGGCTGCCGCAGCCTGCACTGCTCACGAGCAACGTTCGCAATCAAGAAGATCTCGACTTCGTTGATTGCGTGTGGTGCCTCGGTATGCCGTGACGGCCGTTCTCGAACACTGCGCAGGTTCCAGTCGGGTGATCCAGTTCGCCACGCGGGGCGTCGGCTTCCGGTGCGACGCCCGGGTTCCTGCGCCGCGTCGCCGCCATCACGAGCGAGAGGTGAGCCTCTCCCGTGTCTGGTGGCGCCGCGATCGATTTTCCATACAACGTATGGCATCATCGAAAGGGAGGTTCCGTACGATGTATGGAACCTGGGGGGTTGCCGCATCGGCAACCTCTCTCGCGCCCGGTGGCGCTGTGCAGAGCCGGCTGACGCTCGTGAAGGAGAGCGACCCCCGCCGCTGCATCGAACAATCCCAGTGAATTGCACTAGTGATCTTTGCGTCCGTCACACTGACGGATTGCTTTGAATAGAAGGAGAAACCTGTGAGTTACCTCGCGAAGCGCGTGTCTGTCGCCATCGCCTCCCTGGCGGTGGCCGGCGGAGCCGTTCTTGGTGCTGGGGGTACTGCGTCGGCTGCGACGTCGACGTCAGGGCACGTCCAGCGCCCCGCCGTCGGTGTCGAGGCCAACGACCACCGCTGGAGCGGCGACGACCGCGGGGGCCGTGACGACGGCCGTTGGGTCCGTTACGACGACGACCGCTGGGACTGTGACGACGACCGCTGGGACCGTCGCGACGACGACCGCTGGGACCGTCGCGACGACGACCGCTGGGTTTGTGACGACGACGACCGGGACCGTGACCACGACCGCCGGGACCGTGACCGCGACGACCGGGACCGTGACCGCGACGACCGGGACCGTGACCACGACCGCCGGGACGGTCACAACGACAACCGCCGGGACGGTCACAGCGACGACCGCCGGGACGGTCACAGCGACGACCGCCGGGACGGTCACAACGACGACCGCCGGGACCGCGACAAGGCGAGCCAGCACCACGACCGGTAGAGCTCCGGTCGCTGATACGAAGGTCGCCGTGATCCGGCAACCGACGTTGGTCGCATCCCTGTGATGCTCCCGGCCGTCAGTGGTGGCTTCGCCTGCTGCTGACGGCCGGGCACCCTCTCGACGGCAGGAGATGTAGCTCCTGCCGTCGAGAGGGTGCCCGTCCGACACCGGTCGGTCCCCGTAGTACCCGCTTCTCTGTTCAGGGCCCCCTTGATAAGCCCTCGGTATGACTCGAGGCACCAGGAGTAAAGACCAATGAAGTCGTTGAGAACCGTGATTCAGGGGTTGCAAGTGCATTTTATCGTCCCGCATGAGATGTCCTTGCCTGTGAGCATGAGGCTGCGGTACGAACCCAGTGATCCCTATGTCGTCCGTGCCTCATTCACCGCTGTCGAAAGCGACGAGACGGTGGAATGGATCATTGGACGTGATCTTCTGATCGACGGGCTGGAAGGCCCCGCCGGCGAAGGGGACATAAGCATATGGCCCGCCGACGGGCCTGATCGCTGCGACTCGTACATCCTTCTCAACCCGCCGGCTGGTACGGCCTTGCTCAAAGCCCGGGCGCAGGAAATCAAGACGTTCCTGCAGGAAACGGAGGCCCTGGTGCCCAGGGGAGCCGAGCTCGGGCACACCGACCTGGACGCTTCGCTGGCGCACTTCCTCGCCGAAGGATGAAGTCGGCCCAGCTGCCACTCATCAAGAGGCCGGGTCGCTCGACGTCCCCGCCTCACCGAGTCCTGATAGCGTGCCCACCCTGAGATGAATTGGTGCTTTTGTCGATGGCTGCTGCCGATCAGATTGCGTCCTCATCGATTTCTGCTGCGGGCTTCCTCTCGGTCTGCGCTTTGCTCTTCACCATCGCCTCGTTCTGGTGGCTCAACGCCAGACAGGGGTGCTTGAGGTCGTGGGAGCCTCATTCCTTTGCGGCGATTGCCTCCGGCTCCGTGGTTCGCCTGCGGCTTCCGCTCGTCGTGCACAACACCGGTGTCAAGCCGATAGTCGTGCAGGATCTCAGGCTGAGC
>NZ_JBTLMO010000110.1:0-7331 GCF_054462255.1 Streptomyces sp. SD15 | reverse complement strand
CCCCTGACACACCATCAGCCAACTACACTCCGGACGACGCCTCTGACCAGACCAGATAGCGAAACGCTGCTGGAGTACTAGAACCAGCGTGTGTTCGTCGACGGCTTCGAATCCACGGGCAGTCAGAAGTGCGTTGGCGTCCGAAGCTGGTGGAGCGCGGCAGCACCGGACCTGCAGGCTGACGGGCGGTCACAGCCGACCGGAGCTGTCGGCGAGGACCTGTGCCAGGGTGTGCGAGGCCCGGAGGGGTCATACCGGGGCTGGTGTCCAAGGAGTGCGGTAGCGCCGTGAGACGGGTCGTGCCCCTGCGACTTCGCCCCGGGCGGAGAAGCGGTACGTCCGAAAGGGGCGGCCTTGTGCCGTGCCGACCCGCGACTCCTGCTTCGAGCGCCAGCGTTCTGCCCGTCTGTCGGCGCCTTCCGGCACATCCGCTGGGTTTCCCGTGCAGAGGGCTTGAATCGGGCGCATTGTTAACGTTAACGTCCTGCGCGACACCTCCAGAAACAAAGGGAGCGATCTCCGAGTGATGTCCTTTGACGTCGTCCACTGACCGGGCCGGGCGCCCGGCGGTCCTCGGCGACGTGGCACGGCTGGCGCAGGTCTCGGTGATGACCGTTTCGCGGGTGCTCAACGAGAGCCCCGGAGTCAAGGCCAGCACCCGGGCCCGGGTCCTCGCGGCGGTGACGGAGTTGGGCTACCGGCCCAACAGCGCGGCGCGGACGCTGGTGACCGGCAGGTCACGCGTGCTCGGTGTGGTCGCCTTCGATACCAGGCTGTACGGGCCCGCGACCACGCTGTTCAGCATCGAGCAGGCGGCCCGCGACGCGGGCTACACCGTGCGGGTCACCACACTGGAGTCCACCGGCCAGAACTCGGGCGAGGAGGTGATGCGCGGCCTGATGTCGGAGTCGCTCGCCGGCGTCATCCTGTCCGCACCGCACGACTGGGCGGCGGAGGCGCTGCGGCATCTGACCAAGGGCACGCCCGTGGTCGTCGTGGACGTCGACATCGATCAGGAGTCCGCCCCGGTGGTCGGCATCGCCCAGCACGCGGGTGCCCGTCAGGCCACGGAGCACCTGCTGTCCCTCGGCCACCAGACCGTCTGGCACGTCTCGGGACCGGTGAACTGGCCCTCGGCGCAGGCCCGCGAAGTCGCCTGGCGCACGACGCTCACCGAGGCAGGGCGGAAGGCACCGCCCCCGCTGCGCGGGGACTGGACGGCGCGATCGGGCTACGAGCAGGGCAAACGGCTCGTCCGGCGCAAGAACGTCACCGCCGTGTTCGCCGCCAACGACCAGATGGCCCTCGGTGTGCTCCTCGCCCTGCGCGAGGCCGGCCTCGACGTGCCGGGCGACGTGAGCCTGGTCGGCTTCGACGACATCCCCGAGGCCGCCTACTTCTGGCCGCCGCTCACCACGGTGCGCCAGGACTTCGGCGAAGCGGGACGGCTCGCCCTCGATGTGCTCGTGGACCAGATCGAGGGCACGGGAGGGCGGGACGGGCTGACCGTGGTCCAGCCCGAACTGGTCGTACGCGGCAGCACGGGTCCAGCGGCCCGGAACTGACATAGGGGGAACCGATTTCATGAGCACGAGCGCGAACGCGGCGCAGTATCAGGCCATGAATGTTAACGCTACCAATATCGCCCCGGCCGACGGTCGCATGCCTGTCAACGCGGCTGGAGCGCCGGCCGGTGGACGGGTCCTGTTTGGCGCCGCCTACTACGCCGAGTACCAGCCCTACGAGCGGCTGACCACCGACCTCGACCTGATGGCACAGGCCGGCTTCTCAGTGATCCGCGTCGGCGAGTCCGTCTGGTCGACCTGGGAACCCGAGGACGGATGCTTCGCGCTCGAATGGCTCCAGCCGGCCCTGGACGAGGCTCACGCCAGGGACATCTCGGTCATCATCGGCACCCCGACGTACGCCGTCCCGCCGTGGCTGCGCCACAAGTACCCGGAGACGGCTGCGCATGCAAGGTCGGGACAGCCCATCCCGTACGGCGGCCGCCAGGACGCGGACTTCACCCACCCGGCCTTCCGGTATCTCGCGGAACGGGTCGTCCGCAAGATCGTCCGACGCTACACCGAACATCCGGCGGTCATCGGCTGGCAGGTCGACAATGAACCCGGTGTCGAGCTGCTGCACAACCCCGCCGTGTTCCAGGGCTTCGTCGACCACCTGCGTACGACGTACGGCGACGTGGAGGCCCTCAACGACCGCTGGGGGCTGACCTATTGGTCCCACCGGATCAGCGACTGGTCGCAGCTGTGGACACCGGACGGCAACACCACGCCGTCCTACGACCTGGCGTGGCGCCGCTACCAGGCCCGGCTCACCACCGAGTTCATCGGCTGGCAGGCCGGGATCGTACGCGAACACGCCGCCCCCGGGCAGTTCGTCACGACCTGCATAGACCTGGGCCGCAAGGCCCTCGACGAAGTGGCGCTCGGGCAGCGGCTGGACGTCACCGCCACCAATATCTACTTCCCGATGCAGGAGGGGCTGCGGCACCCGGCACCCGTAGAACCGTCGGCGGCGGGCCGCCCGTGGTGGCTACCCTGGTCCGGCGCCTGGGCGCTGTACCTCAAGGCCGACCTGTCGTACGGGATACGCCGCGAGCCCTTCCTCGTCACCGAGACGCACGCCCAGTCGATCGGCGAGTCGCACGTCAACTACCCGGCCTACGACGGCCAGTGGCGCCAGGCCGTGTGGGCGATGGTGGCCCGGGGCGCCGCCGCGATCGAGTACTGGCACTGGCACACCCTGCACTTCGGCCTGGAGACGCACTGGGGCGGAGTCCTCGGGCACAGCCTGGAACCGGGCCGCTGTTACGACGAGTTGAGCCGGATTGGCGAGGAGCTGCGACGGGCCGGGGACGTGCTCGCCGGCCTGGAGCCGGAGGCCGACGTCGCGATCCTGTACTCGCTGGAGAGCAAGTGGGCGCTGGAGTTCCAGCCGCCCGTCGCGGCGAGGACCGGCGGGGACCCGGACCGCGGAGCGTACGACCGCGTCGTCGCGACCCTCCACCAGGGCCTGTTCGACGCCGGCCTCCAGGCCGCCGTACTGAGTCCGGACCAGCTGGGGACGGACGCCGAGGCGCTTGCCGCCCGCTGGCCGGTGCTGGTGGTGCCCGCCCTGTATGTGGCGGACGACGAACTTCTGCAGCTCCTTGAACAGTACGCGCACCACGGTGGCCACCTGCTGCTCACCTTCCGCTCCGGCTACGCGGACGAAGAGGCCAGGCCACGCCCTCAGGTCATGCCCGGAATCCTGCGGGAGGCCGTCGGGGCGCACTACCTGGAGTACAGCAACCTCGCCGAGCCGGTGCCCGTGCGGGGGCTGGACGGCCACGCGACGGCCTGGGCCGACGCCCTCGTACCGGACACCGCCACGCCGCTGGCCTGGTACAAGCACCCGCACGTGGGCCGCTGGCCCGCCGTCGTGACGAACGAGCACGGTGCCGGCCGCGTCACCTATCTCGGCACGCTGCCCGATGCCGCCATGGCGCGGGACCTGGCCCGCTGGGTGGCGGAGACGACCCTGCCCGACGATCCGTGGAGCGCCACGCCCGCCTCGGTCACCGTGACCGGGGCCCACGTGGCCGACGGACGCCGCCTGCGGTTCGTCAGCAACTGGTCGTGGGAGACGGCGCCCGCGCGCCTGCCCGTGCCTGTCATGGATCTCCTTTCCGGCGAAGCGCTCGATGCCGGATCGGAGCTCTCGCTCGGACCGTGGGATGTCCGGGTGCTCATCGAGCGGACCACCGAGCAGGCAGAGAGCACCTAGAACACCGAGTCCCCCAGAACACAGAACAGCGACAGACAGGAGGAGAGACGATGAGGTCTCCGACAGCGGGCAGGCGCTCGCGCCTGCTCACCACGGCCGCCGGCGGGCTCGCCCTGCTCGTGCTCACGGCCTGTTCCGGCGGCTCGTCGAACGGGGCGGGCGGTGGCACCACCAAGTCCGTCGACATGGCCGCCGAGCTGAAGAAGCCGGCCACGATCGAGTTCTGGAGCTGGTTGAACGGCATCGAGGACGAGGTCAAGCTCTTCGAGAAGAAGTACCCCAACATCAAGGTCAAGGTGGTCAACGCCGGCGCGCCCGCTGCCGAGTACCCCAAACTCCGTACCGCCCTGAAGGCGGGCAGCGGGGCCCCCGACGTCGTCCAGCTGGAGGCCCACGAGGTCCCCTCCTTCACCATCACCAAGAGCCTGCTCGACCTGGCCCCGTACGGAGCCAACAAGATCAAGAGCAAGTTCGAGGGATGGGCGTGGGAGCAGGTCTCGCAGGGCTCCTCGGTCTACGCCATCCCGCAGGACACCGGGCCCATGGGGATGCTCTACCGCAAAGACATCTTCGACAAGTACGACATCAAAGTGCCCACGACCTGGGCGGAGTTCGCGACCGCGGCCGAGAAGCTCCACAAGGCCGACCCGAAGGCGTACCTGACCAACATGTCCCCGAGCAACGGCGCGGCCTACACCGGACTGCTGTGGCAGGCGGGATCGCGGCCGTTCAAGAGCACCAGCTCCACGAACCTCCAGGTCAACATCGATGACACGGCTGCCCGGAAGGTGAGCGACTACTGGAGCGGGCTGGTCAAGTCGGAGAACGTCTCGACCGACCCCGACTTCACCGACCAGTGGTACCGCGGCCTGGCGAGCGGCAAGTACGCCACATGGCTCACCGCCGCCTGGGGCCCGATGTTCCTCCAGGGAACCGCGAAGAAGACGGCGGGCAAGTGGCGCGTCGCGCCGCTTCCCCAGTGGGACGCGGGAGAGTCGGTATCGGGGAACACGGGCGGCTCCACGAGCGCGGTCATCCGCACGAGCAAGTACCCCGCCGCCGCAGCGGCCTTCGCTCAGTTCCTGAACAGCGACCCCGCGTCGACGAAGATGCTGGCCTCCAAACAGTCCCTCTTCCCCGCCACGACGGCGCTGCTCGACGACCAGGAGTTCCTGGACGAGCCGCTGCCCTTCTTCAGCGGACAGAAGGTGAACCGGGTCTTCTCCGACATCTCCAGGACAGTCAAGACGGACTTCACCTGGAGCCCCGTCCAGGACTACGTCTTCAACGACTTCAACGACACCGTCGGCAAGGCGATGACCCGCAAACAGGATCTCACCGCCGCGCTCACCCAGTGGCAGGAGTCGGTCACCGGATACGTCAAGAAGCAGGGCTTCACCGTCGGCGGCAGCTGACCGGAGCACACCCAACCCCCGTGGACACCACCAACGGTGTCCACGGGGCGGGAGGGAAGACACGACATGAGCCAGACCGTCCCACCGGCGGCACCCGCATGCCCCGCGCTGTCGCCGGCCATCCACGCCACCCGCCGCCCGTGGCGGCGCTCCACCCGCGAGGCGCTGACCGCGTACGCGTTCGCCGCCCCCTTCGTCATCCTCTTCGTCGCCCTGCTCGTGATCCCCCTCGGCTACTCCGGCTATCTGAGCCTGTTCCGAGAGCAGCTGGTCGGCGGCAACGTCTTCGCCGGCCTTGCCAACTACCGGCAGGCACTGGATGATCCGCTCTTCCGGGACGGCGTGCTGCGGATGGCGCGGTTCCTTGTCATCCAGGTGCCAGTCATGCTGGGCGCCGCTCTGTTCTTCGCCCTCGCCCTGGACAGCGGCCGACTGCGCTTCCCGCGTCTCATCCGGCTGGGCATCTTCGTGCCGTACGCGATCCCTAGCGTCATCGCCGCGCTGATGTGGGGCTATCTGTACGGTCCCGACTTCGGCCCGTTCGCCCAACTGGCCCGGGGCGTGGGCCTGGACACCCCGGGGTTCCTCACCCCGCACTGGATACTCGCCTCCCTCGCCAACATCGTGACCTGGGAGTTCACCGGCTACAACATGATCATTATGTTCGCCGCGCTCCAGTCGGTCCCGCCCACGCTGTACGAGGCCGCGGCCATGGACGGCGCCGGCGCCTGGCGCATCGCCTGGCATATCAAGATCCCCGCCATCCGGCAGGCGCTCATGCTGAGCGTGATCTTCTCGGTGATCGGCACCTTCCAGCTGTTCAACGAGCCCAAGCTGCTGTCCGGGATCGCGCCGGACGCCATCAGCACCTCCTACACCCCGAACATGTACGCCTCCACGCTCGTCTTCACCAATCAGGAAGTGAACTACTCCTCGGCCGTCTCCTTTCTGCTCGGCGCCGTGATCGTGGTCGTCTCCTACGCCGTGCAACTCGCGTCCCATCGGAGGGTCCGCCGGTCATGACCAGCCACACCACTTCCACCCCGGCTTCCACTCGGGCTCCCCGTCCGGTCGGCCGACGCAGCAATGTGCTCACCCTGCTGATGCTGGCGTGCCTGGTCTACTTCCTGCTGCCGCTGTTCTGGCTCGTCGTCTCGGCGACCAAGGACAACGGCTCGCTGTTCTCCACGTTCGGCCTGTGGTTCGGCGGCGGCTTCGACTTCTTCGGGAACCTGCATGACGTGTTCACCTACGACGGCGGCATCTACGGCCGGTGGCTGCTCAACACCGCGCTCTACGCCGTGGTCAGCTCGGTCGGGGCGGCCTTTCTGGCGGCGCTGGGCGGGTACGCCTTCGCCAAGTTCCGCTTCCCGGGACGCAATCTGCTCTTCTCCATCGTGCTGGGCTCGATCATGGTGCCCAGCACCGTGCTGACGATTCCGACGTACCTGCTGTTCAGCAAGATAGGGCTGGTCAACACGCCGCTCGCGGTGATCGTGCCGATGCTGGTGAGCCCCTTCGGGTTCTACCTGATGCGGGTATATGCCGAGGACGCCGTACCCGACGGTCTCATCGACGCCGCACGGATGGACGGAGCCGGCGCGTTCCGCATCTTCTGGCAGGTGGGCTTCCGTCTCCTCCTGCCGGGATTCGTCACCGTCCTGCTCTTCCAGCTCGTGGCAAGCTGGAACAACTACTTCCTGCCGCTGATCATGCTCAACAACCCGAAGCTGTACCCCGTGACCATCGGCCTTGCCCAGTGGCAGGCCCAGGCGGGGGGACTGGGCGGCGCCCACGCCCTGTTCTCGATCGTCATCACCGGATCACTCGTGTCGATCCTCCCGCTCATCGCAGCCTTTCTCCTGCTCCAGCGCTACTGGCAGGGCGGCCTCGCCACGGGCTCCGTCAAGGACTGACACTGGTCTGCCGCTCCAGGTCCCCCGTCTGGTCTCGCGCGACATGCAGGCAGCGCGTGTCGCGCTCGAGGAACACCGGCCCATACACCCGGCGCAGGGTCACCGAAGCGCTAGGTGTATTGCCCTGTGAGGTTGGGGACGCGGCTGGCGGGTGGTTTGCCTGCGAGCGCGGTGTGTCCGCGGTGGTGATTGTAGGTATGCAGCCATGCGG
>NZ_JBTLMO010000109.1:0-8107 GCF_054462255.1 Streptomyces sp. SD15 | reverse complement strand
CTGTGCCACGTGCTCTCTCCGCCGTTCTGGACTTCGATCCTATGGGGACCGCTGTCCGAGAACTTCGGGGCGCCTCACATCGCTGCTGTTCATGCAGGTGGGGCCTTTGTGGTCCAGGCGCATCGATGGTGTTGGTGACAGCAACGTGACACGTGATGGGTCGCTGAGGTCCCTGCCGGGCAGATGATGGCGGGGGCTTCAGCCTTCCTGAGCAGCGAGCGTCCGCTCCTCGATCCTGCTGCGGCGTCTGCGAACGCCTCCTTGAGGGCCCACAACGGGCGCCGCCGCGCGGCCACCCACTCGACCCGAACGCCAGCTCGTTGGTGCCCTGTCCGGTATCTCGTCTCGGCGGCGGCTGATCACCCGTCGCCGACACCGAGAGTCTGGCGGAGTGGGTGCTCAATAGGTGGGTCCGTAGGGGCTCCAGCCGTGCATGAACGGCTGGAGGTCCTCGGTGCGAGGCTCGGGGATTTCCGGTAGCAACGGTGAACCGTTGAGCGGATTCAGGCGTTGCACGTGGCTCTCGGCCCACGCGATCCATGCCTCGGCTTCCTCCCTGGCCGGCCCGGGCGGCAGACCCTCTGCATGAAGTCGGAATGCGCCGACGTACTCGACGAGGCCCACTGCGCGCCTCCACGCCGAGTGCTGTGCCTCGAGGTGGCGCACGCGGTATGCCTCTCCGTATTCGGTCGTAGCCCGACGCTTCGCGGCTTCCCATCGAAGGCGCTTCTGCTGTGCTTCCTCCAGGTCAGCCAGACGCTTGCGTTCGGCTGCCTCTCTGCGAAGGCCGACCTCCTGCACGATCTCGGCGAGCTGGTCCTCAAGAGGGCGTGCGGCCGTGTCGGCCCACTCGCCGCCCCGGTGCGGCAGCCCGCCACTCAGACAGATCCTCAGGCGGTCAGCCGGGGAGTAGTCGTGGCGAGGGATCCTGACCCAGGAGTACTTCTGCGCATCCGCGAGTTCCTTTTGCGTGGGGACGTGCTCGACCCGGTCCTGTTCCTGCAGGACGCGGAGTTCGCATGTCTGGCCCTGCGCCGTAATGGTGAAGTGAGGTGGGCCGCTTCGCCGACGATGCGGTAGCGGTGCTGTATTCGCTTTACCGATTGCGGCGGCATGCCCCGCCTTCCGTGTTGCGGTGAGCAGGGCATGGATGAGTCGGAAAGCCCGGTTCTGCACGGACTCGGTCAGCCCCATGGGATGGGAGAGACCCTGCATGGCTTTGACGACTGGATGCGGCTGCACGAGTCGTGCCGGTACCGGAATGGGTGTCAGCGTGGCCAAGCGCCAGGCGGGCGTGTCGACGAGTCGGATTTCATAGCCGTCACCGCACCAGCCTCCGTGCAGCTCTTTGGCCTTCGGGATCTTCCCCGATCTCCGGGCAGCGGCGACACGGGCCGGCCATTTCTCGGTCTCCGGGCCGCTGGCTTCCCGTTTGACGATCCGGCCGCCCGCCTCCGCCAGCTCTTCCAGGAGCTGCTCCGTGACGGTCTTCTTCCCTTCTCGGGGGCCGGAGTTGGGGCTCGATGGCTGTGGCGGTGTCGGCGTGACTACCTGGTTGCCAGCTTTCTGCCTGCCGGAGGCGGCTGTCGGCTGCGTTGCAGCTTTCTGCACGGGAGCGGTACCTGTGGTACGAGATTTGTCGGGGGGATAGCTGCCGTGGTCGAGGAAATGCTGGCCGGCGGTCGTGAGCGTCACGGACCATTGCCCTTGGGTGCAGATCCAATCAGGGTTCCAAGGTCCACGAACAGGCCGTTTCTTCAGCGCAGCAGGCCAGCGACGTGGGGCGGCCCCTCAAAGGATCTGCACCCATTGCCCTTTCCCCCTGGAGACTTTGACCAGTCCTCGGCTCTGTAACGCCTGGCAGCTGAGCTTGTGCGCCTCTCCCTGCCATATTCCCTCAGGGCAGCCTTGCCCCCAACTGGTTCCTCGGCCCCGGGCCTGTGGCCTCGGCGGCCTCATCGGCGGCTACCTCGGAGCCCGCCTCCAACCGCGCATGCCCGAGACCTTCCTCCGCCTCCTCCTCGGCACCCTGGCCGCCTCACTCGGCGCCGTCTACGCGATCAGTGCATCGCGTAGACCTGGTCGATCAACGATTGCCATTACGAAGCGACCATCCATCTGCCGGCCGACCGGCCGGCCGACGAACTGGCATGCCCGTCAGGGAACCTCAGTGAAGTCTTCATGGCACCTCTGCGTGCAACAAACCGATCACCTGCCGGTGATCGCGCCACCGGCCGCACCGGTTGTTGCTCACCGGCAGCAGCGGCTCCAGCACCGCCCACTCGCCGTCCGTCAGATCCCGACGGTTCAGCATGGCCAGCCCCACGGTCTCCCTGCTCGCAGTGATGATCCGGGAGCCCGGTGGCTCGCCCCCTACGGAGCGAGCCGCTGGGCCGGGCTGGATCAGGCTGCCGGAGATGGTGCCAGCAGGTCTGCAGGGATGCCGCCCTTGTCAGGGGCGTAGAAGTTCTTGATCTCGGCTTCCCAGACATCCACCCCGACCCGGTCGGCATCATCGGGCCCGAGGGCCTCGAAGAGGGCTTGGATGTTCGGCAGGTCGAATCCGACCCCTCTCAGCATGCCGGTGAACACCGGTCGTGTGACGGTACCGCTGCCGTCCAGGTCACCGAGGCGTGCGAAGCCGGCCGCGAACTCGTCGATCGCCCCGCTGAAGCGCTCCGGCGACAGGACGCATGCCTGGTACTCGTCGTAAGTGATCTGGCCGTCGTGATGGGTATCGAGTTCGCCGGCCAGCGTGTTCCAGTAGCGCGTGAAGCCGGCTTGCATGGCCTGCTTCCGTGCCTCGTCGGCTCCGGGCACGGCCGCGGCAACCCGGCTGCTCATCAGATTGAAGTCGTCGGATTCCAGGACCCCGTTGCCGTCGGCGTCGAACAGGGTGAAAACGAGTTTCACACGGTTGACCGCTTCACTGCGCATGGGCTCTTACCTTTCGTCAGGCCAGGAGATGGGACGGCCGTGCGTGCCCGCCGCGCCGTACGGTGCGCGACGGCACGGCGGCGTACCGGTGAGCCGCCGACAGGTGCGGCGAAACACCGCGCGGGGCGGGGGAAGCCGTGTCTGCGGCGGGCCGGTCGCATGGCCGTCGCGCTGTCACTATGCGGGCTGCGGAATCCGGTGTCCCGGGGAGAGCTGGCTTGTCAACAGAAAGAGTGGAGATGGCGCCGATCCGGCATGAACCCGCCTCTTCGCCGCCCAGTCGGCGTCCCGTCCCACGCCTCCTCGATGGCGGCCGCGGCCTTGCCCATGTCGTCGGCCGAGCCGCTGGAGACCACCTGCACGTGCGCGACCCAGCCGTCGCCGTGCTCCACACATCGAGCCCCCTCTGCGGATCGGACGGGAGCTGGTTGGAACCGGCGCGCACGGCGCACTGGGTAGACCGGCAGCACCCCGTTCGGTCTCCGCACGCCCTACCGGTGGTCACGGGCCGCCCTCAATGATGAGCAGACCGCAAGAAATCCAAGCGACTCCGCACCCCCGCCTCCTGGCCAGGTGGATATGCGGGGAAGGAGCCCACGTTGTTACTTCTCATCTCCCCGGACAGCGTCGAGGAGGCCCTCGACTGCGCGAAGGCGGCGGAGCATCTCGACATCGTGGATGTCAAGAAGCCCGATGAGGGCTCGCTCGGCGCGAACTTCCCGTGGGTCATCAGGGAGATCCGCGACGCGGTCCCGGCGGACAAGCCGGTGTCCGCCACCGTGGGAGACGTGCCGTACAAACCCGGCACAGTGGCCCAGGCGGCACTTGGTGCGGCTGTCTCCGGAGCCACCTACATCAAGGTCGGCCTCTACGGATGCACGACACCCGACCAGGCTGTCGATGTCATGCGAGGGGTCGTCCGGGCAGTGAAGGAATATCGGCCGGACGCCTTCGTCGTCGCCTCGGGCTACGCCGACGCCCACCGGATCGGCTGTGTCAACCCGCTCGCACTGCCCGACATCGCCCTGCGCTCCGGCTCCGACGCGGCCATGCTCGACACCGCGGTCAAGGACGGGACACGGCTGTTCGACCACGTTCCGCCTGAGGTCTGCGCGGAGTTCGTGCGGCGGGCCCACGAAGCCGATCTGCTCGCCGCCCTTGCGGGCAGCGTGAAGGTGGGAGACCTCGGTGCACTGACCCGCATCGGCACGGACATCGTGGGTGTGCGCGGGGCGGTCTGCGAGAGGGGCGACCGCAACACCGGGAGGATCCAGCCGCAGTTGGTTGCCGCCTTCCGGGCGGAGATGGACCGGCACGCCCGAGAACACACGGCTGCCGTAACCGCCGCGAGCTGACCGCCGGCATGGCCACGCATCAGCCCCGGCACGTGCCCGTGATCCCCGGCAAGCGCTTCGCCGTCCTCGATCCGGCAACCGGCGAGACCTTCGACGAGGCTCCCGACCAGCAGCCGGACGAGCTGGACGCCGTCGTCGGCCGGGCCCACGAGGCATGGCGCAACTGGCGGGCCGACCCCGGCGCCCGCACCATCGCATTACTCGAGGCAGCCGACGCCGTGGAGGCGGCCGGGGCGGACATCGCCCCCTTGCTCACCCGTGAACAGGGCAAACCCCTGGCCGAGTCGTACAAGGAGATCGCCCGCACGGCGGCCCGCCTGCGCTACTTCGCCGAGCTGGCCCCACAGCCCCAGCCCATCATGGACGGCCGACCGGTACGCAGCGAGATCCGCTGGCGCCCGCTCGGGCCCGTCGCCGCGATCATCCCGTGGAACTTCCCCCTCCAGCTCGCGTCCGCGAAGTTCGCGCCCGCGCTCGCCGCAGGCAACACGATGGTGCTCAAGCCCTCCCCCTACACACCCCTCGCCACACGGCTGCTGGGATCCGTTATTGCCACCGCCCTTCCCGAGGACGTACTGACGATCGTCACCGGTCACGAACCCCTCGGCGCCCGCCTCGCATCCCATCCGGGGATCCGCCACGTGACCTTCACCGGTTCGATTCCCACCGGACGGGCCGTCGCGCAGGGGGCAGCGGCCTCACTCGCCCGCGTCACCCTGGAATTGGGCGGCAACGACGCGGCCATCCTGCTGGAGGACGTGGATGTGGAGCGGATCGCGGACCGGCTGTTCTGGGCGGCGTTCCGCAACTGCGGCCAGGTCTGCATGGCGGTCAAGCGCGTCTACGCCCCGGCTCGGCTCTACTCGCCCGTGGTCGAGGCCCTCGCACAACGCGCGAAGACCGCCGTCGTCGGAGCCGGCCTCGCCCCGGGAACGCAACTGGGACCGGTCAACAACGCCGCCCAACTGGCCCGGGTCGAGGACTACACGGCGCAGGCCCTGGCAGACGGCGCCCGAGCGGTGGCCGGGGGCCGCCGGCTGGACCGACCGGGCTACTTCTTCGCCCCGACGATCCTGGCGGATGTCCCGGTCGACAGCCCGGTGGTGACGGAGGAGCAGTTCGGGCCCGTCCTGCCGGTGCTGCCGTACGGGAGCGTCGACGAAGCTGTCGAGGCGGCCAACGACACCGGTTTCGGGCTGGGAGGCTCGGTATGGGGGACCGACCTCGACCGGGCCGAGGAGGTGGCCGACCGGCTGGAGTGCGGAACGGCATGGATCAACCACCACGCCGAACTGTCCCTCGCCCAGCCTTTCGCGGGCTCCAAGGAGAGCGGTGTCGGTGTCGCGGGCGGTTCATGGGGGCTCTACGGCAACCTCAGACCGTTCGTCGTGCACCGTCCGCAGGAGGCGTGACGATGAGGTTCAACGCGGCGGTACTGCGTTCGTACGAGAGCCGATTCGCCGTCGAGGAGGTGCTCCTGAACACGGGACCGGCCGACGGCGAGATCCTGGTCAAGATCGCAGGCTGCGGGATGTGCCGGACCGATCTCGCGGTCCGGCGTTCGGCGGGCCGCTCACCGCTGCCGGCGGTGCTCGGCCACGAAGGTGCCGGGGTCGTGGCGGAGACGGGAGGCCCCCACACCGGCCTGAGCAACGGCGACCACGTCGTACTGAGCTTCGACTCCTGCGGCCACTGCCGGAACTGCTTGGACGCTGCCCCCGCCTACTGCGACTCCTTCGCCTCGCTCAACCTCTTTGGCGGGCGCAAGGAGAACGCCGCGCGATTCACCGACGTGGCCGGGGACGAACTGGCCCCCCGGTGGTTCGGTCAGTCCTCGTTCGCCGAGTACGCGGTGGTCCCGGCCCGCAACGCCGTGCGGGTCGACCCCTCGCTGCCCATTGAGCTACTCGGACCGCTCGGCTGCGGGTTCCTCACCGGCGCCGGGGCGGTCTTCAACTCCTTCGCCGCCGGGCCGGGCGACACCCTCGCGGTCTTCGGCGCAGGAGCGGTGGGCCTGGCCGCAGTGATGGCGGCCACCGCCTCCGGAGCGGTGCCCCTGGCCGTCGACCGGCACCCCGAACGGCTGGCCCTCGCCGAACGATTCGGCGCGACCCCGCTGCACGCCGCAACACCCGACCTGCCCGGCCGCATCCGGCGACTGACCGACGGCGGCGCGCACTACGCGCTGGACACCACGGCCTCCGCCCAGCTGATCAACGACGCGCTCCGGGCTCTGCGCCCGACCGGCCACCTCGGTCTGGTGGCACGGCTCCACACCACGCTGCCGCTCGAACCGGAGGCGCTGGACCGAGGCAGGAGAATCTCCCACATCTGCGAGGGGGATGCGGTACCGGGCCTGCTGATTCCGCGGCTGACCGGGCTGTGGCAGGCCGGGCGGTTTCCGTTCGACGAGCTGATCCGTACGTATCCGCTCGCCGACATCAACGAGGCCGAACGCGACTGCGAAGCGGGCCGCGTGGTCAAACCCGTCGTGATTCCGGAGGGTAGGAACCGATGAGTGAGGCATTCAACGCCCCTTGCCTGTCGATCGGCCCTCATCAACCGTTGAGGTGCCCCGTGCCGGGCCGGCCCAACTGAGGAACCGGGTGGCCGCAGGTCTGTGCGCCATCGGGCACCCCTCGGGAACATGGAGCCCTGAGCGGTGTTGTCGCGCGTCCACCCTCGATCCGTCAGTCGCATCCCTCGCTGTTCGTGGTCTCAATTCGCCAACGGAGGAAACGTGGTCGGCACAACGCATCACAACACCGGCGTGGAAGGCGTGGAAGGAGGTGTAGGGGTGACCGCTCTCATGGTCGCCGCGGCACGGGCGATCGAGACCCACCGCCACGACACCCTGGCACGGGACGTCTATGCGGAGCACTTCGTGCGCGCCGCACCGGCGTCCGCCGGCTGGCCGGTCCGCATGCAACAGGTCCCGGACGGGGACGCGAACCCCCTGTGGGGACGGTTCGCGCGTTACTTCGGTCTGCGGACGAGGGTCCTCGACGACTTTCTTCTCCGGTCGGTGCACACGAGAAGCGCCCGCCAAGTGGTGCTGCTCGGGGCGGGGTTGGATGCGCGGGCTTTCCGGCTCGACTGGCCTCCCGGGTGCGTGATCTTCGAGATCGACAGGGAAGGAGTGCTGGCGTTCAAGCACGAGGTGCTCGACGGACTGTCGGCCACCCCGAAGGCAGCGCGCGTACCCATCCCGATCGATCTCCGCGCCGACTGGGTCGGAGCACTCGCCGACGCCGGCTTCGACACGACCGCACCGAGCGTCTGGCTGGCCGAGGGGTTGCTGTTCTACCTTCCGACCGTCGCCGAGACGAACCTCATTGACATGGTGGACCGGTTGAGCACGGAAGGGAGCGCTCTGGCGTTCGAGGTCAAGCTCGACAAGGACTTGCTGGAATACCGCGACAGCCCGCTCTACACCTCGACGACACAACAAATCGGCATCGACCTACTCAACCTGTTCGACAAGGAGCCGCGGCCCGACTCTGCAGGTGACCTGGCGAGCAAGGGCTGGTCCACATCGGTCCACACGCCCTTCGACTTCACCCGCCAGCACGGACGCGGCCCGCTGCCCGAGCAGAACGACGCCCTGGCGGGTAACCGGTGGGTGTTCGCGAACAAGCCCCGACCGTAACGCTGCAGCCGGGCGACCGGGCCCGGACCCGACACGTCGCTGTCCCATGCCCAACTGGCGGCCGGACACGTCGGTGCTCGGTGTAGCGCTAAGAACTCCTAACGAAATGATGTTCGAAGTGGTTGGATCACTCCGGGACCGTTGATCCGGGGGTGCGGGGTGGCTC
>NZ_JBTLMO010000108.1:0-8391 GCF_054462255.1 Streptomyces sp. SD15 | reverse complement strand
GCCACCACCCGAGCTGCACCAGCAGCATCACCACCAGCGCGTTCCCCGTGCCCAGCCCGGGCGACACTGTCAGGAAGAGCGTGCAGGGCGTCCTTCGCCGCTTTGTGCGGGGTCAGTCCCGTCGAGCGTTCCTCGGGGCGTCGGCAGTACCGTCGCCTCAACCGTGGTGGCGACCGGCAGGCCAATGCCGCGCTGCATCGCATCGTGTTCACCCGTCTGCGGGTCGACCCGCGCATTCAGAACTATTACGAGCGCCGGATCAAGGAGGGCAAGACCCGTCGCGAAATCGTCCGTTGCCTCAAGCGCTATGCGGCCCGGGAGGTCTTCCACCTGGTCAGACAGTTACAGTCAGGACCCTGCTCATAGGGGCTGTCGTGACTGGGCGAGTTTGCAGCCTGCTTCAGGGCGCCTTGGTGGGGGCGCCGCCCGCCACGCGCTCGGCGCGGACTTGGCGGAGCATGCGCAGTACTTCGTCGAGGACGCTGTCCGGCTTGTCTGTCTCCAGGACGAGTGCCGCTTTTCCATGCCGCGGCGGACCAGGCGATGGACTACGCTGCCCGGGCCCACCTTGAAGAGATCGCTCAGCGCTTCCGCCGGCGCCCGCCCCGGCCCGCGGCCCCTCCGCCGGCCGCCACCGCGCCCGCAGTCGCGGATTCCGTCTGCGGACCGGGCCGGCCCGCCGAGACCGCCAGCAAGGGCTACCCACCCACTGCAGCGCTGTCGCAGGGCAGCCCGACCAACTGCCGCCCGGTACCGCTCGCACAACCGTTCTAGCAGAGCATCAGCCGGGTCCGCCCAGCACGATCTTCCACACTCGGGTCGCCACCTGGAGGTTGAGCCGGTCCTCGACGTTCGCGAGGTCGTTGCCGCTGATGTCGCGGATGCGCTGGAGCCGATAGCGCAGCGTGCTGCGGTGGATCACGAGGGATTCGGCGGTCTCGTCGTAGTTGCCGCCGCAGTCGAAGTACCGGGACAGGGTCTCCACCATGGCCGTGTGGTGCCGGGAGTCGTAGTCGATGAGCTGCCCGAGCCACTCGTGAACGAACGTCTCCAGTTCCCGGTAATCGTTGCCAGGTCCCAGGATGCGGTAGAGGCCCAGCTCGTCGAAGAACGTCGTGCCGTAGCGCTCGCGGGAGTGGCAGCGCACTTCCAGGGCGCGCTGCGCCTCCTGGTAGCGGTGGGGGATGTCGTCCGGGGAGTCGCAAGGGGCGCTCACCCCGATCGTCCCGGATCGTGTCCCGGTCTCCAGGGCGAGCGCCTCGTACAGTGCGCGGGCGTGCGGCCTGTCGTCGGCGACCAGGACCACGTGGTCGGAACGTCGGGTCAGCAGCGAGCGCATGCCCACGGCAGAGGCCGCCCGGCCCACGGTCTGCGCGAAGGAATCGTCCGCGGTCCGGTTCGACCACTGCACCACGACGATGTAGTGGCTGCGGTGCAGGTCGTGTCCGACTGCCTCGGACCGGGCGTAGGCGCTCGCCTCGTCCGTCCCTGCCAGGAGGTCGTCGACCAGCTCGCGGTGCAGCCTCAGCTCCACTTCGGCCAGATGACGCAGGTGCGCCAGCTCCAGGGCGAGCGACGTGGCGGCGTGTTCCAGCGCGAACAGGGTGTGCTCGTCGGCCTCGTCCCGGGCATCGACCAGGGCCAGCACGCCCAGGATCTCGCCGTGCGGGGTCGCACTGATCTCACTGCCCGCCCTCGGCTCCCGGCGTCTGCGGCGCCGGGTGCGGCAGGCGGTGGTCGGCGTCGTCAGGCAACAGGCCGCGCAGGACGAAGAGCCGCTGGCCCGTCGTCGGCGTCGGGCACCCGGGGAGGACGAGGTCTCGCGTGGGTGGGCTTCGTGGACGCGCTCGATGCGCAGGGTCTGTGATTCGTGGATCGCGTGGGTGGTGTCGTTGGACCAGGTGCGTTCCCTGTCAAGTTCAGCGTGTTGAAGGCCGACCTTCACCGAACTCGCCCTGCGGTGGGAGACGGACGGCCGTCTCGTACCGGGCCGGCCGGATGAGGAGTGGGCGATCCTTGCCGGCCGTCATCCCTGGCCTGGTCGCTGACCGCGCGGTGCGGGCGCCGCGCTCCTGGGCTGCCGCCGGCCCGGCAGCCCGTCACGTCCACACCCGCCCCGCCCCCACCGTCTCCCAGCGTGCGGGGCAGCACGAAGCCTTGGTCCCGGGCGGACCCGGGCTTCGATCGACGGCCAGGAAGGGGGAACGGGTATCTGCGGCCCCGGCGCCCGCGGCACGAGTCCCGTGGGGTCGTTGCAACCCGTGTACGCGTCACCGTGACCAACGCGCCCGCGACGGACGGACACGGCGCGCTCAGGCGGCAGGGTTGAGTTCGGCGCGGGCGAACAGCAGCGCGAACCCGGAAGGGAGCTGGTGCAGGATGCGCGTGAGGAGGTCGGGGCCGGCCAGGGCGGCGACGGCGGCGAAGACGGCTCCGGTGTCCCAGCGGGTGGTGGCCAGGGAGGCTTCGGCGCGGGCGGCGAGGTCCTTGACGAAGGGCCAGCCGGTCAGGGGCTGGGTGTCGGGGATCTGAGCGGCGAGGAGGCGTGTGGCTTCGAAGGGGAGACGGGCGGCGAGCTCGACGCGCTCGTCGCCCGTCAGCTGGCGCCCCAGTCCCGCGACGACCAGACGGATGGCCTCCTCGGCCCGCTCGCGGGTGGGGTAGGCGCCTTCGTAGCGGACCTTCTCCAGCATCTGCTCGTACGACATCGCGGGCACAGGCTGCAGCGGGACGCGCGGGTCGGAGAACACTTGCTGTGGTTGCCTTTCTGTCGCCGGGATGGTGGTCACTGGGTGAGTGGGTGGATGATCAGGCGGGCTGGGGGCGTCCGAAGAGGAGGTCGTAGCCCGCGGGGAGCTGGAGCAGGATCTGCCCCAGCAGGTCGTCACCGGCCGCATCGGCGGCGGTGGAGAGGACGGCGCTGACGTCCCAGGCCGCGGTCTGCTCGGTAGCCCCCTCGATCCAGGCCGCCGTCGCCCGAACGAACCGCTCCGGTGGCAGCGGCTCGGCGCTCTGCAGCGGGTTGAGGAGGATCAGGGCGAAGTCTTCCGGCAGGCGCGCCGCGAGCTGGGCGCGCACCTCGCCGACCAGGTGCGCCCCCAGCAGGGCGAGCACCACACGGGCCGCGTGTTCTGCTTCCTGCAGGCTGTCGTACTCACCGCGTTCCTTCACCCGGTCGAGGAACGCCTCGCGTCGCAGGGTCACCGCCGCCACCTTCTTCGGTCGATGGGGTGCGGAGGACGGGAGAGGGGGGAGATCAGTGACCCGTCCTCCGCCGCTGTTCGGCCCTTGTCGCCCTTGGGTCAGCCGGAGATCTCCCTGCGGCCGGATCCGCCGCCGATGGCGATCTTGCGGGGCTTGGCACGTTCGGCGATCGGGATCCGCAGGGTGAGCACGCCGGCGTCGTAGTCCGCCTCGATGTGCTCGGGGTCCAGCGTGTCGGCCAGCACGATCTGGCGGGAGAAGACACCCAGCGGCCGCTCCGACAGTTCCATCTGCACGTCGTCGGCCTTCGCCACGGGCCGGCGCTCGGCCTTGACGGTCAGCATGTTCCGCTCGACGTCGATGTCGATCGCGTCCGCGCTGACGCCGGGGATGTCGAAGGCCACCACGTACCGGTCGCCCTCGCGGTAGGCGTCCATCGGCATCGGGGACGGCCGTGACCAGGTGCCCGGGCTCATCAGCTGCTGAGCCAGCCGGTCCAGCTCACGGAAGGGGTCGGTGCGCATCAACATCGTGAAAACACCTCCAGCAGGTTCGGGCAGTTGCTGCCAATGCGCTTCACTGAAACCGTTGTAACATGTCATCCAATGGATGACAAACACGGTGTCGTCCAGTCGATGACAAGCCCGAGGGAGGTGCCCGTGACAGCAGCCGACCAGCCGGCCCCGTCCAGCGCCGACGGCCGAAGCCCGGCCTCGTTCCTCGCCGCCGCGGCGGCCCTGCACGCCATAGACGACGCCCTGCACGCCGCCCGGCAGGAGACCTCCGACACCCCCGCCGCCAGCCCCGGCGCGGAGCGGGCCCTGGCCTCCCTGCTGCTGCTGCGGCAGGTCCGCGAGCAGCTCGCCGGATGGGAGACCGGCCTGATCGAAACGGCCCGGCACGCGGGAGCCAGCTGGGCCGACCTCGCACATCCCCTCGGCGTCGCCAGCCGCCAGGCCGCCGAACGCCGCTACCTGCGCAACCGGCCCGGCCCCGCCGGAACCACCGGCGAACAACGCGTCCAGGCCACCCGCGAACGCCGCGCCGCCGACCGCACCCAAGCCGAATGGGCCCGCCGCAACGCCGCCGACCTGCGCCGCATCGCCGGCCAGATCACCGCCCTCACCGACCTCCCCGCCGCCGCCCGCCACCCGCTCGACCAACTCCACGCGGCCCTCGCCCACAACGACCCCGCCGACCTCATCCACCCCCTCAACGCCACCCGCCCCCACCTGACCACCACCCACCCCGACCTCGCCGCCCGACTCGACATCCTCACAGGTCCCGCCACGGCCCCGCCCCCACCCGACTGAGCGCACCCGCGTCGGAGCAGGCGACCGTTCCGGCATCGGGTATCCCGCGTACTTCCTGGTCCTGGCACGATGATCCTCATGCAGCCGCTGCCCACACCGTGTCCGTCCGGCCTGGTCCCGGACGCCACCGACGTCGACGCCTTCAACGCCGCCTACCGGCGGGCCAAGCAGCAGCACCAGGTGTTCGTCGCCGTCGAGGAGCAGGGCCGGCGGTGGACGGTGAAGGCCGACACACTCACCGCGGGACCGGACCACTCCATCGTCGACAGCACGTACGACGCGATCCGCGCGGCCGTCTTCCGTCTCATCCGCTCCCGCCAGATCCGCGCCGACTCCTCGGCCGACCCGGTCTACTTCGTGCTGTACGACGTGGAGAGCGGGTCAGTCTTGGGCGGGAGCTGAGTGAAGCCTGAACAAGAACAACGCGGTCGCCGTGCACATGGCGATTGTTGGACCGTGGCCAAGAGCGGTCGGTGTGTCGGCGTCTCGCGGGTCGAACCCAAGGCAGCGTCCGGGTGGTAGCGCCTGCACGACGGCATGCGTCCGGCGTCTGTGGAGTAGGGGAGGGCGGCTATCGCGGCCTCCTCTTCAGGAGGTAGATCAGCCTGCCGTTACAGCTTGAAGCGCCCGGGTCGGGTTGCCGGGGGGCCGCCACGCGCTTGAACTGGTGGAGGAGTGCACTGCGCAGACCGGGGGGTGGATGAACCCGGGGACGAGAGCGGGAGGTGTTTTCGATGCCCGACCGCGACGTGCTCATGATGATCGCTGAGGACGGGCGGGTGATCGAGTGGCAGCGTCTTGCAGAGGAGTGGTTCGGATGGTCCGCAGAGGAAGCCGTAGGCCAGTCCGTCGTCGCGCTGATGCGTGAGATCGGCGCTGGAGACCGAGGGCGTCGAGGCAGCCTCTCTGATGGGGCCCCGGTGCTGGTCAGGCCGGTGCTGCACGGCACTTCCGTTGTTTGGCAGGTACGCGCTGCAGCGGACGCCGTTTCACAGCAGGACGTGGCGGTCTTGAAGGCTATGTTCACCCAGTCCCCGGTGGGAATGTACGTCCTGGACAACCAACTGCGCGTGGTCCGCATGAACACCGGCACCCGTTGGCTGCGCGACACGCCAGTGGCAGACCTGCTCGGCAAGCGGTTCACCGAGGCGTTCGAACTCGAAGACCCTGAGGAAGAGCTCGCGGTGGCTCACAGGGTCATGGAGAGCGGAGTGCCGGTACTGAACCGGCTCGTCCGGGCCGGCGAAGCGCCTGGCCTGCATAGACGCCGCATCTACTCCGTCTCCTTCGCCCGCTTGGAGGGCGGCCGTGGGGACGTGCTCGGTCTGGTGGCGTCAGCGGTTGACGTTACCGAGCGTGAGAACGCGCTGAAACGCCTGGCCCTCCTGGGCACGGTCCGCGCACGGGTGGGGCGGCGGCTGGACGTGCTGGCTGTGTGCCGAGAACTGGTGGACGCAGTAGTGCCTGCCTTCACCGGCATCGCCGTCGTCGAAGTCATCGAAGACGTCGTCCGCGGCGAGGACCCTCCACTGGTCCCCGTCGACCAGGACGTTCCCCTACGCCGAACAGCCTTCCGGGGACGGATCTCGGCATACCGGGTGGGAGACGTGCGCCCGCTGCCATCCGGCACCCCCTACTCGCACGTACTTTCCGACCTCCGCCCACGGCTCGTCCCGATCGACGCTGACAGCGCGTGGCTCGCCGCCGACCCAGCCCGAGCGGACTCCATCAGGCGGTCCGATGTCCACTCTCTGATCGTGGCACCGCTGGCGTTGCGTGGTCATGCTCTGGGGGTAGTCAGCTTCTACCGCCACCAGCACGAAGATCCCTTCGAGGAGGAGGACCTCCAGCTTGCGTCCGACGTGTGCGCGCACGCGGCTCTCTGCATCGACAACGCCCGTCGGTACACCCGTGAGCGGACCATCGCAGCGACTCTCCAGCGCAGGCTTCTGCCCCAGCGCCCAGCCACGCCAAGCTCTGTGGAGGTCTGCCAACTGCACTTTCCAGGGCCGGAGGGTGGCGGCGTATGGTTCGACGCGATCGCGTTGCCCGGCGCACGGACCGCGCTGGTCGTCGGCGACGTCGCTGGGCGAGGTGTCGCCGCGGCGGTCACGATGGGGCTACTTCGGACGGCGCTCCACTCAATTGCCGCGCTGGACCTGAGGCCCGACGAGCTACTGGCCCGGTTGAGCGACACCGCGATCCGTCTCGCAGCTGAACGTGCCGCGTTGCCGCCCGGGGATCCCCTGCACCGTGAGTCGCTCACTGCCAGCTGCGCCATCGCGATCTACGACCCGGTCACTCTCACGTGCGCCCTCGCCCGTGCCGGTCTCCCGGAGCCAGTGGCCGTCTTCCCCGACGGCACTTCGTCCACCTTGGCCGTGCCTCCAGGCCCCCTGCTCGCCGGAACGGGCAACGCCCCGTTTCCCGCGACCACGGTCAGCCTCCCCGAAGGCACCACCCTGGCCATGGCCACCGCGGCACTCGCAGACGAGGTCCTGGCAGGGCCACTGCGCCCGCTCCTGGACCGCGGCAGCAAGCGGAGTCTGCCCGAGCTGCGCGACGACATCACGCATGCGCTCACACACGGCCACCGGACCGACGAGAGACTGATGCTGCTCGCGCGTACGAAAGCGCTGCCCCCAGTGCTGGCCCTCTCCCTGCCGCCGGGTCCCGAGGCCGCCCCGATCGCCCGTGCGGCAGCCCGGTGCCAACTTGATGCCTGGGGCGTGGACGAGGAGATTGCGTTCACCAATGAGCTCATCGTCAGCGAACTCGTCGGCAACGCGGTCCGCTACGGCGCTCCGCCCCTGCAGCTACGCCTGATCCTTGACGAGATGCTGACCAGCGAGGTCAGCGACGCCTCGAACAGCGCTCCACACGTGAAACACGCCCGCACCATTGATGAGACAGGCCGAGGACTGTTCATCGTCGCCACCCTCGCGGACCAGTGGGGTACCCGCTACTGGGACAAGGGAAAGACCGTCTGGGCAGAGCAGTCAACAGGGAGGACGCCCGAGGAGTCACTGTCCTGAAAGGACCTGAGCTGCCAACCCAGCGCGGCTTTGGTATGACCGCAAGGGTTTTCGAATCGCCGACATCTGCCTTGCGCTCAACAACCCGACGAGGTCCTCGTCGTTCAACCAGGACCGCCAAATGTTGACCGGCGGAGCAGCGAATCAGTCGAGTGCAGCTGTCGCGGCGCGGAGTTCGTCGAGTGCGTTGCGTGTGAGTTCGGTGAACGTCTGCTGGTTGGTCGGATCGGCCCACTGGTCCAAGGCGCGGATGCCGAGTTCGGCGGCAAGGCTCGCTGTCGGTTCCTGTACGGCGCGCTTGTGGAGTGCGTCTGACATGACGTCGGCGAGACCGGCGCGCTTGAAGGCGGCGTGCTCCTGCAGTTCGCTGTTGCCGACGATGACCGGGCGGAGCCTGGCGCTGAACTCGCGGCGGTCGTCCGTGAAGGTGGCCATGATCGCGTCGAGGGCCGCACCGGCCGCCTCGAGTGGCGTGGCCGGGCTGGGTGACCCGACGCGAAATCGTCCGTTGCCTCAAGCGCTATGCGGCCCGGGAGGTCTTCCACCTGGTCAAACAGCTACAGCCAGGACCCCGCTCATAGGGGCTGTGTGTGATAGCGGCTGATACGGCGGAGCCCCTCGGGAACCATCCGGAGCACCTTGCCTAGCCAGAGGCGCCGCGGTTCGGACAGGAGGGCGCCGAGCGGGGCCTGCTCGGCGCAGTACACCGGCGGACCTCCTCACGGCCGGCGGCGAGATCCGAGACTCCAGGCCGATGCCCCGGGCCCCGGGGACGGTGAGGGCGTGGCTCCAGCCGCCGGGGCCGGCGAACAGGTCGAGGATGATCCGCCTCACGAGGC
>NZ_JBTLMO010000107.1:0-9031 GCF_054462255.1 Streptomyces sp. SD15 | reverse complement strand
GGCCTGGACGGCCTCGTCCTCAAACTCCCCCAAGCTCTCGGCTTCGCTCGAGCAGGGGGGACCCCCATGACGGGCTGGGATGCCTGGCGGGGGTCCAGGGGGCTCAGCGCCCCTGGCGGGGTCTGGGGCGGAGCCCCAGAAGGATGGGACGGGTAGGGGCGGCGGGGGCGAAAACCACACCGCATCGGTGGGTGAACACGCGTCCGGATGGTCAGGATGGAGACATGGGATTCCATGTCGACTCCGAGGCCGGCCGGCTGCGCCGCGTCATCCTGCACAGGCCGGATCTCGAGCTCAAGAGGCTCACCCCCAGCAACAAGGACGCCCTGCTCTTCGACGACGTGCTGTGGGTGCGCCGAGCCCGTGCGGAGCACGACGGGTTCGCGGACGTACTGCGCGACCGCGGCGTCGCCGTCCACCTCTTCGGCGACCTGCTCACCGAGGCCCTGGAGATCCCGGCGGCCAGATCACTCGTCCTGGACCGCGTCTTCGACGAGAAGGAGTACGGACCGCTGGCCACCGACCACCTCCGGGCCGCCTTCGAGACCCTGCCCGCCCCGGAGCTGGCGTCCCTGCTGGTCGGCGGCATGACCAAGCGGGAGTTCCTGGACGCGCACGCGGAGCCGACCTCGGTGCGCTTCCACGTCATGGAGCTCGACGACTTCCTGCTCGGCCCGCTGCCCAACCACCTCTTCACCCGGGACACCTCCGCCTGGATCTACGACGGGGTGTCGATCAACGCCATGCGCTGGCCAGCCCGGCAGCGCGAGACGGTGCACTTCGAGGCTATCTACCGCCATCACCCGCTCTTCCGTGACGAGATGTTCAACCTCTGGTCCCAGGGGCAGGCGGACTACCCGTCCACCATCGAGGGCGGCGACGTGCTGGTCATCGGCAGGGGGGCCGTGCTCATCGGCATGAGCGAGCGGACCACCCCGCAGGCCGTGGAGATGCTCGCGCACAAGCTCTTCGCGGCGGGCTCGGCGAACACCATCGTGGCGCTCGACATGCCCAAACGGCGGGCCTTCATGCACCTCGACACCGTGATGACGATGGTCGACGGCGACACCTTCACGCAGTACGCGGGGCTCGGCATGCTCCGCTCGTACACCATCGAGCCGGGCGTCGGGGAGAAGGAACTGAAGGTCACCGACCACCCCCCGGAGCACATGCACCGCGCGATCGCCGCCGCGCTCGGGCTGAACGAGATCCGCGTCCTGACCGCCATGCAGGACGTGCACGCGGCCGAGCGCGAGCAGTGGGACGACGGCTGCAACGTCCTCGCCGTCGAGCCGGGCGTCGTGGTCGCCTACGAGCGGAACGCGACGACCAACACGCATCTGCGCAAGCAGGGGATCGAGGTCATCGAGATCCCGGGGAGCGAGCTGGGCCGCGGGCGGGGCGGACCCCGCTGTATGAGCTGTCCCGTCGAACGGTCGGCCGTATAGAAATGTAGAGAGTCGTATAGACTTCCAATTCTTGCCGTCCCTGTCCCCGGATCTCTGGAGTGCCCCCCCATGGCGACAGTCCCGTCCGCCCTCGCCGGCCGCCACTTCCTCAAGGAGCTGGACTTCGCCGAAGACGAGTTCCGCGGTCTGATCGAGCTCGCCGCCGAGCTCAAGGCGGCCAAGAAGGCGGGGACCGAGACCCAGTACCTGCGGGGCAGGAACATCGCGCTGATCTTCGAGAAGACCTCGACGCGCACGCGCTGTGCGTTCGAGGTCGCGGCGGCGGACCAGGGGGCCTCGACGACCTACCTGGACCCGTCCGGCTCGCAGATAGGCCACAAGGAGTCCGTGAAGGACACCGCGCGCGTCCTCGGCCGGATGTTCGACGCGATCGAGTACCGGGGTGACAGCCAGGCCGCCGTCGAGGAACTGGCCGCGTATGCCGGGGTGCCCGTCTACAACGGCCTCACCGACGACTGGCACCCCACCCAGATGCTCGCCGACGTGCTCACGATGACGGAGCACTGCGACAAGCCGCTCGGCGAGATCGCCTTCGCCTATCTGGGCGACGCCCGTTTCAACATGGGCAACTCGTATCTGGTCACCGGCGCGCTCCTCGGCATGGACGTCCGGATCGTCGCCCCGGGGGCCTACTGGCCCGCCGACGAGATCGTTGCCCAGGCCCGCAAAGTCGCCGAGAGCAACGGCGGCCGCATCACCCTCACCGAGAACGTCACCGACGGCGTCCTCGGCGCCGACTTCGTCGCCACCGACGTCTGGGTCTCCATGGGTGAGCCCAAGGAGGTCTGGGACGAGCGCATCGGCGCCCTGTCCCCGTACGCCGTGACGATGGACGTCCTGCGCGCCACCGGCAACCCGGACGTCAAGTTCCTGCACTGCCTCCCGGCCTTCCACGACCTCGGCACCAAGGTCGGCCGCGAGATCCACGAGAGCCACGGCCTCGACTCCCTGGAGGTCACCGACGAGGTCTTCGAGTCGGCGCACTCGGTCGTCTTCGACGAGGCCGAGAACCGGCTGCACACCATCAAGGCGGTCCTCGTCGCCACGCTGGCCTGACCCGCCCTCGAACAGCAGGCCTTATCCTGACCGGCGGCCCGGAGCCACCCCTTCCGCGGCCGCCGCGCGACAGACCCCGTCGCGCCCGTACCACCAGAAACGAGCACCACCCCGTATGCCCGCTCCCAGCACCGCCCGCACCAAGCGCTCTCCCGGCGTCGAACGCGCTCCCCGCACCCAGCGTTCTCCCCGCATCAAGTCCCCCGAGCTCCTCGTCGCCGAATCCGGCGCCGACCTCGAAGGCAACGGCCTCAAGCGCACCATGGGCCTCTTCCAGCTCGTCTGCTTCGGCGTCGGCGCCATCGTCGGCACCGGAATCTTCGTCGGCCTGTCCGACTCGGTCGCGCAGGCCGGACCCGCCGTGGTCGTGTCCTTCATCCTCGCCGCGATCACCTGCGTCTTCACCGCGTTCGCGTTCGCGGAACTCGGCGGCGCGATCCCGGTCTCCGGATCCTCGTACTCCTTCGCCTACGCGGGACTCGGCGAGAGCACCGCCTTCCTCGTCGGCTGGTGTCTGCTCCTGGAGTACGGCGTCTCCGTGTCGGCCGTCGCGGTCGGCTGGAGCCAGTACGTGAACGAGCTGCTCGGCAGCCTCACCGGGCACCAGCTCCCCGTCGCGCTCTCCTCGGGACCGACGGACGGGGGAGTCGTCAATCTCCCCGCCGTCATCGTGATCGCGCTGGCCTCGGTGCTGCTGATCCGCGGTGCGCGCGAGAGCGCCCGTGCGACCGCCGCCATGGCCGTGCTGAAGCTCGTCGTGCTCGTCGCCTTCTGCGCGATCGGGTTCAGCGCCTTCAAGGACGGCAACCTCACACCGTTCTCGCCCGCCGGACTGGGCGGAATCGGCGCGGGGACCACGGCCGCCTTCTTCTCCTACATCGGCTTCGACGCGATCACCACGGCCGGCGAGGAGGCCAAGAACCCGCGCCGCGACATCCCCCTGGCCGTCCTGATCTGCATCGGCCTGGTCACCCTGCTGTACTGCGCCGTGGCCCTCGCGGCGATCGGCGCCGTCGGTGGCGACGAGGTCGGCGGCCGGCCCGCCGCGCTGTCGTACGTCGTCAACGAGGTCACCGGCTCCACGGTCGGCGGTGCGGTCATCGCGTTCGGCGCGGTCGTCGCCATCGCCTCGGTCGTCCTCGCCGTGATGTACGGGCAGACCCGCATCCTCATGTCCATGGCCCGCGACGGGCTCGTCCCGCGTGTCTTCGAGAAGGTCTCGCCGAAGACCTCGACACCGGTCGCCGGGACGCTGATCGTCGCGGTCGTCTTCGCCCTCCCGGCGGCCTTCGCGTCCCTGGACGCCGTGGTCAACCTGTGCACCATCGGCACGCTCGCCACCATGGTCGCCGTCAACATCGCGGTGATCGCGCTGCGCCGCAGGGAGCCGGACCTCGCACGCACCTTCCGCGTGCCGCTCTACCCCGTCGTACCGCTGCTCGGCGTCGGCTTCTGTCTGTATCTGATGTACGAGACGGGCTGGACGACCTGGTTCCAGTTCGCGGTGTTCCTGCTCGCCGGATTCCTCGTGTACGTCCTCTACGGGCGCCGCCACTCCCGGCTGGCGCAGGCTAGGCAGGCCGCCGCTGAGCGGGTACCACAGGCAGTCTGAACCAGACCGCCTTGCCGGAGGCGGTGGGGCGGTGGCCGCAGGACGAGCTGAGGGTGCGGATCAGCAGGAGGCCGCGCCCGTGCTCCTGCCAGGGGTCGGGCTCCTCGGCCGGTTCGGGGACCGTGAGATCGCCGGGCGGAGCCGGGTCCGGGTCGTGCACCTCGACCTGGCAGCCGGTCGGCAGCAGCTCCACGACCAGCTCTATGGGACCGTCCCCGGCGGTGTGCTCCACGGCGTTGGCGACCAGCTCCGCGGTGAGCAGCTCCGCGGTGTCGCTGTCGGCCGCGTGCTCCAGCTCGGCCAGCGCGGTACGGACCAGGGCACGGGCGACGGGCACGGCCGCGGTGGTGTGCGGCAGTGCGATGCGCCAGGAGGCGGGGGCTGGGATGTCGTGCACGTGGGGGTCCGTTCATGGAGCAGGCTGTCCTGCTTTCAACCTTATGAATGGTACGGCGCCACCGGACAGGGACGTCGGGGGGGCTATTTCGGGACATTCGGCCAGCGTCCTCCCGGGACGTTCGGCTCGGCGTAAGGCTGTGTACCCAGGTCAACGGCGCGCCTCCCGCGCGTGCTCCCGCCGTTACGGGGCTATCGAGGATTCGTGACTCGGTGACGGGAAACGGTCACATCACGACTGCCTTATCGCGGACTCGTGACGACAGTCACAGAGTGGTGATAAGTTGATGAAGCAGTACAGACCGCCGCCCCCGCCCGAGGAGGCCGTCCGTCATGAGTCCCTTCACCGGCTCCGCCGCCCGCACCCCCGACTGGCAGCACCTGAGGTGCGAGGTCGCCGACGGGGTCGCCACGGTCACCCTGGACCGCCCCGAGAAACTCAACGCGCTCACCTTCGGCGCCTACGCCGACCTACGTGACCTGCTGGCGGAGCTCTCCCGCGAGCGGTCCGTACGCGCCCTGGTGCTGGCCGGCGAGGGCCGTGGCTTCTGCTCCGGCGGCGATGTCGACGAGATCATCGGCGCGACCCTGTCCATGGACACCGCCCAGCTGCTCGACTTCAACCGGATGACCGGGCAGGTCGTAAGGGCCGTACGGGAGTGCCCGTTCCCGGTGATCGCGGCAGTGCACGGGGTGGCCGCGGGCGCCGGGGCCGTGCTGGCGCTGGCGGCCGACTTCCGGGTGGCGGACCCGAGTGCCCGCTTCGCCTTCCTGTTCACCCGCGTCGGCCTGTCCGGCGGCGACATGGGTGCCGCCTATCTGTTGCCCCGGGTCGTCGGGCTGGGCCACGCGACCCGGCTGCTGATGCTCGGCGAACCGGTGCGCGCGCCCGAGGCCGAGCGGATCGGCCTGATCAGCGAGCTGACCGACGAGGGCCGCGCCGACGACGCCGCTCAGGCACTGGCCCACCGCCTCGCCGAGGGCCCGGCCCTCGCGTACGCCCAGACGAAGGCGCTGCTCACCGCCGAACTGGACATGCCGCTCGCCGCCTCCGTCGAACTGGACGCCTCGACCCAGGCCCTGCTGATGAACGGCGAGGACTACGCGGAGTTCCACGCGGCCTTCACGGAGAAGCGCCCGCCGAAGTGGCGGGGGAGGTGAGCACGGGATGCGCGTAGGCGAGCAGGCGATGCGCGTCGCCGTCATCGGCGGCGGTCCCGGCGGGCTGTACGCCGCCGCGCTGCTCAAGCGGCTCGACCCGGCCCGCGAGATCACCGTCTGGGAGCGCAACGCCCCCGACGACACCTTCGGCTTCGGCGTCGTCCTCTCCGACGAGACGCTCGGCGGCATCGAGCACGCCGACCCGGTCGTGTACGCGGCGCTGCGGGACGAGTTCGTACGCTGGGACGACATCGACATCGTGCACCGCGACGTGCGCCACAGTTCCGGCGGCCACGGCTTCGCGGCGCTGGGCCGACGCCGGCTCCTGGAGATCCTGCACGAGCGATGCCGCTCGCTGGGCGTGGAGCTGCGCTTCCGGACCGAGGCCCCGCCACCGGCGGAGCTGATGACGGCGTACGACCTGGTCATCGCCGCCGACGGGGTGCACAGCGCCACGCGGGAGGCTTACGCGGAAGTGTTCCGCCCGTCCGTCGAAGAGCATCGGTGCCGTTACATCTGGCTCGCCGCCGACTTCGCCCTCGACGCGTTCCGCTTCGAGATCGCCGAGACCGAACACGGTGTGATGCAGCTGCACGGTTACCCGTACGCGGCCGACGCCTCCACCGTCATCGTCGAGATGCGCGAAGAGGTGTGGAGGGCGGCGGGGTTCGCGGACCTGGACGAGCAGGAGTCCGTCGAGCGGTGCGGAAAGATCTTCGCGGACGCGCTCGGCGGACGGTCGCTGCGGTCCAACAAGTCGGCGTGGGTCACCTTCCGGACGGTCGTCAACGACCGCTGGTCGCACGACCATCTGGTCCTCCTCGGCGACGCCGCGCACACCGCCCACTTCTCCATCGGCTCCGGCACGAAACTCGCCGTCGAGGACGCGCTCGCGCTGGCCGCCTGCCTGGGGGAACGGCCCACACTCGGCGAGGCGCTCGCCGCGTACGAGGAGGAGCGGCGCCCGGTCGTCGCGTCCACACAGCGGGCCGCGCGCGCCAGCCTGGAGTGGTTCGAGAACCTGGGGCTCTACCTCGACCAGCCCGCACGCCAGTTCGCCTTCAACCTCCTCACCCGCAGCCGCCGCGTCACCCACGACAACCTGCGGCTGCGCGACGCGCACTTCACGGCGGCGGTGGAGCGGGAGTTCGGCTGTCCGCAGGGCACGCCGCCGATGTTCACGCCGCTGCGGCTGCGCGGTCTGACCCTGCGCAACCGGGTCGTCGTCTCGCCCATGGACATGTACTCGGCCGTGGACGGTGTCCCCGGCGACTTCCACCTCGTACACCTGGGAGCACGGGCGCTCGGCGGCGCCGGGCTGGTGATGACCGAGATGGTGTGCGTCAGCGCCGAGGGCCGGATCACGCCCGGCTGCACGGGGCTCTACACCTACCAACAGGCCCAGTCCTGGCGGCGGATCGCCCACTTCGTGCACACGCAGGCGCCGGGCACCGCGATCGGCGTCCAGCTCGGGCACTCCGGTCGCAAGGGCGCCACGAAGCTGATGTGGGAGGGCATCGACGAGCCGCTGGAGGAGGGCGACTGGCCGCTCGTGGCCGCGTCCCCGGTCCCGTACGGGCCGCGCAACCAGACACCTCGCGAGCTGGCCCGAGCCCAACTCACCGATATTCGCGAGCAGTTCGTGGCGGCTGCTTGGCGGGCCGCGCGCTGCGGCTTCGATCTGCTCGAACTGCACTGCGCGCACGGCTACTTGCTGTCCGGCTTCCTCTCCCCGCTGACCAACCGGCGCACCGACGCCTACGGCGGCCCACTGGAGCGCAGGCTGCGCTTCCCGCTCGAAGTCTTCGACGCCGTACGGGCCGTATGGCCGGAGGAACGGCCCATGACGGTCCGGATCTCCGCCACCGACTGGGCCGACGGCGGCAACACCGGGGACGACGCGGTCGCGATCGCGCGGGCCTTCGCCGCGCACGGCGCCGACGCGGTCGATGTGTCGACGGGCCAGGTGGTGGCGGACGAACACCCCGACTACGGGCGCTCGTACCAGACGCCGTACGCCGACCGGATCCGCCACGAGACCGGCGTCCCGGTGATCGCCGTCGGCGCGATCTCCTCCTGGGACGACGTCAACTCACTGATCCTGGCCGGGCGCACGGACCTGTGCGCGCTCGGCCGGCCGCATCTCTACGACCCGCACTGGACGCTGCACGCGGCGGCCGAGCAGGGGTACGAGGGTCCGGGCGTCGCCTGGCCGAAGCCCTACCGCGCGGGCAGCCGGCCCCCGCGGACCGGACGCACCGACGCCCCCAAGCCCCGGCTTTCACTGGGGACTTGAGGGTATCGGTGATCAGGAGAGGTCGGCCATCCCCGCCGTCAGCGTCGAGCCGTCCGCCGGGTCGACCAGGAGGAACGCGCCGGTGCGGCGTACCTCGGCGTAGTCGTCGAGCGCGAGCGGCTCGGCGGTGCGCAGGGTGATCTGGCCGAGGTCGTTCGCGGTCAGCTCCGCGGCGCCGCCCAGGTCCTTGACGATCGCCTTCACGGTCCGCGTCGTGTGCTTGACCAGCACTCGGTCGCCGACCCGCAACGGACGGTCGGCCAGATGGCAGACGGCCGCCCGCACATCCTGTGTGAGCGCGGGCGCGTCGGGCCCGGCTGTGATCATGTCGCCGCGCGAGATGTCGCGCTGGTCGGCCAGGCGCAGGGTCAGCGACTGGGGCGCGTACGCGATGTCCGCGTCCTTGCCGAGCACGTCGATGCCGACGATCTCGGAGGTCTCGCCGGACGGGTGGACCGTGACGCGGTCGCCGACCCGCAGCGTGCCGGACACCAACTGGCCCGCGTAGTGGCGGACTTCGTCGTGCCGGATCACGTACTGGACCGGGAAGCGCGCCGGAGCGGACGGGACGTCGGAGCCGACCGGCACCGTCTCCAGGAACTCCAGCAGCGCCGGACCCCCGTACCAGTCCATGTGCGCCGACCGCTCCACCACGTTGTCGCCGCACAGCGCCGAGACCGGGATCGGCGTGAAGCCGGGCAGGTCCAGCTCGGCGGCGTGGCCCGCGAAGTCCTCGACGATCCGGTCGAACTCCTTCTCCTCGTACCCGATGAGGTCCATCTTGTTGACGGCCAGGACGACATGCGGGACGCGCAGGAGTGCGGCGACGGCGGCGTGGCGGCGGGTCTGCTCGACCACACCGTGGCGCACGTCGACCAGGATGATCGCCAGCTCGGCCGTGGAGGCGCCGGTGACCATGTTCCGGGTGTACTGCACATGGCCCGGGGTGTCGGCCAGGATGAACCGGCGGCGCGCGGTCGCGAAGTAGCGGTACGCCACGTCGATGGTGATGCCCTGCTCGCGCTCGGCGCGCAGGCCGTC
>NZ_JBTLMO010000106.1:0-9517 GCF_054462255.1 Streptomyces sp. SD15 | reverse complement strand
CGTACCGCGCCGCCCCGGCCTGGGGTACCGGGGGTCCGGGCGGGCCCGGCTGGTTCATGGCGGCGACCGCGAGCACCACCGGCCGGGGCGCCTGCTGGGGCTTCGGCATCGGCGCGCGCCCGGAGGAGCGGCCCATCAAGCTGGGGAGCTGGATCGGCAACCAGCGGAGCCCGGGCCGCGGCACTCTCCCCCGAGCGGATGGAACAACTGTCGCGGATCGGCATGCGCTGGACATAGCCACGGCGTGTGCTACGAGGCCCGGACCATCTGCGGTCCGGGCCTCGCAGTCGTGGTGGGGGTCAGCCGAAGTCGAGCGTGTCCTGTACCGGGCCGGAGGCCGGCACGCCCAGCCGTCGCAACAGGCGGTATCGCCCACTCCCATGGTGCGCCAGCGCGTACGGGTCCGCGGTGCTCGGCGCCGTCTACTGAGCCGGCTTGGCCTTGTCGGCCACCTCGGCCTGCCCGCCGCAGAACACCTCCTTGACGAGCCTTTGATGCGCCTTCTGGAACGCCTCAGCCGTGGCGGCGAAGTCGAGCTCGGCGTCCCCGGTGGTCAGGGAGACTGTCAGGGTCTTACTGCCGTCGGGCGTGCTGTACATCAGCGCCGCCCAACCAAAGAAGCCGCCGTTGTGGTTGAAGATGGTGCCGCCGTCCGTCTCCTCCACGAACAGCCCCAGGCCGTAGCCGAGCTTGGGATGCGGCGTGCGCATCTCGGCCAGCAGCGAGTCCGGCAGGAGCTTGCCGCTCATCAGCGCGGAGAAGAACGTGTGGAGATCCTCGGTGGTCGAGATCATGTCACCGGCGGCGGAGATCCAGGAGACGTTGAAGCGGGTGACGTCAACCACCTTCCACTGGCCGGCGTGCTCGTACCGGTAATAGCCGTGAGCGTGCGGCTCGGGGATGTCCGGCGAGGCGCCCGGCACCACGGTGCCCGACATTCCCAGCGGCTGCAGGATCAGCCGCTGCATCTCCTCGGCCAACGAGCGGCCGGTGACCTCCTCGATCAGCAACTTGGCCAGCACGTAGTTGGTGTTGGAGTAGCTCCAGTCCGTCCCCGGCTCAAACCGCGCCGGCTTGGACAACGCCAGCCGTACCAGCTCCTCCGGCTGGTAGGTGTGGAACTGGTTGTTCACGTACTCCTGGCCCTGCCAGGGGATCCCCAGCGCAACCGTCCCGTCGTCGTAGTACTCGCCGGTGTAGTTGAACAGCCCGCTGGTGTGCTGCAGCAGCATCCGCACCGTGATCCGCCGGTCCAGCCCGAACCGGGGCAGGTAGTCATCCACCGGGCTGTCCAGCCCGATCTTGCCCTCGGCCACCAGTTGCAGCACCACGGTTGCGGTGAAGGTCTTGGTGGTGCTGCCGATCCGGAACCGCCCGTCGGTCGGCGGCTTGGCGCTCTCGCCCAACTTGCGCACCCCGGCGCTACCGACCCACTCGCCCCGCTCATCGTGCACGCGCAGTTGCACCCCGGCGAAACCGGAATCGACGATCTCCTCAATGGCCTTCTGCAGCTCCGGGCGATCCTGCCCGGTGAGGGTGAGGGACATGGCTGTGCTCCTTATGGGTTGCGTGGGTGGTTGTTGCGGTGAGGGTGTGCCGGCCGCCGAGGGCGAGCGCGTCCAGGGCGGTGGCCGTGCTGCGTCCGCTGTGCGGGATGCCTCCCGGCGCGGCGGGTCAGAGGCTGCGGGCGGCGATGTCGCCGTGGGCGGTGGTCGCGTGGATGTTCAGGCCGGCGGCGGCGCCGTCGGTGTTCAGAAGCGTGTTGTGGATCCGGCCGTAAGTGATGCCGGCGTCCTGGGAGGCGGAGACTCCGCGGGCGGCGCCGACCGAGATCTCGCCGGACTCAATGTGCGGTGTGACGGTTCCGCGCACGGCCTTGGCGACGTGGATGTCGCCGGCGAGGAGGGTGAGGCGGGTGCCTTCGGTCTCGTCGAGCTTGACCGAGCCGTGGGCGCCCTCGAAGGCGACCTCGCCGAGCCGTCCGACGCCTCGGAGTTCGGCGCCGGCCGCCTTCGCCTCGATGCGGGAGCCGACGGGCAGTTGGACGGGTCACCTCCAGGGATCCGGAAGCGCCGAGGATCCGATTCCTCGCCGCCAGGGTCTCGATCCGCAGGACGCCGTCGCTGTAGGCGACCCCGGTCTGCAAGCTGGAAGCGAGCCCCACCCCGCCACCGCAGAACACAAGCGGGCGAAGGCGGCAAAGGCCCCAGGTGCCGACTCTGTGCTGTCTCCATCATCCGACCCCTTCGATCGCTCACTCCGCGAAGACGGGCACCCCCCGGCCTGCGAGCCGAGGAGTACGCCAGCGATGGCACCATCATGGCACATCGATGGCGCTACATGGGGCCGGTATGCCGCCATTCATGTCCGCAATGGCGCCATGATGCGGAGGGAGTCACGAATGCACAGGTCAGCGGCTCGCTGGACGTGCTGATCGCACCCATATCGCGGGCCCGACACCGCAAAGAATCGGCCGCATTGAGCCGAAAGCCGAAAGCTCTGACCGGGGATTTCATGAGTCCCACCCGAGTAGTGGCCCCATTATGGCTCACATGTAGCGCACGTTTGCTCGATAAGGCACCAATCGTGCGCCATGATGGAGCCACGGAAACGGAGCGACGCTGGGTACGGCGTACGGCACAAAGGAGCCCCACCTGTCCGTCACCTCAGCGACCAGGACGGCCGGTGCAAGCCCTGCCGCCAGGAGGCCTCCGCCCTGGCCGGATCTGATCCATCTGCTCGACGTCCGCTTGAGGATCAGTCCTGGCCCCCCACAGAATCCGGCCCTTTGACCACTCGCTGGGTCAACGTGTGTGCATCGCAGAGCCCTCCGCCCGGCGCTGCGCCCGGGCGGTCGGCCGCATGCCTTCCTCCCCCCCACTCGATGGGAGTGCGGTTTTCCGTGGCTACCTTCCTGTACAAACTCGGCCGCTTCGCCTTCCGGCGACGCGGCCTCATAACCCTGCTGTGGGTGCTGATCGTCTGCGGCGTCGGTGCCGCGGCCTCGTCTGCTCCCACACCACCGACCGAACAGTTCTCGATGCCGGGCACCGAGTCGCAGAAGGCGTTCGACCTGCTCGAGGAGAAGTTCCCGGACGCCGGCGCCGACGGCGCCACCGCCCGTGTGGTGATCCGCGCGCCCGAGGGCAAGAAGATCGCCGACGAGAAGGCGGCGATCGGCGAGCTCGTCGGCGAGCTCGGCAAGGCGCCCCAAGTGGCGGGCGTCGCCGACCCGTTCAAGGCCGACTCGATCAGCGACGACGGCCGTACCGCCTATGCCGTGGTGACCTACAAGGTCACCGCACCCGACCTCACCGACAAGGCGCACGACGCGCTCACCAAGGCGACCGACCGGGCCCGCGACGGCGGCCTGACCATCGAGGCGGGCGGTGACGCGGTCGCGATCGAGCAGACCATGTCCGGCACCGGTGAGCAGATCGGTGTGCTGATCTCGGCCATCGTCCTGTTCCTCACTTTCGGCTCGGTGCTCGCCGCCGGTATGCCGCTGCTCACCGCCCTGATCGGAGTGGGCGTCGGCGTCTCCGGCATCGCCGCGCTCGGCTCCACCCTCGGGCTGTCCGCCACAACGTCGACCCTGGCGATGATGATCGGCCTCGCGGTCGGCATCGACTACGCCCTGTTCATCGTCTCCCGCTACCGTGCCGAGATCTCCGAAGGCCGCACCCCCGAGGAGGCCGCGGGCCGCGCGACCGGCACTGCCGGTTCGGCCGTCGTCTTCGCCGGGCTCACGGTCATCATCGCGCTGGCCGGCCTCGCGGTCGTCAACATCCCGATCCTCACCAAGATGGCCCTCGCCGCGGCGGGTACGGTCGCCGTCGCCGTACTGATCGCGGTCACCTTCGTGCCCGCCCTGATCGGCTTCGCGCCGCGCCGGGTGCTGCGGGTCGCGGACCGCCGCCTCGTCCAGGCCAAGAAGCCGCTGTCGGCGCGCAAGCTGCGCAAGTCCGAGAAGAAGGCCGCGAAGCTGGCCGCGCGGACCAAGCCGAACCTGTCCACCCGCTGGGCCTCCTTCGTGGTGCGCCACCCGCTCGGTGTGCTCTTCCTCGCGGTGGTCGGCCTCGGCGCGCTCGCCCTGCCCGCCACCAAGATGGAGCTCGGCCTGCCCGGTGAGGGCACGATGGCGACCGACACCACCCAGCGCAAGGCGTACGACCTGCTGTCCGACTCCTTCGGGCCCGGTTTCAACGGCCCGCTGACAGTGACCGTCGAGGGCAAGGACGCGGCCGCCGGCGGTGACAAGGTCGGCGAGGCCCTCGAGAAGACCGCGGGCGTCGACTCGGTCTCCAAGGCCACCGCCAACAAGGCGGGCGACACCGCCATCTTCAGCATCGTCCCGAAGACCGGCCCGACCGACGCCAAGACAGAGCAGCTGGTCAAGGACATCCGCGCGAAGGCCACTTCGCTCGAGGCGTCCGCGGGTGCCACCGAGATCCTGGTGACCGGCCAGACCGCGCTGTTCATCGACTTCTCACAGACCCTGTCCGAGGCGCTGCTGCCCTACCTGGGCCTGGTGGTCGGCCTGGCCTTCCTGCTGCTGCTCCTGGTGTTCCGCTCGATCTTGGTTCCGCTGAAGGCGGCGCTCGGCTTCCTGCTCTCGGTGAGCGCGGCGCTCGGCGCGTTGGTCGCGGTGTTCCAGTTGGGCTGGGGCGCCGGCTTCTTCGGCATCGATCAGACCGGCCCGATCATGACGACGCTGCCGATCTTCATGATCGGTGTGGTCTTCGGCCTCGCCATGGACTACGAGGTCTTCCTGGTCACGCGGATGCGTGAGGCGTACGTCCACGGCGCTCCGGCGAAGGAGGCCATCGTCACCGGCTTCCACCACAGCGGCCGGGTGGTCGTGGCCGCCGCGATCATCATGATCAGCGTCTTCTCGGGCTTCATCATGGAGGCCGACGACCTGGTCGCGATGATGGGCTTCGGCCTCGCCTCAGCCGTCCTGTTCGACGCCTTCGTGGTCCGGATGGCGATCGTGCCCGCCGTGCACTCGCTGCTCGGCGACGCCGCCTGGTGGCTTCCGAAGTGGCTCGACCGGCTGTTGCCTAACGTGGATGTCGAGGGCGAGAAGCTGCAGCGTCGGCTGCAGTCCGGTCCGCCGCGGGTGCCGCAGAGGGAGGACGAGCGGAACCTCGTGCACTGAGGCGATGCGCGGCTGCGTGCGCGGAGGTGACGCGCGGCCGCACGCCTGAGGCGATGCGCGGGTGAACAACCGCGGCCCGGCGCGACCTGGTTCAGGTCGCGCCGGGCCACTCGTTTACGGACCCCGGTGGGCTCAGGTGATGGTGCGGTGCGTCTGGGCCGCATCACCATCACCGACCCCACCCCGGACGCGATCGCCGCGTTCCTCGCCCCACCGCCTACCGCGTCTACGACAGCCTCAGCCTCCAGCGTCGCGGAACCTGCGCGAACGAGCGGGAGCGGGCCCGCGACCTCGCCCGAGCCCTCGAGGACGCCACCGCGCCGGACGCCCGACCGCCCGGGCCCGGTCAACTGCCGGAAGGCTCCTTCCGTTCACGTTCCGTCGCTCTTCGAGTGCTCCTCGTTCGAGGTTGTCCATCGTGGCTGTAGCACGGGCCACTTCGCCCGCCTCTGACGCCCTTCGTGTCCGACGTCCTTCGTGCTGTGGGCCGCAACCATCTGGAGAGCCATGTCCCGTCGTCTGTTCACCTCGGAGTCCGTCACCGAGGGGCATCCCGACAAGATCGCCGATCGGGTCAGCGACACGATCCTCGACGCGCTGCTGCGTCAGGACCCCGCCTCGCGCGTCGCGGTCGAGACACTGATCACCACCGGCCAGGTGCACATCGCGGGCGAGGTCACCACCACGGCCTACGCCCCGATCGCCCAACTCGTGCGCGACGCCATCCTCGACATCGGCTACGACTCCTCCGCCAAGGGCTTCGACGGCGCCTCCTGCGGTGTCTCGGTGTCGATCGGCTCGCAGTCGCCGGACATCGCGCAGGGCGTGGACACGGCGTACGAGTCCCGGGTCGGGGGTGCCTCCCAGAGGGAAAAGGGTGACGAGCTGGACCGGCAGGGCGCCGGCGACCAGGGTCTGATGTTCGGTTACGCGACCGACGAGACGCCGAACCTGATGCCGCTGCCCATCGAGCTGGCCCACCGGCTGTCCCGCCGCCTCACCCAGGTCCGCAAGGACGGCGCCGTCCCCTACCTGCGGCCCGACGGCAAGACGCAGGTCACCATCGAGTACGACGGCGACAAGGCCGTACGCCTCGACACGGTCGTGGTCTCCACCCAGCACGCCTGCGACATCGACCTGGAGACGCTGCTCACCCCGGACATCCGTGCGGAGGTCGTCGAGCACGTCCTCGGGCAGCTCGCCGACGACGGCATCAAGCTGGAGACCGAGGACTACCGCCTTCTGGTCAACCCGACCGGCCGTTTCGAGATCGGTGGCCCGATGGGGGACGCGGGCCTGACCGGCCGGAAGATCATCATCGACACCTACGGCGGCATGGCCCGCCACGGCGGCGGCGCGTTCTCCGGCAAGGACCCGTCCAAGGTGGACCGTTCGGCCGCGTACGCAATGCGCTGGGTCGCCAAGAACGTCGTCGCGGCCGGCCTCGCCTCCCGCTGCGAGGTGCAGGTGGCGTACGCGATCGGCAAGGCCGAGCCCGTCGGTCTGTTCGTCGAGACCTTCGGCACCAACACGGTCGACACGGACAGGATCGAGAAGGCGATCACCGAGGTCTTCGACCTGCGCCCGGCCGCCATCATCCGTGACCTGGACCTGCTCCGCCCGATCTACGCCCAGACCGCCGCGTACGGCCACTTCGGCCGTGAGCTGCCCGACTTCACATGGGAGCGCACCGACCGCGCCCAGCGGCTCAGGACGGCCGCGGGTATCTGAGCCCGACACCTCGACGGCTGGGCCCGGCCCCATCGGCCGGCACGCGCACCACCGGCGATCAGCGACCGAAGGAGTACCCGTGCGAATCGCGGTGAGCGGATCCATAGCCACCGACCATCTGATGGTTTTCCCCGGACGGTTCGTGGACCAGCTGCTGCCCGGCCAGCTCGCGCACGCCTCGCTCTCCTTCCTCGGCGACCGGCTCGAGGTGCGCCGGGGCGGTGTCGCGGCCCACATCGCTTTCGGACTCGGCGGCCTCGGCCTCTCGCCCCTGCTGGTCGGGGCGGTAGGCACCGACTTCGCCGCGTACGAGGTGTGGCTGAAGGAGCACGACGTCGACACCGGCGGAGTGCACGTCTGCGCCGAACGGCAGACGGCCCGCTTCATGTGCATCACCGACGAGGACGCCAACCAGATCGCCGCGTTCTACGCGGGCGCGATGACCGAGGCTCACGACATCGATCTGCGCGCCCTCGTCACCGGCACCGAACGCCCCGGCCTCGTCCTGATCTCGCCCGACGACCCGTCGGCGATGCTGCGCCACACCGCCGAGTGCCGGGCCCTCGGCATCCCCTTCGCCGCCGCCCCCTCGCAGCAACTGGCCCGCCTGGACAGCGACCAGGTCCGCGACCTCGTGGACGGCGCCACCTGGCTGTTCACCAACGAGTACGAGGCCGCGCTGCTGAAGGAACACATCGGCTGGAGCCGCAGCGACGTCCTCTCGGCCGTCGGCACCTGGCTCACCACCCTGGGCGAGAAGGGCGTACGCCTCGAACGCGCCCAGGACTCGCTCAACGGCATGTTCCGTACCAAGTACCAGGACTGCCGTTACTCGCTGGGCTACCCGGCCTGCCCGGCCCTGGAGGACCGCGCGAAGATCGCCGCGCTGCTCCGGCCGGAGCGCATCGGCGTGCACCTGTCCGAGGAGTTCCAGCTGCACCCCGAGCAGTCCACCGACGCGATCGTGATCCACCACCCCGAGGCGGGCTACTTCAACGCGGGAGGCCGCGCGTGACGACCTTCTCCTTCGAGTTCTTCCCGCCGAAGACGCCCAAGGGCGAGCAGACGCTGTGGCATGCGATCCGTCGCATCGAACCGCTCGCGCCCGACTTCGTGTCCGTCACCTACGGCGCCGGCGGTTCCTCCCGGGACCGCACCATCGAGGTCACCAAGCGCCTGGTGACCGAGACGACATTGCGCCCGGTCGCGCATCTGACCGCGGTCGGACACTCGGTGGCCGAGCTGCGGCACATCATCGGGCAGTACGCGGACGCCGGCGTCCGTGACGTCCTGGTGCTGCGCGGCGATCCGCCCGGCGACCCCAACGCCCCCTGGATCCCGCACCCCGAGGGCTTCACCCACGCCCATGAACTGGTGCGCCTGGTCAAGGAGTCGGGGGAGTTCAGCGTCGGCGTCGCGGCCTTCCCCGAGCGCCATCCGCGCTCCCCGGACTGGGACAGCGACATCCGGCACTTCGTCGCCAAGTGCGGGGCGGGCGCCGACTACGCGATCACCCAGATGTTCTTCCGCGTGGAGGACTATCTGCGGCTGCGCGACCGGGTCGTGGCCGCCGGCTGCGACACCCCGGTCATCCCGGAGATCATGCCGGCCACCGACGTACGCCAGATCGCCCGTTTCGCCGAACTCAGCGGCGCCGCCGTCCCCGAGGAACTCGCCCACCGCCTGGACGCCGCGCGCGGCAACCCCGCCGACGGCCACAGCATCGGCGTCGAGTACGCCACCACGATGGCCGAGCGGCTGCTCGCCGAGGGCGCCCCGGGCCTGCACTACATCACGCTCAACCGCTCGACGGCGACGCTCGAAATCCACCGCAACGTACTGACCTCAAGGAGTGCACAGCATGTCCTCGCAGCCCACCGCTGACTTCACGGACTTCAAGGTCGCGGACCTCTCGCTCGCCGCGTTCGGCCGTAAGGAGATCACGCTCGCCGAGCACGAGATGCCCGGCCTGATGTCGATCCGCAAGGAGTACGCCGAGGCGCAGCCCCTCGCGGGCGCCCGCGTCACCGGCTCCCTGCACATGACGGTGCAGACCGCCGTCCTCATCGAGACCCTGGTCGCCCTGGGCGCCGAGGTCCGCTGGGTGTCCTGCAACATCTTCTCCACCCAGGACCACGCCGCCGCCGCCATCGCGGTCGGCCCGAACGGCACGCCCGAGAACCCGCAGGGCGTCCCGGTCTTCGCCTGGAAGGGCGAGTCCCTTCAGGAGTACTGGTGGTGCACCGAGCAGGCCCTCACCTGGCCCGGTCACGTCGGCCCGAACATGATCCTCGACGACGGCGGTGATGCCACCCTCCTCGTCCACAAGGGCGTCGAGTACCAGAAGACGGGTGAGCTCCCCGCCGCGGACAACGAGGAACTGGTCGTGGTGCGCGCCCTGTTGGAGAACAGCTCCCTGGACTGGACGCGGATCGCTTCGGAGATCCGTGGCGTGACCGAGGAGACCACGACCGGTGTCCACCGTCTGTACGAGATGCAGCGCGACGGCGTCCTCCTCTTCCCGGCGATCAACGTGAACGACGCCGTCACGAAGTCGAAGTTCGACAACAAGTACGGCTGCCGGCACTCCCTGATCGACGGCATCAACCGCGCCACGGACGTCCT
>NZ_JBTLMO010000105.1:0-9553 GCF_054462255.1 Streptomyces sp. SD15 | reverse complement strand
GACACCGACCAGGGCGTCGCGGCGACCTCCCAGCACACGGTCACCCTCAACACGGACAACATCGAGAAGATCCTCGGCGCCGCCGCCACCGTCGCCGACGCCCGCGAGTACGTCCACACCGCCCTGTCCACCAACAGCCTGGCCACCCTGAACCATGCCAAGGCTCATGCCGAGGGCCGCCGTTGACCCCGACGGTGCGCCGGCTCGCTGTAGCACGGGGAGAGTTGGACGTGTGGCTGCTGCCGCCGCCCGACTCGCCGCGTGACGTCCCGTACGGCGAGCTCGACGCGTACGAGAGAGGGCGGGCCGACTCCTACCGTCGGCCCGACGACCGTCAGATGTACGCCGCGGCGCACGTGGGACTGCGCCGGGTTCTCGCCGGGTACACCGGCATCGAACCGAGCCGGCTCAACCTCGCCGGCGAGCGGTACAACGGCAACGGTGAACGGCACGGACGTCCCGTCGTGCTCGGCGTGCCCGGCGGCGCCCCCCAGTTCTCGCTCTCGCACAGCCACGGCCTGGCGATCGTGGTGGTGGCGGAGGTGCGGGTGGGGGCCGACGTACAGCGGTTGCCGTCGGCCGCGACCGCCGAGGCGTGTCTGCCGGCGCTGCATCCGGCCGAGCAGGAGGAGATCGGGAAGCTTCCCGAGACCGAGCGGACCATGGCCTTCGGTCGGCTGTGGACCCGGAAGGAGGCGTATCTGAAGGGGCTGGGCACGGGGCTGGCCCGGGGGGCCGACCTCGACTATCTGGGCGAGGCGGGGCTGGCCGAGCGGCCTACGGGGTGGGTGGTGGGGAACCTTCCCCTCTGTTCCACGCATATCGCCGCGGTGGCTCTGGCGGGGGCGGGGGATCGGCCCGTCGCTGTTCGCGCCGTGCCTACCTCTTATCTGTACGCCCCTGATGCGGTGGCCCGCATGGTGGAGATGGAGCCCGGCTTGCGTTCGATGCTTCGGGATCCTGCGCAGCGGGGGGATCTCGAGCGCTGAGGAGGCCGGTGGGGAGCTGCGGGCCGTTTGTGGCTGGTCGCGCAGTTCCCCGCGCCCCTATAGGGCGCTGCTGCAGTGGGCCCCCTGCACAGCAATGACGCCGTCCTGGCCGGTCGCGCCCACGCGGCGGAGCCGCACATGTCACAGCCCCGCGCCCCTATAGGGCGCTGCTGCAGTCGGCCCCCTGCACAGCGAAGACGCCGTCCTGGCCGGTCGCGCCCACGCGGCGGAGCCGCACATGTCACAGCCCCGCGCCCCTATAGGGCGCTGCTGCAGTCGGCCCCCTGCACAGCGAAGACGCCGTCCTGGCCGGTCGCGCCCACGCGGCGGAGCCGCACATGTCACAGCCCCGCGCCCCTATAGGGCGCTGCTGCAGTCGGCCCCCTGCACAGCGAAGACGCCGTCCTGGCCGGTCGCGCCCACGCGGCGGAGCCGCACATGTCACAGCCCCGCGCCCCTATGGGGCACTGCGGTGGGCCCCTGGCACATGGGTCCCCCTGCACAGCGAAGGGGCCGGAGAGTTCTGGTGGACTCTCCGGCCCCTTCTTGGTGGTGTTCTGGTGGCGGGCTCAGGCCGCTGCTCGCCAGGTGCGGGGGCCGTCGAAGCCGGTGATGCGTTCGGGGCGGCGCCACAGGGCGACGACCTGGTGCTTGCGGGCCACGTCGTCGGGTTTGACGCCGGGGCCGGCGGTGACGGCCATCAGTACCGCGGTCAGCGCGGCCAGCTCCTCGGGCGAGAGGCTGCCGCGCTCGATCCGGAAAAGCGGACCGGCCGCGGGGTCAGGGGTGGGGTGTTGCGTGGTCATGGATCCTCCCTTGCTCACTGAGGCCTCGCTCACTGGGGCGGGTTGCCGTGCTTGCGGCGGGGCAGTTCGGCGTGCTTGGCGGCGAGCATGGCGAGTGAGCGGGCGAGCACCGCCCGGGTCTCGCGCGGGTCGATGACGTCGTCGACCAGTCCGCGTTCGGCGGCGTAGTAAGGGTGGACCAGCTCCTCCTTGTACTGGTCGATTTTCTCTTGACGCATCGCGTCGGGATCGTCGGCGGCGGCGATCTCCCGCCGGAAGACCACGTTGGCGGCACCCTCCGCGCCCATGACCGCGATCTCGTTGGTCGGCCAGGCCAGCGCGATGTCCGCGCCGATGGAGCGGGAGTCCATCACGATGTACGCGCCGCCGTACGCCTTGCGCAGCACCACGGAGACCCGCGGCACAGTCGCGTTGCAGTACGCGTAGAGCAGTTTCGCCCCGCGCCGGATGATGCCGTCGTGCTCCTGGTCCACGCCCGGCAGGAAGCCGGGTACGTCGACCAGCGTGACCAGCGGAATGTTGAAGGAGTCGCAGAACTGCACGAACCGCGCGGCCTTTTCACTCGCCTTGATGTCCAGGACACCCGCCATGGCGGCCGGCTGGTTGGCGATGATGCCGACGGAGTGGCCGTCGATACGGGCCAGCGCGCAGACGATGTTCGGCGCCCAGGCCGCGTGCACCTCCATGTAGTCGCCGTCGTCGACGAGTTCCTCGACGACCCCGCGGATGTCGTACGAACGGTTGCCGTCGTGCGGCACCAGGTCGAGCAGTACGTCACCGGACCGGTCGCCGGGGTCGCCGCTGACGTGGCGCGGCGGCAGCTCCCGGTTGTTGGACGGCAGCAGCGACAGCAGGTAGCGCACCTCGGCGAGGCAGCTCTCCTCGTCGTCGTGGACGAAGTGGGCCACGCCCGAGACCGCGCCGTGCACATCGGCGCCGCCGAGGCCGTTCTGGCTGATCTCCTCACCGGTGACCGCACGGACCACGTCGGGCCCGGTGATGAACATCTGCGAGATGTCCCGGACGGTGAAGATGAAGTCGGTCAGGGCGGGCGAGTACGCGGCGCCGCCCGCGCACGGGCCGAGCATGACGCTGATCTGTGGGATCACCCCGCTCGCCCGGGTGTTGCGCTGGAAGATGCCGCCGTAACCGGCCAGCGCGCTGACACCCTCCTGGATACGAGCGCCGGCGCCGTCGTTCAGGGACACCAGCGGAGCACCGGCCGCGATGGCCATGTCCATGATTTTGTGGATCTTGCAGGCGTGGGCCTCGCCCAGCGCGCCGCCGAAGACGCGGAAGTCGTGCGCGTAGACGAAGACCGTACGGCCCTCGACCGTGCCCCAGCCGGTGATCACACCGTCGCCGTACGGCTTCTTCGCCTCCAGGCCGAAGCCGGTGGCCCGGTGTCGGCGCAGCGGTTCGACCTCCTGGAAGCTGCCCTTGTCCAGCAGCAGTTCGATGCGCTCGTGCGCGGTCAGTTTCCCCTTGGCGTGCTGGCGCTCGGTGGCTTTCGGGTCCTGTCCTGCGCGCGCGATGTCCTTGCGTTCGGCCAGCTCCATCAGCCGGCCGTTGAGCTCGATGGGTATTGCGGGCTCCATCTAGGGATCTCCCCTTCAAGTGGCTTAAGACGTACGTCCGGTCGGTCAGCGGGCGAGCAGCGCGGTCAGCTCGCCGACGGTGCTCTCCCGCAGCACCTCGGCGGGCACCTCGGCGTCGAGTGCGCGCCGGATACGGCGCCCCAGGTGCAGGGCGTCGAGGGGGTCCAGGCCCTGGCCGCGCAGCGGCAGGCCGGGCGAGAGCCGGTGGCCCGGCGGGACCGCGAGCAGGTCCTGGAGCTCGAGGCGGAGGCAGTGGCCGATGGCACGGGCGCGTGCGTCGGGAGTCATGGCGCGCAGCTGGACCGGGTCCGGGAGCCGGTCGAGCCAACTGCACGGGGTGTCTTCATGCATGGAACTCATGGGGCTGCCTTTCGTGGGTGAGGCCGGGTCCGACGGGGTGCCGGCGTCGGCCGGTGGCCGGGGAGGAAACGACGTGTCCGCCCCGCGAGCAGCACCGCGAGCGCCGCCGCCAACGAGGCGAGCCCTCCCACGTACAGGCCGGAGCGCGCACCGTGATGGACGCTGAGCCAGCCCACGAGGAGGGCGCCGAGCGGGGTGAGTCCTTGCAGGATGAGCGTGTAGAGCGCCATCACCCGGCCGCGGTAGGCGGAGTCGCTGCCCAGCTGGATGCGGTGGTTGGCGGCCTGGGCGAAGTAGATGGTGGCGAAGCCGGTCAGAAACAGCAGGACGGCCGCCCACGCGTAGGTGGGCGACCAGCCGGCCGCCGTCTCGAAAAGCCCGAACGCCACGGCAGCCCCGGTGACCGTACGGGCCGACGGGCGCCCGCTGCGGGCGGTGGTGACGAACGCGGCGAGCAGCGAACCGGCGGCGAACACGGTGGTCAGCAGCCCGAACGCGGTCGCCCCCGAGTGGAAGACCGTCTTGGCGAGCAGCGGCAGGGTGAGCTGGAAGTTGAAGCCGAACAGGCCGACCGCGGCGACCAGCGCCAGCGGCACGAACAGGTCGGGGCGGCCACGGACGTACCGCAGCCCGTCGACCACCCGGACCCCGTGCGCGGGTAAGGCCGTCCGCACGAGTTCCTCGGGCCGCATCATGCGCAGCCCCGTCACCGTGGCCAGGTAGCTGACCGCGTTGAGCAGCATCGCCGTCCCCGCGCCCACCGCGCTGATGAGCAGCCCGGCCAGCGCGGGGCCCACCACGCGGGCGGTGTTGAAGTAGGCGGCGCTGAGGGCCGAGGCGTTGGGCAGCAGTTCGGGGCCGACCATCTCGCTGACGAAGGCCATCCGGGTGGGCACCTCGACCGCGTTGACGGTGCCCAGGCCCAGCGCGAACAGGTACAGGTGCCACAGCTCGACGTTTCCGGCCAGTACGAGCACGGCGAGCGCCAGGGCGAGGGCGCCGGAGACCAGGTTGGCGGCGGTGAGCAGCAGCCGTTTGTCGTGGCGGTCGGCGAGCCGGCCGCCGTACAGCGTGAACAGCAGCAGCGGCGTGAACTGGAGCGCGGTCACCGTGCCCAGGGCTGTGCCGGAGTCCCCCGTCAGGGAGAGCACCAGCCAGTCCTGGGCGGTGACCATCATCCAGGTGCCCGCGACCGAGACGACCTGGCCGGACGCGAAGAGCCGGAAGTTGCGCACCGCCAGGGAGCGGAACGGCGTACGCCGTGTGCGGTCCATGGCGTCGAGCCTCGTGGTCGTCATGGCATCAGGGCGTCAAGGACGCGCCCGCGGCCCGGCGCGCGAGGCACTCCTCGAAGAACGCGAACGCGCGCAGGTGGTAGGTACGGGCGGCCCAGCCCAGGCTGATGTTGTGCCCCGCGCCGGGCTGGCGGTCGACGGAGGTGTACGGCGCCGACGCGAAGTGCGCGGTGAGGTCGGCGACGGTCTCCTCGTCGTGGTGCCACCAGTGCTCCTGCTCGGCGAACGTCAGCCGCACCGGTACCTGCACCGCCGCGGCCGCGACCGCGAACCGGCGCGGCCACCAGCGGGCCTCCGCCCGCTCACGCACCGGCATCGGCGCGACCAGGGACTCCGCCGCGCGGAACGTGTTCGGCGGATAGAAGCGCAGGGCACCCCAGTTGCGCTTCCAGTGCTGGTGCCCGCGCGGGTCGGGCAGGGCGCTGCCCGGGTCGACCGCGTAGTCCCGGCCGAGGCCGGAGATGTCGAGCCCGAGCAGCGGCGGCAGGGCCGGGTCCGGATCGCCGGCCTGGGAGGCGGCGTAGGTCAGGGCCAGTTTGCCGCCGAAGGAGTGCGCGAGCAGGAACACCCCGGCGCCGGTCTCGCAGCGCCCGGCCAGATGCCGCACCGCCGCGTGCAGCGAGGCGGACTGCTCGGCCAGGGTCTGTCCGCTCGGGGCGTCCGCAGCGGACAGCCCGTAGCCGGGCCGGTCGACGGCGACCATGGTGTAGCCGAGCCGGGCGCCGAGGGCGAGCAGCGAGACGTCGGGGTGGGCCTGTCCGTCGAAGTACCCCGCGCTCATGCCTCCCCCGTGCACCGCGACGACCGTGGCCCGCGGTGGCCCGGCCGGCTGGGCGATCAGCGCGGAGAGCGTGACGTCCCCGGCGGCCAGGGCGACGGGGCGGACGCCCGGTGACATGGGGGGCATGCCGGAACCGGGTGCGGACGATACGGACGAGGGGTTCGACTCGACCGTGGAAACGCTCACTGGGGGTACTTCCTTTCGTGGTCGACAAATGCCGGTGCCGGTCCTTCGTGGTCGACAAATGCCGGTGCCGGTCCTTCGTGGTCGACAAGTGCCGGTACCGGCCCTTCGCTGGTCCTCGCATACCGGCGCCCGTCCTTCGTGGTCGACGAACGGCGGTTCCGGTCCTCGCATGCCGCGCCGGTTCTTCCCGGTCAGCGCGGGCCGGCGCCGGTCCTTCGTGGTCGTCGCGCTCCGGTCCTCACTCGCCCTCCGGCGCTCCGAACCAGCGGTGCAGCGTGGCGGACAGCTCCGTCGTGTCGGTGTCGGCCCAGACGACGTAGCCGTCGGGGCGGACCAGCAGCGCGGTGGCGCCGCCGAAGGCATCCGGGTCCTGCGGGGTGCCGGTGACGGTGGTGACGCGGTCCTTCCAGCCGGCCGCGGCGGCACGCAGCACGGAGTCGTCGGCGAGGTCGAGCAGCACGCCTTGGGCCGCGTGCAGCAGCTCGGGCGTACGGACCTCCCCGGCGGCGGTGTCCAGCGCCCGCGGCGGCAGTCGGCGTCCGACCAGCGGGTGGCCACCGTCCCCGAGGTCGTAGTGGACGTCGAGGTGGCTGACCACCCCGGCCAGGTGCCGCTTGACCTCGTCGAGGCCGATCAGCTCGGCGAACAGGTCGCGCAGCGGCTGGGACTCGGGCCCGCCGAGGAAGACCGTGCCCTGGGCGCGGGTGTTCATCAGCAGCCGCGCGCCGACCGTGTGGCGCTCGTCGTGGTAGGTGTCGAGGAGGCCTTCGGGAGCCCGGCCCTGCACGGTCGCGGCCAGCTTCCAGCCGAGGTTGACCGCGTCCTGAACGCCGGTGCTCAGCCCCTGGCCGCCCGCCGGAAGGTGGATGTGCGCCGCGTCGCCGACCAGCAGCACCCGCCCGCGCCGGTACTCGCTGACCTGACGGGTGGCGTCGGTGAAGGAGCTGACCCAGTCGGCGCCGCCGCCGGAGATGTCCTCGCCCGTCAGCCGCTCCCAGGCCGCCGCCACTTCGGCGAACTCCGGGGTCTCGCTGCGGTCGGCCGGCGGGGTGCCGTGCTCGCACACGATGATCCGGTCCACGCCCTCGGCCAGCGGCGCGGCCATGATCATGCCGCCGGGCAGCCGCTCGCCCAGGAACCGCGGCTTGACCGCGCAGCCCACCACGTCGGCGAGGTACATGCCGCGGGTGGCGTCGGTGCCGGGGAAGTCGAAGCCCGCGGCCTTGCGCACCGGGCTGTGCCCGCCGTCGGCGCCCACGAGGTACGCGGCGCGCAGGGTGCGCTCGCCGTCCGGGGCGGACACGGTGACGGTGACCCCGTCCTCGTCCTGCTCCAGCGCCAGGAACTCCCAGCCCCGCCGGATGTCGGCGCCCACCTCCCGGGCCCACTCCTCCAGCACCGCCTCCGTCTGGGACTGCGGGATGCCGCGGGCCCCGAAGTGGGCGTCCTCCAGCACGGTGTAGTCGAACTGCACCCCGCCGAAGTGGCCCATCGGGCTGGTCTGCAGCCCGCCGAAGCGCGGTACCAGTCCGCGCTGGTCGAACGACTCCAGCGCGCGGGCGGTGAACCCGAGTCCGCGCGACTGTCCGGTGGGCTGCGTCAGCCGCTCGGCGACGATCACGCTCACGCCGCCCAGCCGCAGTTCCCCGGCCAGCATCAGCCCGGCCGGGCCGGCGCCGACGACGATGACGTCCGCGTCCCTCTGCACGTCCATGGGTGTCGGTGTCCTTTCCTCGCTCTTTCGGTGGGTGGGCGTGCGGTCGTGCTCAGCTGCCGTCGGCCGGGGCGCCGAACCAGCGGGTCAGGGCCTCGGGCAGTCCGTCCGGGGCCGAGCCGGTCCAGGCGACGTGACCGTCGGGGCGTACGAGAAGGGCTTGGCCTGCGGGGATCGGGCCCCCGGAGGCGGGGCGTCCCTCGGCGAAGGTGACCCGGTCCGACCAGGGGGCCGTCGTGGCGCGCAGCGCCCGGGCACCGTCCCCGTCCAGGGACAGCAGCAGCCCGCGACCGGTACGCAACAGTTCGGTCGTACGGCGCCGCGCGCCACCTTCCCCCGGCTCCAGCCACGCGTCCGGCAGCCGCCGCCCGAGCAGCGGGTGTGCGTCGGAGCGGGTTTCGGAGCCGACACCGACGCCGTTGGCGACGCCGACCCCGAAGTCTTGATCCCCGTCGCGCCCGTCGCCCTCGACGTCGTACCGGATGCCGAGGCCGCTGATCATCCCGGCGAGGTGCTGTCGTACGCCGTCCAGGGTGATGAGTTCGGTGAGCAGGGCGCGGGTGGGTTCGACCTCCGGGCCGCCGAGGAGGAGTTCCACCTGGGCCCGGATGTTGGCGAGGACCTGGCGGCCCACGGTGTGGCGCTCGGAGTGGTAGGTGTCGAGGAGGTCTTCGGGGGCGCTGCCGCGGATCACGGCGGCGAGCTTCCAGCCGAGGTTGAAGGCGTCCTGGACGCCCAGGTTGAGGGCCTGGCCGCCACTGGGCATCTGCCGGTGCGCGGCGTCCCCGGCGAACAGCACACGGCCGTGCCGGTAATGGGCGAGCTGCCGGTTGGCGTCGCCGAAGGCGTTGACCCACAGCGGGGTGCCGTTGCTGATGTCCTCGCCGGTGACGCGCTTCCAGACGTCGGTGACCTCCGCGAAGTCCGGTTCGGCGCCGCCGCGTTCACCGGGGGGCCGCCCGAACTCGTGGACCATCACCCGGGTCACTCCGTGCCGGGTGGCGGCGATGGCGAGCCCGCGCTCGAGGCGATGGAAACGCCGGTCGGCCACGGCGACCCCGGAGACATCGGCGCGCAGCAGCTCGCGCGCGGCGTCCCGGCCCGGGAAGGGGGCCCGGACCAGCCGCCGTACGGTGCTGTCCTCGCCGTCGCAGCCGACCAGATAGCGGGCGCGGATGTGGACGGGACCGTACGGACCGATGGCCTCGGCCTCGACCGCCGCGTCCTTGGTGGTGACCGACAGCAGCTGGTGCCGGCGTCGCAGTTCGGCGCCGAGTTCGGCGGCCCGGTGCTGCAGAAGCTCCTCGGTGCGGGTCTGGGCGACCTTCCACTGCCCGGGGTACGGACTGGGCAGCGTCAGGTCCAGCGGTACGCCGCCGAAGTGGCCGCGCGGCTCGCACGGCGGCGTACCGAGCTGGTCCAGCAGTCCGCGCGAGTCGAGGATCTCCATCGTGCGGGCGTGCAGGGTGGAGGCCCGGGATTCGGTGGTCGGGCCGGGGCGCTGGTCGACGACGACCACCTCGGCGCCGCCCAGCCTCAGCTCGGTGGCGAGCATCAGTCCGGCGGGGCCCGCTCCGACCACGAGGACATCGGTGTCCAGGGTGGTCGTGTCGGTGTCCTGATGGTCCGTCGTCATCGTCAACGCCTGTTCTCTGCGAAGGCCTTGGCGTGGGTGAGGGTGGCGCGACTGTTGGTGGACAGCGCGGTGTGGACGTACTCGCGGGCGTCGGCGACGGTGGCGGCGGCACCGAGGATCTTCTCGATGTTGTCCGTGTTGAGGGTGACCGTGTGCTGGGAGGTCGCCGCGACGCCCTGGTCGGTGTC
>NZ_JBTLMO010000104.1:0-9912 GCF_054462255.1 Streptomyces sp. SD15 | reverse complement strand
TGGCGCTCGCTTCTGACCTTCACCTTGAGGACCAACAACATCATTCATCCCGACCGGTACACCGTCTGCCGCAACGCACCTCTCGAACTGACGAAGGAAGACCAGCAAAAGGCAGACGCTGCGATCCGGGAACTGTTGGAGGGGCAGGAGAAGGGCGCTTTTGCCAAGAGCGAGACCAAGCGGCGAGACTCCTCGAACGACGAAGTCAACGCCGATACGGACCTGTAGGTCGTAAGAATGGTGCTGAGCGTGGCGTGGGCGCACCGTGTCGGCACCCGCCCGCTGCCGCCGGAGCCGCCGATCCTGCTGGTTCGCCCTCAACAGGAGGGCGCCGCCGGGTCACGTCTGCCCGCTGTCGTGCTTCGGCTCACGGCTTGGCCCCGAGTTTCGGGCCGACCAGTCCCGGAATGAGCAGGGCGGCCACGGCGAGGTGCGTCAGAGCCGGCGATGCGCGGGTTCCGAGGTTTTCCTTTCTTGGGCTGGAGGCGGAGGTGAAGGCTCCGGAGTGTGCGTGCCGCGCCGGGCCTGCGGGCACCACGGTCTGGGAAGACGGGGGTGGGTGCCCCGATGTCAGCGGAACTGCAGACGGGCCTGGTTCGGGATGTCGCCGAACCTGCCGCTGTGGAAGTCGCGGAAGGCCTGCTCGATTTCGCTCGCGCTGTTCATCACGAACGGGCCCCCCATCGCGACGGGCTGACCGATCGGCTCACCGCTGTAGACCATGACCACGCTGTGCTCGTCGCCGTCGGCGGTCTCAAGCGCGATGGTCGAGAGCGAAGCCTGGGGAAGGGGGTCGGACCAGGCGATCTCCCCTGCGCGCACGGGACGCCCGGCGACCGTCACCCTGCCGGACAGGACGTAGACGAAGGCACGATCCCGGCCGGGCAGCAGATGATCCAGGCGTCGGCCGGGCTCAAGGGTGATCACCGCTCCGGAGATGGGCCAGTTGTTCAGTGCGGGGCCTTGGACGCCGCCGGCCTCGCCCGAAATGAGGTCGATGCGGGCGCCGTCCGTCTCGATGACGGGTCGACGGTCGGCCAGCAGGTCCTGGTAACGGGTGTCGACCATCTTCATCTCGCCCGGCAGGTTCACCCACAGCTGCAGGATGTGCGCCCGTTCCTTGCGGAAGGCGAGCTCGCGATGGATGATTCCGCGCCCTGCGGTCATCCACTGCACGTCTCCAGTGGTCAGCGCGCCAACATGACCGATGTTGTCACCGTGCTCCAGGACGCCGTCGAGGACCAGTGTGACCGTCTCGAGACCGCGGTGGGGATGCCATTCGAAGCCCGGTGAGGAGAACCAGTCCTCGCTCAACAGCAGGAACGGATCCGTGAGTTCCGGCCTCATCGGAGTGATGACCACGTTCCTGTCGTCGACCTGCGTGTCCCCTCCGAAATGCATCTTCCTCTCGACGCGGACGACGCTACGCTCCGCTGCGCCTTGCAGGGCTTCCATGACCTACGTCCCTTCAGAACCACCATCGAGTTGACGTGTCACCTCACAGTACTCGGTCGAGTAGACATGTCAACTCAAAGGTATGATGGGGCCATGGAGTGGCAGGGATTGAGCGAACGCGAAGTGCGGGCCTGGCGGACGTTCATCCAGATGCAGGAGGTTCTGCGGTCACGTATCGAACAGCAGCTCCAGGCGGGCAGCGGCCTGTCAAACGCTGATTACTCGGTACTCGTCGCCCTGTCGGAAGCCCCGGGCGGGCGCTTGCGTGCCTATGAGCTCAGCGATGAGCTGGGCTGGGAGAAGAGCCGCCTCCACCACCAGCTCACCCGCATGTGCAAGCGCGGCCTGGTGGAGCGCCAGAGCGGCGCGTCACGCGCCATGTATGCGGCGCTCACGTCAGAAGGACGCACAGCCTTGGAAGAAGCAGCCCCCAGCCATGCCCAGGAGGTGCGGCGCCTGGTCATCGACCGTCTCACAGCAGAGCAGATCGACCAACTCGCGGAGATCTCCAGCGCCATCCTCGACCATCTGCACACGGATCACCCGGCTGTCGGCGGCTGACTCTGCGACGGGTTACGCGCTGACGGGCGGGCAGGACCCGCAATACGCCCGCCGTGCTCGCCGCCGTTCGCGACCTGACCGCAGCGCGCTCAAGCTCGCCGAGTACGTCAACACCGCCGGACGCCGGGCCCACACCGATCGCCACCGCGTCCTCGCCGTCTACTGGCCGCCGCCAAGCTGCCGGCCTCGGAGATCCCTCGCGTCGCCGCCACCGTGTGCGCGGTTGTCACGGGACTGATGCTCAGCGAACTGACCGGAGCACTCCAGCGGTGGACCACCCTGCCAACTACCTCGGCACGGCACGCCTGGTCGAGGACCAGACGTGCCGTGCCCATCCACATGAGAGGCCCGTCGTGGGTCATGGCGTCGTCAGGATCGCACCAGAGATCGCGGCACCTTGATGCTGCGTGAGCGTAGCCATTCGCCGAGTGCTTTGGCCTGCGAGTCCAGCCGCAGTGTCGAGGTGGCGCCCGTTCCGAGCAGTCCTCGGACGAGGAAGTTGACCGCGCCCAGGTGGGGGAGTTCGTGGCGCGAGATCTCCAGTCCGCGTGTTTCGGGAAGAAGGCGTCGCAGTTCGTCGATGGTGAGGGTGGACCTGAGCCAGTCCCATGCCTCACGGTCGCGTACCCAGACGCCGAGATTCGCGTCGCCGCCCTTGTCGCCGGAGCGGGCGTGCACGATCTCACCGAGTGGGGCGACGACGAGTTCGTCCGCCCGCGGCGCGGGCACCGATGGCGCGAGCGCCGGCTCGGCCTGCGGCGTTACCTCGCCACCGGCTCCGTCCGGGTTGCCGGGGGCGATGATCTCGGTCGTGCCGTCGTAGTGGTGGACCGTGTGGTGGAGCAGCCGCTGGTCGAGCAGTGCGGGCCAGTAGACACCGAATGCGGACCCTGGTTGCGGAGGGCCGAGGGCGTACAGCCCGGGGTAGCTGGACAGGGCCAGCTCGATCACGCGCGACGAGAAGGCGCGCCCGGCGGCCTGCTGCGTCCCCTGTACGGTGATCCTGAGCAGCTCGGTTCCCGCGTTCTGGGTGTCGGGATCGGGCTGGGCCCGCCCGATGCGCTCGACAGCGACCTCGTCGAGCCCGCGGGCGGCCTCGGCGTAGCGGTGGACGAATCGCTCCACCAGGGCGGCCTTCGCGTCGAGGTCCGTGCCGGTGAGCGCGAGGATCGCGCTGTTCGTCCAGCCTCCCACCCCGGTGATCGCGACCTTGGTCGTCCTGGACGGCGCCGTGCCTCGCACGCCGCTGATCCCGACGCGGTCCTCGCCGAGGTCTGTCAGCGTCGCGGTGTCCAGGTGGGCGGTCACGTCGGGGTTGAGATACGCGGGTTCACCGATCTCGTAGAGCAGTTGGGCGGTGACCGTGTCCTGGGTGACCACGCCGCCGGTGCCCGGGTTCTTGGTGATCACCGAGGAGCCGTCGGCGGCGATCTCGGCGATCGGGAACCCCGGCTCCACGAGGTCGGGGACGGAACGGAACCCGGAGAAGTTGCCGCCGGTCGCCTGAGGCCCGCACTCGATGACGTGTCCGGCGGCGACCGCGCCGGCGAGGGCGTCGTGGTCGTCAGGCGTCCAACCCCACCACCAGGCGGCGGGGCCGACGACCAGGGAGGCGTCGGTGACGCGGCCCGTGACGACGATGTCGGCGCCGTTGTGGAGGGCGCGCGCGATGCCGAAGCCGCCGAGGTAGGCGTTGGCCGTCAGCGGCTGGTGCGGCCAGTCCGACAGCGGTTGACCACTCGTCAGGTGCGGCAGGCGATGGCCCGCTTGCCGCAGACCGTCGAGGCTGCCGAAGACGTCGTCGCCTTCGATGTGGGAGACCCGCAGGTCGTGACCGTGGCGTGCGATCAGTGCGCGCGTCGCGGCGGCCAGCCCGGCGGGGTTGAGTCCGCCGGCGTTGACGACGAGCCTGATCCGGTTGGCGACGAGGTGCTCGAGCGCCGCGTCGAGGTGCTGCAGGAAGGTGGTCGCAAAGCCCTTCGTGCTGTCCTTGGCGCGCGCCTTGCCGAGGATCAGCATCGTGACCTCGGCGAGGTAGTCACCGGTGAGGACGTCGATGCCGCCCGCTCGGGCCATGTCGGCCATGGCCGAGGCGCGGTCGCCGTAGAAGCCGGAGCAGTTCCCGACACGGAGGGGGCGTCGGCCCCGTTCTGATGCTGACGTCATGCCAACTCTTCCGGTGCAGAGGAGCGAAGACCGTCGGCGTTCTCTCCCTCGGCCCTGCTGACCCGTATCGTCCCTTCGAACCCCACCTCGCCGGAGGGGTGTTCCTCGGCGAGCTCAAGGGTCATGCTGTCGCCCTCGATGTGGGTCACCCGCGCGGTGTAGGCCAGGTTGGCGGGCGCACAGACGGGCTTGCGCAGGCGGTAGGCGACCTTCGTCACGCGCCACTTGGGGCCGAGAGCCTCGGTGACACAGCGCAGGGCAAGCGCCGCCCGCAGGTGGGAGTGCACCACAAGACCGCCGTGGCCCTCCTCGCGTGCGTAGGACTCGTCGAAGTGGATGCGGTGGGGGTTCCAGGTGACCGCGCTGTAGCGGAACAGCTGAAAGGTCGTGGCCGTGTGCTTGAGCCGTGGGAGTGTGTCCCCGACCTGGTAGTTGATGGACACTACGACTCCTGCAAGGGGTTGCGTAGCACGACGGTGCGCCGGTTGCGGTTGAGGACGGCACCCTGGGCGGACGTGAACGTGTGGAGGGTGGTGACGAACACGCAGTCGCCGGCGCGGGTCTGCTTGGGAGTGACCGCCTCGAGGGTGGTTTCGAGCATGACCTCCGTGCCCGCGGTCACGGGACCGACCAACTCCATCTCCTCGCCGGCCCCCATCACGCGCAGACCGTCACCGAGGGGCGTGTCACCGCCGAGATGTGTCCCGTCGGGCTGGAGCTGGGCCTCGGGGGTGCCGATGCCCCACTCCACGATCGCGGCGAGCATGTTCGGTGGCGCCACGACATCCGTGTACCCGGCCGAACGTGCGGCCGCGGCATCGTAGTGGACGGGGTCCGCGGCGCCGATGGTCAGTGCGTAGCGGCCGATGGTCACCGCGTCCAGCGTGCCGAGGCTCCGGCGCGAGAGGACGGCTCCGGTCCGCGGCTGGGTCTGGTCGTAGTACTCCGCCAGCGGAGTACCGGGTTCAGGTGTGAACATGCCTGGGATCCTCACCATTGATCTGGGTGCCGGCTTCGCCGGCCGCATCCGCGTGGCCGACAAGCTCCGCGAGAACCTCCCGCGTCGACTCGCCCAGCGGCGGGGCGGCCCGCAGCGGGCCCACCGGCGAGTCGCTGAGCCTCAGAGGGCATCCCGCAACCGGCACCCGGCCCCTGGCCGGGTGCTCGACGTACTGGATCATGCCGCGCTGGATCAGGTGCTCGTCGGAGTCGACCTCGCGGATCGACTTGACCGGCGCGCAGGGCACACCGGCGGCCTGCAGGTCCCGCACCAGCTCGGCACGCGTCCGGGTCCTGGTGCGGGAAGAGACCTGCTCGTCGACCGCGTCGATGTGGGCGACCCGGTCCTTCTGCGTGCGGAACCTGGGGTCGTCGATCAGCTCGGGCCGGCCCAGTGCGGTTGCCACGCCGCGCCAGTGCCGCTCGGCGATGCAGATGATCGCCAGCCATCCGTCGCTCGCCTCGTAGATGTTGTACGGCGCGATCGCCATGCCCGTATGCCGGTTCCCGGTGCGCTCGGGGAGCTCTCGGCCGGGGTTGTTGTGCAGACCGCCCAGGCTGGATGCGAGCATCGGGTAGACGGTGTCGTGCATCGAGACCTCGACGATCTGTCCCCGTCCCGTGCGCTCGCGCTGGAACAGGGCCGCGCTGATCGCCCCGAACAGGTGGATGCCGCCGGAGAAGTCCACGAACGCGGCGCCGGCCTTGGTGGGCGGCCCGTCGGGCTCCCCGGTGGCCGAGGCGCTTCCGGACATCGCCTGCACGGTGATGTCCATGGCCGACATGTGGGCGTAGGGGCCGGTGGACCCGTAGCCCTTGCCGGAGGCCACGACCAGACGCGGGTTGTGTTCGAGGAGCCGCGCAGGGCTGAGCCGGAGGCGCTCCATCGTGCCCGGCGCGTAGTTCTCGATGAGCACGTCGGCGGTCTCGACCAGGTCGAGCAGCGCCTGGCGACCGGCGTCGGTCTTCAGGTCGAGCACCACGCTCCGCTTGTGGGAGTTGAGCATCACGAACTCGTGGGACTCGATCGGCTCGTGCGAGCGGAAGCGCAGTGGCTCACCGCCGGGTGGCTCGACCTTGATGACGTCGGCGCCCAGTTGTGCGAGCAGGAGCCCGCAGTAGGGGCCGTTGTAGATCTGGCCCAGTTCCAGGACCCGGATGCCGTCGAACGCCGGTCGCATGGCTGCTCCCCTGCCGATCAGGACTTGATGACGCCGGCGGCGCCGCCGTGGATGTAGGGGATCGGTCCGGTGCCCTGCGCCGCCGCCGCGGTCTCGGTCAGGTGCTGGAGGGTCACCGCGTCCATGACCGAGTGGAAGGTGCCGTCCTCGTTGAAGCTGACCTGCGCACCCTCGATCCAGGCCAGGGCAACGGTGTCCTCGGTGTTGTCCTCGGGGGTGTAGAAGGTGTGCACCGAGCCGCCGGGCTCGTACAGGTAGGAGCCCGCCGTCTGCGGCTGGTCGGGGTACTCGTGGTACAGCCAGCGGCCCTGGATCGTCCACACCTGAGCCGAACCGGTGTGGTAGTGGACCGGCAGCTCGACCCCGGGTGCCAAGGTGGACAGGAAAACCCACTCTCCGCGCTCGGGGTCCAGGCGCAGCGTCTGGATGTGAATGCCGGGGGCGACAAGATCCTTGAACAGCGGGATCTGGTCGATGTTGACGGTCAGCAGCTCACCCTGCGGCAGAGCGACGAGCGGCAGCGGGGCGCCGCTGCGGGTGGTGGCCACGCCGGGAGAGACAGATGCGGTCATGTTTTCGGGCCTTTCGTTGCGAGTGCGGACCTTCCGGGACATGCGACATGCGAGGTGGTGCGTAGGGGTGCATGGAGAGGCGTACGGATTTACGTATGGCTAACCGGATTTCCGGATGGCTGGGACGCTACGGCGACCCACGCCTCCCTGACAAGACACGTGCACGGACTTTTGGCGGACAGGGCGGTGCTAAAATCAGCCGCATGCCCGTCCGCCCGCATCGCACGGTCGACCGAGTGGTCGGGATCCTCGAAGCCGTGGCCCTGAGCCCGCGGGGAGTGACGCTGGCTGAGCTGGCAGCCGCCCTGGACGCGGCGAAGAGCTCCGTTCAGGAGCTGACCAACGGACTTCTCGCCCGCGGCTACCTCATCGAGGACGACCGCCGGTTCCACCTCGGACCAGGGCCCTTCATCCTCGCCGCTCGCGCGAACAAGCAGGCCGCGTTGTCTCTCGATCACCAGTTCCTGGCCGAGTTGAGCAAGATCCTCCGCTGCACCGTCCTCGTCGGGGTGCGCGTCGGCGACGCCCTCGTCTACGCCGACCATGCCGGTCAGGAGTCGCCCGGCCTGACTTTCGTCGCGCGCACCCACGCCCGTCGCCCCCTCTGCACGACCGCCGCCGGCAAGACTCTGCTCGCCAGTGCCCCCGACGAGGAGATGTACCGGCTCCTGGAGCTGGCCGGTGCGGAACAGGCAGGAGAGGTCCGGCAGTTCCTCGCCGAGCTCCCCGAGATCCGCTCCCGCCGACTCGCCTTCAACCGCGGAGTCACGCTCAAGGACGCCTTTGTCGTGGCCACGCCCCTGTTGGCATCCGACGGCAGTCCGATAGCGGCGATCAGCGCAGCCGTCGACCCCGCAGAAGCGGATCGTCTCGACGACGTCGGCGAGGAGCTCAAGAAGGCAGTCGCCGTTCTCGGCCCCCGGTACGGGCTCAACCAGGCCTGATCCCCCGCGCCGGCGAGCGGCCCGGCTGTCGCCCTCCGGTGAGGTCCAGCCGTCGCGGCAGCCGCCGGCGCCCGCCTCAAGGGACCTTCACCAGCAGGAGGGCGGTGCCGTCGGTACGCTCTCCTGCTGGCCGGGGACGGACGTCCCGATGCCATAGGCCGCGAGGTCGACGCCCGCCCGGTTGCTGCTTGACGGCGGGTGGGCGTGCGTGGGCGCTCAGCCTGTCGTCCGCGCAGATGGCGGGTCAGTGCTGGGCGAACTGGACCCGGGTCGGCTGCACGACGTCCGGTCGCAGCGCGATCCCGTTGACTGTCAGTCGTTCTCCATAGATGTCGGTGATCCTGATCGCACCGCCGCACCCGCTGCCGTCGGCGGAGAGGAAGTAGTTGTAGTCGGTACGGGGCAACTGCCGCCAGCCGTTGGTGGTTTGGACCTCCAGCCGCGCGACCGGATTCCGGTGGCCGATCGCCTGGATGCCGCACCAATAGGGGCTGGACCCGGTCTTGTACCGGATGGAGATCGTGTCGGACGTGCTGGGGCTCAGCAGGCTCCAGGTGATCGGGATCCGGCCGAGCTTGGGGTCGGCGAGTTCGGCGAAGGCCTGTTCGCTGAGGTCGAGTTGCCCGGGTGCGCAGGGCAGTGGGCATTCGTTGGTGATCCGGACCGTGACGGAGGCGCCGTTCGCCGCGCGGGCGAGCACGTACGCGCCGCACGCCTTGGACGACTCGTAGTCGGTGGTGTTCATCGCCGCGATCATGAGGTCGTCGCTCGGGCCGAACAGACAGGCGCCGTCGCCGTTCCCGGCCTCGTAGACGGTGGCGACTCCCTGGTAGGTGGTCCTGGGCTGAATCCGCCCTGCCGACGAAGCCGCGTTGGACGTCCTCCGCGGGGCCTGCGTGGCCGACGGCTGCGACGCCGCGGTCGTCGCACCAACCGTCGGGGTCGGGCTGCGTGTCGCGGTCGCGGTGCCTGTCGGGGTCGGGGTGCTTGTCGCGGTCGCGGTCGTGGCTCTCACGTGAGCGCTGGCGACGGGTGCGACGGCGGTCGGCCCGGCACCGGCCTCGCGGTCGGGGAGCAACGCCATGACCACGTAGGCGAGAACGCCCGCGGCGGCCAGCGCCACCGTGGTGCCCAACATCAGCCTGTGTCTGCGCCTGCGCTGCCGCGCGGCCTGCCTCGCTGTCTTCATGCCTGTCCGTTCGGAAGATCGAGTCGACGGTGCACTGCTCAGTGGCCACAGGAAGCGAAAAGGTTGCCGACGACTTCTCAGTGAGGACTGGTCCCCGGCCATCTGGACACCGAGGCGCTTCAGCAAGGCGACCGGCAAGCTCGCCAACCGGCTTGAGCTGACCGCAGCACGCACGATCAGGAGCCGGTCCCGAGTTCCGGCATGGGCATCGCGGGCGCCGAACTGCTGGGTCGGCTGCTCGCGGAACACGACCGCCTGTCCGCCGCCCTCGGCGTGTGGGCGCAACGGCTGCGCCCGTTCGTCACCCGCGACCAGACGGTGGCCCTGTGTGTGCGGCACTTCTTCATGCCCGCCCACCGCTTCGGGTACGCCGTCCGCCGCACCCTCATCCGGGCGGCCGACACCCCTGTCGGCTCCGCGCGTACCAAGACCCTGGTGAACTGACCGTCCACACAAGACCGTGGGCGCCGGTGCTCCCTCAAGCACCGGCGCCCACTCACCCCTGCCCGAGGTGGCTTTGGTCGTCCTTCTGCAGAGTTGTCAGGGGACGAGGATGAGGCGGATCGGGTCGCCGTTGCGGCATTTCCCGGCGGTTCGGGCGGATGGGTGTCGTGTGGTGCCTTGTGGGGGAGTGGTGGCCGGGGGGGTGCGGGGTGTCAGGACCGCCGCACCCTCCCGGCGTCTGGGGGGTCAGGCGAAGACGTCCTGCTGGTAGCGCTCGTCGGCTTCGAGCTGGGCGAGCCACTGCTGGGCGGTCTCGTCGTCGCTGCCGGTGTGCTTGCGGTAGATGGCGGCGAGGGCCTCGCGTACGGCGGGTGCCATGCGGCGGCCGTCGCCGCAGACGT
>NZ_JBTLMO010000103.1:0-11833 GCF_054462255.1 Streptomyces sp. SD15 | reverse complement strand
CCCCTGACACACCATCAGCCAACTACACTCCGGACGACGCCTCTGACCAGACCAGATAGCGAAACGCTGCTGGAGTACTAGAACTTCCGCAGGACTTGCTCAGGACTTCCGCAGGGCTACGGCGTGACGCGCGGCGGGCGCTGGCAGCGCGGGCAGAAGTAGCTGGACCGGTTCATCCAGGCACGCCGCCGCACCGGCGTTCCGCACCGCCGACAGGGCTCACCCTCACGGCCGTACGCGTCGAGCGAGCGGTCGAAGTAGCCCGACTCGCCGTTGACGTTGACGTACAGGCTGTCGAAACTGGTGCCGCCGACGGCGAGCGCGTCGTTCATGACGTCGCGGATGTGGCCGAGGAGTTCGGCGGTGCGCGGCCGGGTGAAGGTGCCCGCGGGGCGTTCGTAGTGCACCTTGGAGCGCCAGAGCGCCTCATCCGCGTAGATGTTGCCGACCCCGCTGATCAGCGACTGGTCGAGCAGCGCGCGCTTGATCGTCGTACGGCGGGCACGCAGGGCGGTGTGGAAGGCGGCATCGTCGAAGAGGGGGTCGAGCGGGTCGCGGGCGATGTGCGCGATGACGTCCGGAAGGCCGTCCGGGGTGTTCTCGTGCAGGGAGAGTCCGCCGAAGGTGCGCTGGTCGACAAAGCGCAGTTCGGTGCCGAGCGCGTCGTCGAAGCGGACGCGGATGCGCAGGTGCTTCTCGTCCGCGGCATCCACGGGCTGCACCAGGAGCTGTCCGCTCATCCCGAGGTGTGCGAGCACGGAGTACGGGGAGTCGTCCAGGGGCAGCCAGAGGTACTTGCCGCGGCGCATGGCCGGTCCGACGCGCTGTCCCGTGAGCGCTTTCGCGAAGCCTTCGGGCCCCGCCAGATGCCGCCGTACGGCCCGCGGGTGCCGCACCTCGACCGATGTCACGGTCCGCCCGCTGACCCAGCGCTCCAAGCCGCGCCGTACGACTTCGACCTCGGGCAACTCGGGCACGGTGCTCCTCCGGGGAAACGGATCACGCTGACGGGTCACGGAGATGTTCGAAACCCCGTCGCGGCGCGGACGCCACGACGGGGTTTCGACCCTGCGGTTACGAAGGAATCAAGCCGTGGCCGGGTCGCTCGTCGGAGCCGAGGGGTCGACAGTCCCCTCGGCGACCTTGGCCGCCTGCTCAGCGGCCTGAGCCACCTGCTCGGCGGCCTGGGCCGACTTCGCGCGTTCGTCCGCGGCGGAGCGGATCGCACGCCACGCGGACTCCGCGGCCTGCTGCTCCGCCTCCTTCTTGCTGCGGCCGGTGCCGGTGCCGTACGAGACGCCTCCGACGCGGGCGGCAGCAGTAAAGGTCTTCTCGTGGTCCGGGCCGGTCTCCGAGACCAGGTACTCGGGAACGCCGAGCCCCTCGGTCGCGGTGAGTTCCTGGAGGCTGGTTTTCCAGTCCAGGCCGGCGCCCAGATTCGAGGACTTTTCGATCAGCGGGTCGAAGAGCCGGTGGACGAGTTCGCCCGCCGCTTCCAGACCCTGGTCGAGATAGACCGCGCCGATCACCGCTTCAAGGGTGTCGGCGAGGATGGATGCCTTGTCCCGGCCTCCCGTGCCTTCCTCGCCCCGGCCGAGCCGGATGAAGGAGCCGAGTTCGAGGTCGCGGCCCACTTCCGCCAGCGCACGCGAGTTGACCACCGCGGCCCGCAACTTGGCCAGCTGGCCTTCGGGCAGGTCGGGGTGGGTGCGGTACAGCGTGTCCGTGACCACGAGGCCGAGCACGGAGTCCCCGAGGAACTCCAGTCGCTCGTTGGTCGGCAGACCGCCGTTCTCGTACGCGTAGGAACGGTGGGTCAGCGCACGCACCAGAAGGGCGGACTCGAGCTTGTACCCGAGCCGCCCTTCCAGAAGCGTGTGGGACGAGGCTGTGTTGTCCGCCTTGTTCTTGGCGTTTGAATCCGCCTTGGCGTCAGACATCAGACCTCTCACCAGCCGCTCAGACCTCGAGGACCTGGCGCTTGTTGTAGGTGCCGCAAGCCGGGCACGCGATGTGCTGCAGCTTGGGCTCGTGGCAGCGCTCGCACGCAACCAGGGTGGGGACCGCAGCCTTCCACTGCGACCGGCGGTGGCGCGTGTTGCTGCGCGACATCTTCCGCTTCGGAACAGCCACGGCTACTTCTCCTGCTTCTCGTCGGCGTGCGCTGATGGAAGCGCGCCGCCGCTCATCTCGTCCTTCTCGCCATCTTCGAGTGAACCGGCGAGTCCCTGCAGTGCCGCCCAACGGATGTCGACGGCGTCATGGTGGTGGTCCGGGTCGTCCGCGAGCCGGGCTCCGCACTCGGAGCACAGGCCGGGGCAGTCGTCCTGGCACACCGGCTGCATCGGCAGTGCGAGCACCACCGCATCACGCAGCACGGGTTCGAGGTCGAACAGGCCGTCCTCGATGAAGAGCGTGTCCTCGTCTTCCTCGGCGTCGTCGGCCGGCTCCGCTTTTACGCGGCCCCGGTCGTCGGCGTCAGGGTACGAGAACATCTCCTGGAATTCCGCTTCGAGTTGCTGCTCGAGCGGCTCCAGACACCTTACGCACTCCCCCTTGGCCCGTGCACGGGCGGTGCCTGTGACAAGCACCCCTTCCATGACCGACTCAAGGCGGAGTTCGAGCTCCACCGGGGCGCCTTCCGGTACTCCGATGACTCCTTGGATCCCGAGATCCTTGGGGGCGTCGATCTCGCGGGTCAAGCGCTGCAGCGCACCAGGACGCCGACCCAGCTCGTGTGTGTCGAACACGAGAGGGTTGCGGTGGTCGAGGCGGGTGTTCAGAGCCATTCCTGCTTTCGATCTTCGAAGCTCGAGGAACGCCACCCCTGGTGTTCCGTGGGCAGCGTTGATCGCGGACGTACACGCGACCGAAGAGCCAGGATACTGGACCTTTCGCTCACGGCCCAATCCGGTGTACGGCCCCGGACTCGTGCGCCGGTGAGCGCCGCCCTCAGTGGCCGCCGCGCCCCTGTTCGTACGCCCGCAGCTGCTCCGCGCTGATCATGCTGGTGTCGAAGAGGCTGGTCTCGTCCAGGGCATGCGCCTGCGGGTCCCCGGCGTGCGTCTGCTGCTGGGCGTAGGCCTGCTGCCCACTCTGGTCGTACGCCGGCTGCTGGTCGTAGCCCTGCTGCGGGTAGGCCGCGTACGGGTCGGCCTGCGGGTAGCCGTACGCGTCCTGCTGGGCGTACTGCTGCTGATAGCCGTACGGATCGGACTGCTGCTGGTACGCGTAGGCGTCCTGCTGTTGCCCGTAGGACGGCTGGGCCGGCACCTCGGGGGTCTGGGCGGGCCGCTCGGGGGCGTCCGAGAGCTCGGCGAGGCCGGCCAGGTAGTCGGCGTCGCTGGTGTGCCGGCCGGGGGTGCCGTCGTCCTCGAAGCCACCCAGTTCGCCCAGGTCGTCGCTGGCGATCCGACCGTGCAGCTTCTGCCTGCCGCGGCCGACCGCCTCCAGGGTCTTGGCGAGGACAGCCTCGAAGGCGCCGAGCTTCACGTCGACGTAGTCGTCGGCGCTGCGGCGCAGCGTCTCGGGGTCATGGCTGCGCTCGGGGGCGTCCTCGTCCTCGTACCCCTGCTCGTCGGTGCCGGGGCCGGTGCCGAGGAGCTTCTCGCGGCCGCGGCCGACGGAGCCGAGGGTCTTGGTGAGGACGACCTCGAAGTTGGCGAGCTTGGAGTCGACGTAGTCGTCGGCCTCGGCGCGGACCTCCTCGGCCTCCTGGCGGGCTTCTGCGAGGATGCGGTCCGCCTCGTTCTGCGAGCGGCGGGCGACCTCGGTGTCGGAGATCAGCGAGCCGCGCTCGGCGTGCGCGGACTCGATGATCCGCTCCGCCTCCAGGCGGGCCTGCTCGACCATCTGCTCGCGGCCGCCGATGAGCTCCTCGGCCTGGGCGAGGGAGCCGGGCAGAGCCTGGCGCACCTCTTCGAGCATCGAGAGCAGCTCGGCGCGGTTGACCACGCACGAGGCCGACATGGGCATGGAACGGGCGCTGCCGACCGCCGATACGATCTCATCGAGCTTCTTCTGCACGTCCACCGTGTGCTCGCCACTCTCTACAGCTGTGTTGGAGACGGACGGGTCGACTGTACGACCACTCCCGCCCCGCCCGACACCGGGTGACGGACTGTCAGGTCCTTGAGGGTTCCTCGCCCCCTCCCCCGTCCCACCTCAGTCCCTCTTCAGGCGCTCCTTGAGCGCCTCGAGGACCACCGGCGGCACCAGGTGGGACACATCGCCGCCCCAGGTCGCGACCTCCTTGACCAGGGAGGACGACAGGAAGCTGTAGGTCGGGTTGGTGGGCACGAAGAGGGTCTCCACGCCCGAGAGGCCATTGTTCATCTGGGCCATCTGCAGCTCGTAGTCGAAGTCGCTGACAGCACGCAGGCCCTTGACGATGGCCGGGATGTCGCGCTCCTTGCAGAAGTCGACGAGCAGGCCGTGGAAGGCCTCGACCTCGACATTGCCGAAGTCGGCGGTGACCTGGCGGATCAGATCGATCCGCTCCTCGATCTCGAACAGGCCCTTCTTGGACTGATTGATCATCACCGCGACGTGTACGACGTCGTAGAGCCTGGAGGCTCGGCCGATGATGTCGAGATGTCCATTGGTGATCGGGTCGAACGACCCGGGACAGACGGCGCGGCGCAACTGAGGTCCCTCGCTCTCCGGTCCGGTCATCGTGCGTCTTCGCACGTAGAGGCGGCGCGACCGTACCAAAACGTCCCCTCGCCGTAACGACGGGCCCGGATCGCGTCGAAACCGTCCGGCCACCTGAATTCGCCGCCTCTGGTGCTGCGCTCCACGGTGACGAGGGCTTGGGCCGCGAGCCAGCCCTGCGCTCGGAGTGTGAGCAGAATCTCGCGAAGATCGTCGTCCGAGACGGCGTACGGCGGGTCGAGGAAGGCGAGATCGTACGATTCCGCCGGCGCCGGCGTCTGGGCGATCTGTTCCGCTTTGCCCGACCTGACCTCGGCGCCGGGCAGGCCCAGTGACTTCACGTTCTCGCGGATGATCCGGGCGGCACGGGCGTCGGCCTCGATGAGGAGGGCGTGGCCGGCGCCGCGGCTGAGCGCCTCCAGGCCGACGGCGCCCGAGCCGGCATACAGGTCGAGCACGCGTTCACCCTCCAGCGGGCCGCCGAGCAGGGACTGCCAGGTGGAGAAGAGGCCCTCGCGCGCCCGGTCGGAGGTGGGCCGGGTGCCGGTGCCCGGCGGGACGGCCAGACGGCGTCCGCCGGCCCGGCCGGCGATCACGCGGGTCATGAGGGTCCTTTGCGCTGGTGGTAGGGGTCGGGTGCGCTGGTGGTGCGTCGGATCCCAGTCTCTCAGCCTCGGTCCGGGTACTGCCTGTCAGCCTCCTCTGAGGGGTGCCTCTCACGGGGGTCTCTCAGCCCTTGTCCAGGTACTGCTCGCGCTCCTCGTCGAGGAGCGCCTCCAGGGCGGTGCGCAGGCCGGGGAGTCCGGTGAGCTCGGGGTCGGCGGCGACGACCGCGGCGGCCTCCTCGCGCGCCTCGGCGATGATCTCCTCGTCGTCGATGACGGTGAGCATGCGCAGCGAGGAGCGGACTCCGGACTGGGCCTGCCCCAGGACGTCGCCCTCCCGGCGCTGTTCGAGGTCGATACGGGAGAGTTCGAAGCCGTCGAGTGTGGACGCCACCGCGTTCAGCCGCTGGCGTGCCGGGCTCGCCTCGGGCATCTCGGTGACCAGGAGGCAGAGTCCGGCGGCGGAGCCACGGCCGACGCGGCCGCGCAGCTGGTGGAGCTGGGACACGCCGAACCGGTCGGCGTCCGTGATCACCATCGCCGTGGCGTTCGGCACGTTCACCCCGACCTCGATCACGGTCGTCGCGACCAGGACGTGTGTCTCACCGGCGGCGAAGCGGCGCATCACGGCGTCCTTGTCGTCGGGCTGCATGCGGCCGTGCAGCACCTCGACCCGGAGGCCCTGGAGGGGACCCTTGGCTAGCTGGTCCGCGATGTCGAGGACGGCGAGGGGCGGGCGCTTCTCGGCCTCGTCCTCGGGGGACTTCTTCTTGCCCTTCTTCGGGTCGTCCTCCTCGTCCCCGATGCGGGGGCAGACCACGTACGCCTGATGGCCCTTCTCCACTTCCTCGCGCACGCGCTCCCACGCGCGCGTAAGGAAGTGCGGCTTGTCGGCGGCCGGGACGACATGGCTGGCGATCGGTGAGCGCCCGGCGGGAAGCTGGTCGAGGACGGAGGTCTCCAGGTCGCCGAAGACGGTCATCGCGACCGTGCGCGGAATGGGCGTGGCGGTCATCACCAGGACGTGCGGGGGCTGCTTGCCCTTGCCGCGCAGGGCGTCGCGCTGCTCGACGCCGAAGCGGTGCTGCTCGTCGACGACGACCAGGCCCAGGTCGTGGAACTGCACCTTGTCCTCGATCAGCGCATGCGTGCCGATGACGATCCCGGCCTCACCGGTGACCAGATCGAGCAGCGCCTGCCGCCGCGTCGCCGCCCCCATGGATCCGGTGAGCAGCACGACCTTGGTGGAGTGCTCGACCCCGGAGAGCATGCCGCCCTCGGCCAGCTCCCCCAGCATCTCCGTGATCGACCGGTGGTGCTGCTGGGCGAGCACTTCGGTGGGCGCGAGCATCGCGGCCTGCCCGCCCGCGTCGACGACGGTGAGCATGGCGCGCAGGGCGACCATCGTGTTGTGCGTCACTGTGAAGTGGTCTGTCACATATGCGTGATCAGGATGAGCCACGCTGATGCACTGCACCGGCTTCCTGCCGACATACTCTACGGTCCGGATTCCTCGCCGGAAGGTGTTGTATTTCGGTCGCGGTCGCATAAACGCCGCCTTGCGCGACAGCCTGAAGGGCACGTACTCGTCAGGCAGCGCGACCGAGACGGTGTAAGCCGCCTTCCTTGGGACCACCCGCGCCCGGCCGCCGAGGGACCGCACCAGCCAGGCGACATCTTCGGCCAATTGCCTGGAAGCAGAGCAGAATGACGCGTCGAGGCCGCTGGGCTTGACAGTCCCATCGGTGTCCATGAGGCCCTGTAGAAGAGACAACCGATTCTTGATCGTCGTGTTCTTGAACTCCGAGGGGACGAACTTGTCGTGCGATGTGACGCCCCAGAGCCCGAGTGAGCGAAGGGTGCTGATCACCGGATTCCTTCGCCCTCCGCCCTTGGGCCCTGCCAGATGAACCATGTAGTCGCACCTGGAACCGGGCACGGGCACGAGCGTGCAATCAGGGGCTACAGCGGCATCGACTGCCTCTCGGATTTCATCGTCCACCGTTGACAGCCGCAGATTGTGCCGGAATGAGCCGTCGCCAAGAAGAAGACCGAAAAGATAGGGATCCAGCGGCGGCTCGGCGTCGCTCCAGAGGTCGACCGGAGTAGCCTGCGGGATGTACCACTTTGAAGATCCGTTTGCCTTATACGTATCCAGTCTGATCTGCCGTGTCGACATCACCTTGGGCGACTGTCCTCGGTCCCAGGCACAGCTGGTACCAACGATCCACAGGTGCTCGTCGTCGCACTCGACAGAGCTGCCGTCGGACAGCACGATTCGCCACACGTCGCGCTCGCCTTGCGGAAAGACTCCGTCCACTGGCGCGAGTTCGCCGGTAGGCACAACGACGATGTCGCCAACAGTCATCTCACCCATGGGCCGGTATCCCCTCGGGGTCAGCACCAGGGAATCGAGGGGTTGAGCCTTCCCGGAACCGACCTCTCCCTGGAGCAGTCGGTGCATCGGATGTTCGGTGGCGAGGTCGTCGAAGATCTCCTTGGAGACGTTCTCCTGCCCCTCGGTGAGGGTGAAGGGCAGCTTGGCGTCGAAGGCCGTGAGCAGGCCGTCCGGCTTGGGCCTGCGGGCCACGGCGGGCAGCTGTGCGTCGGCATACCGGCGGCGGGCCAGGGCGACCTGGAGGACGAAGGCCTCGTCCCACTTGAGGCGGGCGCGGGCGTCGTGGATGTCCGCCTTGGTGTGCGGGCGGTGGATCTTCAGGAGGGCTTCGGGGAGGGAGACCAGACCACGGCCGTCCCGGAGGGAGTCCGGCAGGGGGTCGACGGCCTCCTGGGCGCTGGGCAGCACCGTCTGGACGGACTTGGCGATCTTCCAGGACTCCATCTTGGCGGTGGCCGGGTAGATCGGGATGAGCGCGCCGGCCCAGGAGTCGACGGTCTCGTCGTCGCCGTCGCCGCGCAACAGCTCGTACGCCGGGTGGGCCAGCTGGAGGCGGTGGTTGAAGACGGAGACCTTGCCCGAGAACATCGCGCGCGTGCCGGGCAGGAGATCCTTGTGGGGCTTGTGCACACCATTGCCGAAGAAGACCAGCTGGAGGCGGCCGCTGCCGTCCGTGATGGTCACTTCGAGGCGCTGACCCTTGCCGCGGGGGGCTTTGGACGAGGCGAAGGTGTGCAGGCGCGCGTCGGCGACCTGGGCGACCACCGTCACATGCTCGTCCATGGGCAGGTCGGCGAGGTGCGTGAGCTGCCCGCGCTCCTCATATCTGCGCGGATAGTGGTGCAGCAGGTCACCGACGGTGTGCAGGTCGAGATGCTCGGCCATCACCTTCGCGGTGGGGGGACCGAGCACCTTCTTCAGTGGTTCATCGAGCGCGGGCACGAGATCCATTGCACACCACACCACTGACAATGCCGTATACGTCCTGGAAATCCGCTGGTCAGGCCGGTCGTTCCGGGCCTAGGATGGCGCGCTCCGGCCCTCTTCGCGGTCACCGTCCCCCGGGACCGCCCGACCCCGCGCCGTCGCCCGTCCCCCCACCGGCGCTGCGACGATGGACTCTCAGACTTCTCAGTCATCCCAGACACCTCAGTCACCCCATACGTTCCAGGTCGACCTGCGTGGCCTCGTGGACCTGCTCTCCCACCACCTCTACTCCAGCCCCAAGGTCTATCTGCGCGAGCTGCTGCAGAACGCCGTGGACGCGATCACCGCGCGGCGGGCCGAGCAGCCGGACGCCCCTGCCACGGTCCGGGTGTACGTCGAAAAGGGCGCGGGGGGCACCCTGCGCGTGGAGGACTCCGGTGTAGGGCTCACCGAGTCCGACGTGCACAGCCTCCTCGCGACGATCGGCCGCAGTTCCAAGCGGGACGACGGCCTTCAGGCGGCGCGCTCCGACTTCCTGGGGCAGTTCGGCATCGGGTTGCTGGCGTGTTTCGTTGTCGCCGAGCGAATCCAGGTCGTCAGCCGCAGCGCGCGGACGCCCGACGCGGCGCCCGTGGAGTGGACGGCGACCGACGACGGCTCGTACACCGTGCGGACGCTGCCGCACGAGGCCCGCACCGAACCGGGCACGACCGTGCACCTGGTGGCGCGCGCGGGGGCCGGCGAATGGCTCGCCGAGGAGCGGGTCCGGTCGTTGGCCCGGGACTTCGGATCGCTGCTGCCGTACGACGTACGCGTCGGCGACGAGGCGATCGCGGACCTTCCGGCGCCCTGGGACCGCGCATACCCGAGCCCTGCCACCCGAAGGGTGGCCCTGGCCCGCCACTGCCACGACCTCTTCGGGTTCACACCGCTGGACTCGATCGACCTGAACGTGCCGCTCGCCGGGGTCCGGGGCGTGGCGTACGTGCTGCCGTCCGCGGTCAGCCCCGCCCAGCGCGCGAGCCACCGGGTGCATCTGAAGGGCATGCTCCTCACCGAGCGGGCCGAACAGCTGCTGCCGGACTGGGCGTTCTTCGTGCGCTGCGTCCTGGACACGGACAGCCTGCGGCCCACCGCGTCCCGCGAGTCACTGTACGAGGACGAGACCCTGGCGGCCGTGCGCGAGGCCCTGGGCGAGCGCATCCGGTCGTGGCTGACGGGGCTGGCGGCGGGCGACCCGGAGCGGCTGGCCGCCTTCCTCTCCGTGCACTACCTGGGGGTGAAGTCCCTGGCGCGGCACGACAGCGAGATGCTGCGGACGATGCTGCCGTGGCTGCCCTTCGAGACGACCGACGGACGGCTGTCCCTGGAGGAGTTCGCCCAGCGCCACCCGGTGGTGCACTTCACCCGGACCGTGGAGGAGTACCGGCAGGTCGCCCCCATCGCCTCCGCACAGGGCATCGGCGTCGTCAACGGCGGCTACACCTACGACAGCGAGCTGGTGGAGGCGCTGCCGTCGGTGCGTCCGGGAACGGTCGTGTCGGAGCTGGACGCCGAGACCGTGACGGCGCATCTGGACGCGGTCGACCCGGCCGAGGAACTGGCCCTGTCCGCCTTCCTGGGGGCCGCGCGGGCCAAACTCGACCCTCTGGGCTGCGATGTGGCGCTGCGCGCCTTCCACCCGCTCTCGGTCCCGGCCCTGCACCTGGACGACCGGGCGGCCCGCCACGAGCAGGCCCGCGCGGAGGCCGAGGAACAGGCCGACGACCTGTGGGCGGGCATCCTGGGGTCGCTGCGCGGCAGTGCTCCACGCGCGCGTCTGGTGCTCAACCATCTCAATCCACTGATCCGAAGGATCAGTTCGCTGAACGACCCGGAGCTGATAGGCACCGCCACGGAGTCCCTCTACGGACAAGCCCTCCTGATGGCTCAGCGCCCCCTGCGGCCCGCGGACTCGGCGCTCCTCAACCGCGCGTTCATCGGCCTCCTCGAGTGGGCCACCCACACCGATCCCGGGAAGGACGACCGCCGATGAGCCAGGCCATGGACTTCGACACGCTGCGCCAGGCGATGGCGGACAACCACGAGCAGCCGGAGGGTCCCGCCCGCAACGCGCGCGCGGAGCAACTGCTCGTCGAAGCCGAGAAGTTGAACATTCCACTCGCCGTGATCGAGGCGCTCGGACACCAGCTGCAGGTCTACAACTACAGCTCCGAGAAGGACAAGATGTTCGTCCCCTTCGCGCGCCTGCTGCGCATGTGGGACGAGCGCCCGGAGGACTTCGACGAGTACGAGGTCCACTCGCTGCACTGGGTCTTCAAGTGGATGTCCTCCGGCATGCTGGACCAGCCGCACATTCCGCTCGCCTCCATAGAGAAGTGGCTCGGCGAGATGGAGCACCGCTACCGGCTCGCCGGGCACTCCGAACGAGCCGTGCGCGGGGCCGAGTTCAGCGTCGCCGCCCATCTCGGGGACCTGGAGCGCGCCGAGCGGGCGTACACCGCCTGGCTGGCCGCCGACCGCGACACCATGGCCGACTGCCACGCGTGCGAGCTGCAGAGTCAGGGGTGGTGGCGGACGCAGTGCGACGCGGACGCGGAGGCGCTGGAGCTGTGGCGCCCGGTCCTGGAGGGCGAGTACACGTGCGCCCACGAGCCGCACACCGTCCTCGCGTCCTCCCTGGTCCCCCTGCTGCGCCTGGGCCGCCTGGACGAGGCCCGCGCCCATCATCTGCGGGGCTTCCGGCTCGTCCGCGCCATGGAGAGCATGCGCGACGCGTACGCGGACCACGTGGAGTTCTGCGCGCTCTCCGGCAATGAGGCGCGTGCCCTGGAACTGCTCGCCGAGCGGCCGGCCTACTTCACCGACTCCGGGGACCCGCGCAGCAAGCTCGACTTCATGGCCGTAACGGCCCTGCTCATGGACCGGCTGACCGAGCTCGGCCTCGGCGGGCGGACCGTGCCCGGACCGGCCGGACGCGCGTGGACCGCGGCGGAACTCGCCGTCCACGCGCGCGGGGACGCCCTTTCGCTGGCCGCGCGTTTCGACGCGCGCAACGGAACGTCGTACGTGAGCGAGCGCGCCCGCGTGCGGATGGCCCAGCGGCCGCTGGTGGACCGGCTGCCGTTGGGCGTGCGCTCCACGCGGCACGTGTCGCCGCCGACGCCGACGGGGGCTTCGGCTTCGGCTTCGGCTTCGGCTTCGGCTTCGGCTTCGGCTTCGGCTTCGGCTTCGGCTTCGGCTTCGGCTT
>NZ_JBTLMO010000102.1:0-12473 GCF_054462255.1 Streptomyces sp. SD15 | reverse complement strand
GGTTCAGTGTGGGGTGGGTTTGGTGGGGAGGAATTGTTCGGCCCAGACGGTTTTGCCGGTGGGGGTGTGGCGGGTGCCCCAGCGGTGGGTGAGTTGGGCGATGAGGAGGAGGCCGCGTCCGCCTTCGTCGTAGGTGCGGGCGCGTCGCATGTGGGGGGTGGTGTGGTTGGAGTCGAAGACTTCGCTGATGAGGGTGTTGTTTTCGTGGATGAGGCGGAGTCGGATGGGGGGGCGGCCGTAGCGGAGGGCGTTGGTGATGAGTTCGCTGACGACGAGTTCGGTGGTGAAGGCGGCGTCGTGGAGTCCCCAGGTGGTGAGTTGGTCGGTGGTGTGGTGGCGGGCTTGGGTGACGATGGCGGGGTCGAAGGGGAGGTTCCAGGTGGCGACGTGGTCGGTGTGGAGGGCGTGGGTGCGGGCGATGAGCAGGGCGATGTCGTCGTCGGGGCGGTGGGTGAGCATGGAGGTGAGGACGCGGTCGCAGACGGTGTCGAGGGTGTGGGCGGGGCGGGCGAGGGCGGCGAACATTTTGTCGAGGGCGTCGTCGATGTCGTGGGTGCGGGCGTCGAGGAGGCCGTCGGTGTAGAGGGCGAGGAGGCTGCCTTCGGGTAGTTCGGTTTCGAAGGGTTCGAAGGGCAGGCCGCCGAGGCCCAGTGGTGGGCCGGCGGGGACGTTGAGGAAGTGGACGGTGTGGTCGGGGGTGACCACGGCGGGTGGGGGGTGGCCGGCGCGGGCGAGGGTGCAGTGGCGGGAGATGGGGTCGTAGACCGCGTAGAGGCAGGTGGTGCCGATGCCTCCGGCGGTTTCGGCGGCGTCGTCGGCGTGGCTTTCGTCGGCGGACAGGTGGATGACGAGGTCGTCGAGGTGGGTGAGCAGTTCGTCGGGGGGCAGGTCGACGTCGGCCAGGGTGCGTACGGCGGTGCGTACGCGGCCCATGGTGGCGGCGGCGCGGATGCCGTGGCCGACGACGTCGCCGACGACGAGGGCGACGCGTGCGCCGGACAGCGGGATGACGTCGAACCAGTCGCCGCCGACGCCGGCGCGGCTGCCGGCGGGCAGGTAGCGGGTGGCGATGTCCAGGGCGCCCTGGGCGGGCAGGGTCTGCGGGAGCAGGCTGCGCTGCAGGGTCATGGTGGTGGTGTGTTCGCGGCCGGTGCGGCGGGTGTTGTGGATGCTGAGGGCTGCGCGTGCGGTGATTTCCTCGGCCAGCCACAGGTCGTCCGGTCCGAATGGTTCGGGGCGCTGGTGGCGGGCGAAGAGGGCTACGCCGAGGGTGGTGCCGTGGGCGCGCATCGGGACGATCATCACGGAGTGGGTCCGGCTCTCGCGGATCCAGGCGGCCTGGGGGTCCTGGGCCGTCCACCGGGCGAGGGTTTCCTCGTCGGCGGTGAACAGGGCGCCGTGGCCCTGGGCCAGGCACTGGGCCACCGGTGACGGCTGCGGGTAGCGGGAGGGCCGGCCCGCGGCGAGGGGGGCGAGGGGGCGGGTGTTGGGGGTGAAGCGTACGGCGGCGCGGTCCATGGTGATGTCTGCGCAGGGCGGGAGCGGGGGTACCTCGCCGCCGTGCGGGTCCGGGGCCAGCAGGTCGACGGCGGTGATGTCCGCGAGTCCGGGGACGGCGACGTCGGCCAGTTCCTGCGCGGTGCGCAGGCTGTCGGAGGTGGTGCCGATGCGGGCGGTGGCGTCGTGCAGCAGGAGCATCCGCTGCCGGGCGAGGTGTTCTTGCAGGGGGTGGTGCGCGGCCAGGCACACGGCGCGTACCCGGCCGGCGGGGTCTTTGAGCGGGGCCAGCGAGGCCGGCCAGCCGTGCTCGGTGCCGGTGCCCGCGGGGCGCAGGCAGTCCTCCATGTGCTGCACCTCGCCGGTGGCAAGGGCCCGGCGCATCGTCGTGTGGGCTTCGTCGCTCACCGGATGCGGTGCGATGTCCGGCAGGCGCAGCCCGCGCATCTCGTCCTCGGTGAGCGACAGCGCCTGCTGCATGCCGGCGTTGGCCCGTACCAGCCGCAGGTTTGCGTCGAAGACGGCCAGGAGGCAGGGGGACTGGCCAAACACCCATTCCTCCAGCACCTCGCCCGCCCCCAGCACCTCGGCCGCCCCCGGTGCTTCGTCTTTCCCCGGTGTTTCGTCCTTGCCTGGTGGTTCGTTCTTGCCTGGTGGTTCGTTCTTGCCTGGTGTTTCGTCCTCGGGGGTGCGCAAGGTGCCCGGCACGGCGGTGACCACGAGCCATTCGGCGGCCCGGCCGTGCGGTGTCAGGCGGTGTGCGAGGAGGTGCTGTTTCAGCTGGTGGCCGTCCTGGTGCCGCAGCGCCACGGTGCCGTTCCACCGCTCCTGCCCGGCCGTGTCCCGCCGTGCCTGCTCGCCGGTGTCCTCGGCGAGCAGGCGCGCGGCGCCGGCTCCCACGATCTGCGAGGAGGTGTAGCCGAGCAGCCGCCGGGCTCCGTCGCTCCACCCGGTCACGATGCCCTGCTCGTTGACGGTGGCCGTGGCCGTGCAGACCGGCTCGGGCCAGGCGCCTGCCTGCGCCTGCTCACCGGGAGGGGTGGGAAGTCGCTCCATCGCCGCTCATCTCGCCCTTCGGGAACCTGCACGGCCGGGCCTGGGGCAGGGCCCCTCCTGACAAGCATGATCCCGGGGAGCACGGAGCACCAACCCGGCGCTGCCACCAGGTGCCACAGCGGCCCTCCCGGGCCCTGGCGCCGCCGGTGCCCGCAAAGCGGCCACCGGCGGCGGCAGAACCGCCCCCGCCCGCCCCCGTACCGCCGCCGTACCGCCGTACCGCCCGTATCCCCGCCCCCGTACTTCTTTGCGCCCCTGCCCTTGCGCTTTGCGCTTTTTGTGTCCCTCGTCCCCGTGCTCCTCGTTTTCCCGTGTTCCTCCGGCGCCGCTCGCCCCCCGTGCCGCTCGACCCTCCCGTGTCCCTGTCTTCCTTGTGTCCCTGCGTCGGGCTTGTGTCCCTGCGTCGGGCGGGGTCCGGCCCGGTGGGGGGCCGGGGGTGGGCAGTGCCTGCGGGCCGGCGGCGGGCGGAGGCGGGCGGCGGGCGGAGGGAAGCGGGGGGAGGGAAGCGGGGGAGGAGGAGGGGCGGTGGTCCGGGGGTGTCGGCGGTCTGCTGGTGTCTGCGGGGCCGGGGGCATGCTGCGGGCCGCGATATTCGGTGCGCGCGGCGGGGGGGGGGGGCGTCAACTCTGCTGTCCGGCTGCCCTGTTGCGGGCTGCGGGGGCGGCGGAACAGGGGAGCGGGGGATCGTCTTTGCCGTGAGGGGTTCCTGTGTGTGCGTGCGCGGCGGCGCGCGCGGATGTGGTCTGTGACACGTCTGTGACAGCCGGGGGACAGCGTCATGAAGTCACCCGGGCACGCTTATCGAAAAGGGACAAATTGCATTAATCGGGCATTCGTCTTCTGTTTCCGAGGGTGTGAGCAGTGATGACGGACCGATTGGCCGGAGGAAATCCCATGAGTCTCACACTCACCGCGCCGTACGCCGAGGCCCCCGTGCCCGCGCTGGCCCCGCGCGAGCGGGAGACGCTGCGTCATATCGCCGCCGGGTGCACCTACCTGCAGGCGGCCCGTCACATGGGGCTCTCCAAGCACACGGTCGACGCCTATCTCCGCCGTATCCGGGCCAAGCTGAACATCAACAGCACGGCCGAACTCACCCGGCTGGCCATCTCCCTGGGACTGTGACACCCCGCCCCTGTCCCTGTCCCGCCCTGTTCCGTGCTGCCGCTGCTCACCGGCCCGGGCCGAGTTCCCCGCCTCGGCCCGGCCCCGTCGGCAGCGGCATACCGGGGCGGGGCGGCTTGTGCGGAGGGGTGCGTTTGGGGCTGCGGGCGGATGCCGCGCCAGAAAGAGGGGGCGGGGCGCGGTGGCGAGGCTGGGTGTGTGTCCCGGCCTGCCGCGGGCGGGTGCTGACCGGGCCGGTGCGCCGGCCCCTGCCGCGCCGTGCGCGGACGGACGACGTGCCGCGCCCGCGCCCGGCGCCGCACGGGCTCTGCCGGTCCCGGGACCACCCGCGCTCGCCCATGCCGGCCGCCGGCGGCGTGTGCGGGGCCGGTGACGCAGCCGGGCGCAGCGGCAGGCCGCAGTCCCCGGCCGCGCCGGTCGGGCCGCGGCCTGCGGGCTCGGCGGTGCCGGCGTAGGCGATGCGGCGCCCCCGTGGCGGAGCGTCTCGCCGGCCGGTGCCCGTGCACCCGGCCCCGGCCCCGGCCCCGGCCCCGGCCCCGGCCCCGGGCCGGACGGGCGCGGGGCCGGTTCGCCGCCCGCGCGTCCCGCGCGGGCGGCGTGGCGCCGGCCCCCGGCGTGCAGGGCGCCCGCAAGGGGCGGGGAGCCGGCGCGGTCCGTGCCCGCGGTCTCGGTCCGTTCGCCGGCCGGGAGCCCCGGGGGGACCGCCGTGTGCCGGCCGAACCAGGACGGCCGGTCTTGTAAGGGCGGCACGGGCCGTAGGGCGGGGGTGCCGCCGTTGGCACCGGTGACCAGTATGTTCTTCGGTGTGCGGGGGTGCGCCCGGGGTCTGGGGTCGGTGCGAACGTATGGCGGTGCCGGTGCAGAGCGGGTCGTGACGGCTTGTGAAGATACGGACTCGCTGGTTTTGTTCTGGGACGGGGTGCGCACCCCCGTTCTTGTATCGTGCCCACTGCAACCATCTCGGGAGGAATCATGGCGCGGCAGGAGCGTGCGATCCGCACCAGGCTGGCGATCTTGATGGCGGCGGCTTCGGTCTTCGACGAATACGGCTACGAGCGCGCCACCATCGGCGAGATCCTGGCCCGGGCGGGCGTGACCAAGGGGGCCCTGTACTTCCACTTCCCGTCCAAGCAGGCCCTGGCGGAGGGCGTGCTCAGCCAGCAGTTCGCCGCGGTCACGGTGGAGCCCAGCCCCTGCAAGCTGCAGGAACTCGTGGACAGCGGGCTGACGGTGGCCTACCGGATGCGGCGCGACCCGCTGGTGAGCGCGGTGGCGAGGCTGAGCCTGGAGCAGGACGTGCGGGCCCAGTTCGGCACCACGGCGATCACCCAGTGGATCGACGCGAGCAGCCATCTGCTGGCCGAGGCCGAGAAGCAGGGCGAACTGCTCCCGCACGTCGTGCCGGCCGAGAGCGCGTGGATGTTCTCGGCGGCGTGGACCGGTGTGCAGGTCTATTCACAGATCCTGTCGGGCCGCGACGACCTCGAGGCCCGGGTGGTGTCGCTCTTCGAGCATCTGCTGCCCGGCATCGCGGTACCCGCCGTACTGCGCAGCCTCGTCATCACCACCGGGCGGGCGGCCGAACTCGGTGCCCGCAGCGACCGGCAGCCGGCCCGGGCGGCGCTGGCCGGTGAACCGGCGGCGGCGAGCTGACCGGGCGTCCTGGGCGCAGCGCAAGGGCTTGGTGACCGCGACGGGTGACGGAGCCCTCGTGCGTGCGGCGACCGGCAGCCGGCCCGGGCGGCGCCGGCCGGTGAACCGGCGGCGGCGAGCTGACCGGGCGTCCTGGGTGCAGCGCAAGGGCTTGGTGATCGCGACGGGTGACGGAGCCCTCGTGCGTGCGGCGCGAATTTGCCGGACCGCTCCCCGGCCGGGGCCGCAGCGGCCCTGCGGCGGGTGGGCGGACGCCGGCCGCGGCCGCAAGGAGAAGCCGCGGACGCATCGGGTGCATCGGGTGCGCAGCGGCGCCCGCCGCGGATCGGACGCGGGCGGGCGGATGCCGGGCGGCCGGCCGTGCCGTGCTCCGCGCCCTCCGCGGCCCTCCGCGCCCTCCGCGCCCTCCGCGCCCTCCGCGCCCTCCGTGCCCTCCGCGTCCTCCGTGCCCTCCGTCAGGGCCGAGCGGCCGCTTGCCCCTGACGGAATCACCGCAAGCAGCTATACAAACCGCTAGTGCGGTTTGTTACGGTGGGGTCATTGTCCGGGCCGCACCGTGAGGGAGGGAGGCGTCGTGACCGTCGCGAATGACCTTCCCCGGGCCTTGTCGCAGGCGGCACACGTCCGCAGACGTGCGGCCGGACGGGAGAGGGCCCGTGCGCAGGCGCCGGCGGGGCCGGGCGAGAAGGCGGTGAGGGCGCGGCACGCCAAGGGCGGGCCGGCCGCCGCGGAGCGTATCGGGCTGCTGCTGGATGCGGGTTTGTTCCGGTGGGGGCGGGCCGTTGCGGCGGCGCCGGGCGTCGGGTACGGCGGTGCCCGCATCGTCATGGGCCTCCCGGTCCGTCGGCGACGGCCTCGCCTGCGCCCGGCCCGCGAGCCGGGATCACCGTCAGCGGCGTGCAGGGCGCGGCCGGCGCCGTCTTTTGCCGGCGTACCGCCAAGGCCGCCGGCCCCGAGACGGTGCGCGTACGCACGGTCCGTACGCACGGTCCGTACGCACGGTCCGTACGCACGGGTCTGTACGCAGGTCTGTACGCAGGTCTGTACGCATGGTCGAGGGGTGCCGGGCCGGGTTCGTGCACCCCTGCTGCCCGGCCGGAACGTGCGGCCTGCTTCTTTGCTCCCTGGCGGTGGTGCACACCGGGCGCGCCGGGCCGGCCTTGCGCAACCGCGGCAACCCGCCGCGGTGAAACGACGAACGACGGGACACGGCGGGCACCCGGGTGCAGGGTGTTGCAGGCCGTGGCCCTCCGCCAGGAGACGCATGATGGTCAAGCAGGAACGCGCGGCCCGTACCCGTCAGGCACTGATCCGTGCCGGGGCTGAGGTGTTCGCCAGGGAGGGGTTCGTGCCCGCCTCGCTCGCGGTGATCAGCAGGCGGGCGGGGGTCAGCAGCGGTGCTCTGCACTTCCACTTCGAGAACAAGAGGGCGCTTGCCCAGGCCGTCGAGGACGAAGCGGCTTGGGCGGTGCGCCGGACCATCAGGGACGCGTCGGACCAGGACGGAGGTGCTCTTCAGGTGGTCGTGGACGCGACGTACGGCCTGATGAGCCGGATCGCCGGCGACGTCGTCGTCCGGGCGGGGTTCGAGCTGTGCGACGATCCCGTCCATGGCCGGGGCCCCTCGCTCCGGCAGGAGTGGCAGCGCTGGATCGAGGGCATGCTGCTGCGGGCCGAGCGGGACGGCTGGCTGGCCGAGGGGGTGTCGGTGGACGACGCCGCGACCACCATCGTGGCCGCCACCATGGGCTTTGAGGTGCTCGGCGGCGAGGACAGGGCGTGGCTCTCGCAGGAGAGGGTCACGGGGTTGTGGGACCTGCTGCTGCCACGGCTGGCCGAGCGGCATGCGCTGGGCAGCGTGCGCTGGGGCCAGAGCAGAGGCAAAGGGGATAAAGGGGGCTAAGGGGGCGAAGGTGGGGGTCGGCGGGTCGGAGCCTGGGACGTGCCCCTGAGGGACCCTCGCCAGTAGAAGGGGCGTTGGGCTCGCCAATGCCCCTTCTGTGGCGTCTTTTTCACCGCCGGCCGGCGACGAGGCCCTCGCGCAGTTCCAGGCGGGAGCCGGTGAACCGGGACCGCATCCGGCGGTCGTGGGTGACCAGCACCACCGTGCCCTCGTAGCCCTCCAGTGCTGCCTCCAGCTCCTCCACCAGGGCGGGGGAGAGGTGGTTGGTGGGCTCGTCCAGCAGCAGCACGTCCACCGGCTCGCTCACCAGCCGGGCCAGCTCGATCCGGCGCCGCTGCCCGTACGACAGCTCGCCGACGCGCAGCCGCAGCGCGTCCGGTTCGAACAGGCCGAGCGACAGCAGCCGGCCGGCGTGCTCGTCCCGGTCGCCGGGCCGGCCCTGCGCGAATGCCTGCAGCACCGTCATCCCCGGCCGCCAGGGCGTCTCCTCCTGCCGCAGGTGGCCCACGCGCCCCGGCACCCGCACCACGCCGGCGTCCGCAGCCAGCTCCCCGGCCAGCACCCGCAGCAGTGTGCTCTTGCCCGCGCCGTTGGGCCCGGTGACCAGCAGCCGCCCGGCGGGGGCGAGTTGCAGCTCAGGCACCCGCAGCCGCCCGTCCACCACCACACCGTCGAGCTGAACCGCCGGCCTGCCGTCACCGGGGCCGCCCGCCGTGTCGATCCGCGCGCGAAACGGCAGCCGATCCGGCGGCGGCGCCACCGGATGCGCGGTCAGCCGCTCCATCCGCTCCTTGGCGTTGCGGACCCGGCTCATCGCACCGTGCGCACGCCCCCGCGCACGGAACGCGGGAGCGCCGAAGATCGCCTTCGGTATCTTCCGCGGAATGCCGTCCAGCCGCAGCGCACCGGACGCGGCCGGCCGGCGGCTGCGCTCCAACTCCTGACGCCACTCGTCGTACTGCTGCCGGCGCCGGCGCCGCTCGGCGGCCTTCGCCGCCAGGTAGCCGGCGTACCCGTTGCCGTGCCGGGTCACCCGGCCGTCCTCGACCTCCAGCACCGTGGTCGTCAGCCGCTCCAGGAACACCCGGTCGTGGGTGACCGCGACCACGGTGCCCCGGTGGGCCCGCAGATGCTCGGTCCGAGTCAGGCAGCAGGTACTCCTGGCGGGCCGCCGGACAGCCGGCGGCCCGCCGCAGGCAGGCGGCTTCGGAGCGCGGGACGGCGGGGGCCCCGGGTGCCTGCCACGCGCATCCCCGGGAACGGCGAAAGAGGCCGGCAACTGTTCGCAGGCGGGCCCCGTCCCCGCAAGCCCGGAGCCCGCCGACTCGCTAGCCTGAAAGATGCGGGGGCGGCCCGGGCGACGGCCCAAGGAGGCTGACGTGGACGAAACGACTACCGAAGCCGGAGCGAAGGACGGCGCACCCGCCGGCCCCGGCGGGCCCTACGGCGTCGGCACGCCCCGCTACCTGCAGATCGCCGACCACGGCCTGATCGGTGATCTGCGCAGCGCGGCCCTCGTCGGCACGAACGGCACCATCGACTGGTACTGCTGCCCGCGCTTCGACGCCCCCAGCGTCTTCGCCTCGATCCTCGACGCCGACCGGGGCGGATCCTTCGAACTCGCCGCGGACGTCCCCACGCGCACGAAGCAGTTCTACTTCCCCGACACCAACGTGCTGATCACCCGCTTCTTCGCGGACGACGGAGTCGGCGAGATCCAGGACTTCATGCCGGTCGTCGACGACTCACGCGAGGCAGGCCGGCACCGCCTGATCCGCCGGGTGGTGTGCGTCCGCGGAACGCTGCCCTTCCGTGCGCGCGTCGCCCCCCGCTTCGAGTACGGCACCGTGCCGCACACCGTGCACGCCGAGGCCGGCCAGGCCGTCTTCGCCTCGCCCTCGCTCAGGCTCGCCCTGACCTCCACCGTGCCCATCGAGGTCGCGGGGACGGACGTATGGTCGCTGTTCAAACTGCATGAGGGCGAATCCGCGGTCTTCACCATCGACCGGATCGGCGGCGACGTGGCACCACGCTTCTGCGCCGTGGCCGAGGCGGAAAGGGAATTCAACGCGACCGTACGCTACTGGCGGCGATGGCTGTCCCGCTCCCGATACCGCGGCCGCTGGCGGGAGATGGTGCACCGCTCCGCCCTCACGCTGAAACTGCTCACCTACACCCCCACCGGCGCCATCATCGCCGCCCCCACCACCAGCCTGCCCGAACAGCTCGGCGGCGAGCGCAACTGGGACTACCGCTACGTGTGGATCCGCGACGCCGCATTTTGCGTGTACGCGCTGCTCAGGCTCGGATTCACCGACGAGGCCGAAGCCTTCATGGGCTTCCTCACCGAGCACGTCCCGCTCACCACACCCGGCGCCACCGGCCCCCTGCAGATCATGTACGGCATCGACGGACGCCGCGACCTGCCCGAACGCGAACTGTCCCACCTCGAGGGCTACCGCGGCTCCGCCCCCGTACGCGTCGGCAACGACGCCGTCGGCCAGCTGCAACTGGACATCTACGGCGCCCTCGTCGACTCCCTCTACCTGTACGACAAGTGGGGCAAACCCATCTCCAGTGCGCACTGGGACGGCATCACCGAAGTCGTCGACTGGGTGTGCGAGAACTGGGACCAGCCCGACGAAGGAGTCTGGGAGACCCGCGGCGGACGCAAGACGTTCCTCTACTCCCGGCTGATGTGCTGGGTGGCCATCGAACGCGCCATGCGGCTGGCCCGCCACCGCGGTCTGCCCGCCGACCTGGTCCGCTGGGGCACCGCCCGCGACGCCGTCTACCGGCGGATCATGCGCAACGGCTGGTCCGCCGAACGCCATGCCTTCGTCCAGTACGAGGACAGCAACATCCTCGACGCATCCCTGCTGATGATGCCGCTGGCGAAGTTCATCTCCCCGACCGACCCGAAATGGCTCGCCACCCTCGACGCCCTCGGCGAGGACCTGGTCTCCGACTCCCTGGTCTACCGCTACGACCCGCAGGCCAGCCCCGACGGCCTGAAAGGCGAGGAAGGCACCTTCTCGATCTGCTCCTTCTGGTACGTCGAAGCACTCACCCGCGCGGGCCGCCTCGACGAGGCCCGCCTCGCCTTCGAGAAAATGCTCACCTACGCCAACCACCTCGGCCTCTACGCGGAGGAGATCGGCCACACCGGCGAACAGCGCGGAAACTTCCCCCAGGCCTTCACCCACCTCGCCCTGATCAGCGCCGCCTTCAACCTCGACCGCGCCCTCGGCTGACACCGGGAAGAGCCCACAGACCCACCCCACCCCACCGCACGCACCCCACCGCACCGCACCTCACCGCGGCGGGCCACCCAGCCGGGGCAGCACCGGGACGGCTGTTTCACGGAGCCTTGAAGAGGGCCGGGAAGCGCGGAGCGAGCCAGGGCCTGCGGCCCCGGACGAGGATGCGGCCCTGGGCAAGGGCGCTCCACTGGCCGCGGCGGCCGAGCGCCATCAGCAGAAAGGTGACCGGCTCGATGAGGATGGTGCAGTCCGCACGGGCCGGCGGCTGCGTGCTCACCGACACCGCACCGTCGGCCACCCGCACACCGAATCCGCTACCACCCCACAAACGGATCGCGTAACAGGCGCTCAGCCCGGCCGTGCGGGCGGCGTCGGCCACCCGCGGCATGACCGTGACCAGGAACGGCAGGGTCAGCTCGGCCCGGGCGCGGTCGATCATGTGCGCACGCCCCAGGGCACGGGCGAGGTCGTACCCGTGGCCGAGCATGTGCGTGAGGAGATAGGACCCCAGCACGTCCGGGCTCATCGGACCCAGCGGGGTGACCACGGTTTCCCCCGCGGCACCTTCCTCCAGCGCTGTCAGACAGGCATCGGCCTGCGTCACGATCATCGCGGCCAGCGGCTCGGCCCCGCGCTCGCCGAACGCCGCAAGCGCCCGCTCGTTGGCCGCGGCGAGGCTCTGCGGCGTGCCGTCCCCGTAACGGCGCGCATGTCCCGCCGCGATATCCGCCATCAGCTCGCCTGCCAGCGCCAGATGCGCCGCCGCCTCCCCGACACTCCACTGCGCCCCGGGCACCTGACGCCCCATGTCGGCACCCCGGCGCAACAGCGCGGCAATCTCCCCGGCGGTATCGCGTACGGCCGCGCCGAGCCCCTCGGGCAGGGCCCCCCGTACGTCCTGCCCGGCCACCGATTCCACGCCGCTCGCCTCCTCGCTCCCGCTCCCGCGCCCGCGCCGGATGCGTGCACCACGGGCGGCGGACGCATGACGGATCACCCGCAGTACAGAACCAGGCGGCAAGGGCGGCGACAAGACCCTGGACGATACCCGCCGCCCCCACCACCACCTCTGCGGGCTGCCGGGACACCGTCGTGGAAAGGGCGGCCCCAAACCCGTCGCGACAGCCGCCGGCCTGCTGTGACGTCGGCCACCTCTCCTTGCCGCAGCAAGGAAGGCATACCTAAGTTCTGTTTCATGGCTCCGCACGACCCCCCACCTTCCAGCGATCCGGACGAGGCCGCCGGCCGGCCGGACACCCCCGCCCTGGCCGACTTCGCCGTCGACCTCACGTCACAGGAGGTGCTCCGGCAGGTCCAGGTCCTGACCGCTCTCGGCCCCGACTGGGACCCCATGGAGGCACTGCACGCCGAGCAGGCCGCGCACGACCTGCTGTATTCCGGTCTCGACGACGAGCAGCAGCGCCTGTACGACGACCTGGTCGCGGCCGGCGTGCTCCCTGCGCGCGGGAGCGGCCATGCTGCCGCTTGACCCTCAGGCGGACCTCGGGCGCCGCGCCTGGGTGGCCTGTCCCCACTGCAACGACAGCCGCGGGTGCGCACCGTGCGAGCAGCAGCGCACCTGCTCCGACCACTGGCGCTACCTGCTCTCCCACACCGGCAGCCTGCTCCACCTGCAGTGCCCGTCCTGCACCCACGTCTGGGCGCACGAGAGCGGTTTCGGCGCCACCCGCTCCCGGTGACACCGCATCGTTGCATTCATGAGCCGCCATCCACTCGTCGTCGTGGAGGCTCGTGCGCAGTGCTCCTGATGGCCTGTGCATCCTTGGTCCGACTGGGTATCACGGGGTGGTGCTCACTGTGGTGCGATCAGGTTTTTGCGGCACTTTCCGGTGACGGTGCGTCTGTGAGGTGCAGGAGCATGGTGGTGCGCCCGGTAGCGTGCGTGTCACTGCGAGGCCGGTGGGAGCAGCAATCACGATTCCGGTCTCCTTGAGAATCCGCCCCGTGCCCAGGAA
>NZ_JBTLMO010000101.1:0-12703 GCF_054462255.1 Streptomyces sp. SD15 | reverse complement strand
GAAGCTGAGCTCGTCGAGCACTACGGAGTGTCCCGGATGACCGTCCGGAACTCCTTCTCCATCCTCCAGGGCGAGGGTCTTGTCCATGCCGAGCATGGGAAAGGCGTCTTCGTACGACCACGGCCACCCGTGCGGCGGCTCGCCTCCGACCGGTTCGCCCGGCGCCATCGCGAACAGGGGAAGTCCGCGTTCATCGTCGAGGCCGATGCTGCTGGCAGTCATCCGCAGGTGGACAGTCTGGAGGTGAAGGAGGAGAAGGCTAGTCAGGACATCTCCACGCGGCTCGGCTCCGTGCGGCGCGTGCTTGCTCGCCGGCGCCGGTATCTGCTCGACGGGCGTCCGGTTGAGTTCGCCACCTCGTACCTCCCGCTCGACATCGCCCGGGACACCCCGATCGCCGAGCCCAATCCTGGTCCCGGCGGCATCTACGCCCGTCTTGAGGAGCTGGGTCATCGGCTCGATCACTTCGAGGAAGAGATCCGGGCCCGGATGCCCTCGCCGTCCGAGGTCAAGATGCTCCGGCTGGCCTCCGGCGTGCCCGTGATCCACCTGATCCGCACCGCGTACGACACCGAGGGGCGGGCCGTGGAGGTCTGCGACACCGTTATGGCAGCGGACGCCTACGTCCTGTCGTACCAGCTCCCGGCGACGTGATCGGTGTGAGGAGCGGGTGATCCGCGGTGGTGCGCGGGGCCGCTTCCCGGAACTCGTACACGCCAACAGGCATACTCGTATAGACGAGTGGGCAAGTTGTGTGGCAGGGTGGTCGTCGTTCCCGGAGATCGGGTTCAAAGGCTACATCTTGTATAGACGAGTAGATAGGAAGAACTCTTGCGCACCATCCGTGTGGAGACCTCGGCCGCGACGATCCTGCTGACCGAGGCGCCCGAGCCCAAGGTCCGCGACCGTCAGACCGGCGAGATCGCCAAGGACATCAACAGCGGCGAGGCCCTGATGACGATCGGCGTCGTCTACATCGAGGAAGGGGAGTCCTCCCTCATCAAGGTCACGGTTCCCGAGAGCGGGGTCTCGGAGGGGCTCGCGCTCGGCGCTCCGGTTTCGCTGCCGGGGCTCGTGGCCCGGCCGTGGGAGAGCGTGTTCAACGGCCAGCAGCGGCACGGCATCGCCTACCGCTCCGCCGCCGTCACTCCGGCCGCGTTCCCTGTCGCCATGGGGGCCACGGCCTGATGACCGATCTGGCAACGCTTCTGGAGGTGGGTGGTCCCCTCGCCGCGCTCGGCGGCGGGGCTGCCCACACCCGGGCCAAGCACCCCGGGGTCTACTGGTCCACGGTCGGCCTCCCGATAACCACGGCCCGGCTGCTCAGCTCCTACAGCTCCGTCATGGAGGCCTGCGGCCTGACCGTGGCTCCCTCCCGGCTGCGGGTCCTGGCGGTCAAGGCCACCACCCGACGTGAGATCCGCCCCGTACCGCCGCGTCGGGGAATCATCCGGCCCACTTCGACCGGGTTACGGCTTCGTCTGCGGCTCGCTCCCGGGCAGGAACCCGCCGACGTCGCCGCCTCGGCCGAACGGCTGCGGCACGCCTGGGGCGTTCACGCCGTGTACGTCACGACGGTCAAGCCCGGCGTGGTCGAACTGCGGCTCGTCGGCTTCGACGTGCTGCGGCGGGTCCGGATGCCGCGCAAGGTCGCGTCCGGGTTCCTCAAGGTGCCTGTGGCGCTGCGGGAGGACGCGACTCCCTTCGTACGGGACTACCGGACCGTGCCTCACCAACTGACCCTCGGCGCAACCCTGTCCGGCAAGTCCATGTATCTGCGGCATCTCGTCGCCGGGCTCGCCCCGCAACCCGTCGCCCTGGTCGGCATCGACTGCAAGCGCGGTGTGGAGCTGGCGCCGTTCGCCGCCCGGCTCTCGGCGCTGGCCACGGACCCTGAACAGGCGGCCGAGCTGCTGCCCGTGCTCGTCAAGGAAATGGAGGACCGATACGACCTGATCAAGGCCCGGCAGGGGATCGCGCTGGACGCCCCCGACGAGGAGATCACTTCCGACATCTGGGGCCTGCCTGAGCACGAACGCCCGGTACCGATCGTGCTGTTCGTCGACGAGGTGGCCGAACTCTTCCTCGTCGCCACCCGCAAGGACGAGGACCGGCGCGACGAGATGGTCACCCAGCTCATCCGCCTCGCCCAGCTCGGCCGCGCCGCCGGCATCTACCTGGAGGTCTGCGGGCAGCGCTTCGGCGCCGAACTGGGCAAGGGCGCGACCATGCTCCGGGCCCAGTTGACCGGCCGTGTCTGCCACCGCGTCAACGACGAAGCCTCCGCCAAGATGGCCCTTGGCGACATCGCCCCGGAAGCCGTCTCCGCCGCGTGCGCCATCGCCGCCGAACGGCCCGGCCTGGCCGTGGCCGGTGACACCTCCGGCGGCTGGTCCTGCATCCGCACGCCATATCTCTCCCTCGGCGACGCCGCCGAGATCTGCCGCGAGTCGGCCCACCTGGTGCCCGACCTGCCCGCGCTCAAGCGCTTCCGGCCCGACGCGCCCGTACGGCCCGTCGAGACGGCGACGGCTCCGGTACTCCAGCCGCGCCCCGTCACCGACTGACACTCGCCCCCTCCCCACCCCGGTCGGCGTGACCGCCTCGCGCCAACTCCCTACCCCCGCCATGCCTGAATCCGGAAGGAGCCGCAGCATGCGCGCCCAACTGGCCCGTATCGACGCGGTACTCGTCCAAGCGCTCATCGCCGCAGCACTGTCCTTCGCCCACCTCCATGACGTCGCCTCGGCGGCCGGTCAGGACGGATGGAAGGCCTGGGCGTATCCCATCTCCGTCGACCTGCTGCTCGTCGCCGCCTGGCGCCGACTGCGGACCGGCGACGCGAAAGCGGCGGGCTGGTGCTGGTTCGTCATCGCGCTCACCGCGTCCCTCGGGGCAAACGTCGCCACCGCCGGACTCCTCGACCTGGACCAGGTGCCGGCATGGCTGCGCATCCTCGTCGCGGGCTGGCCCGCGGTCGCCTTCCTCGGCGGAACACTCCTCGCCCACTCGGCCCCTGCCCCGCACGAGGACACCGAGGACCAGGAGGACGCGCCCGATCCCAGCCCGGAGCTCCCCGCACAACCGGCTCCCGAGCCGACCCCCGCTCCGCCTGCCGTAGCCGTCCCGGCCGCCCTGGTCGAACACGCCCGCAAGGTTGCCGCCGAGCACCGCACCCGTACCGGAACGGCCATCGACACCCCGACCCTCCGCGCCCGGCTCGGCGTCCCCGCACCCATGGCCGAAGCCATCGCCGCCCACCTCTGAAAGGAGTCCCACATGTCCCCTGACCGGCGCTTCCGTGACGTCACCCGCATCGGCCCCGTCCGGGTCGGTACGTCTTACGACAACCGGGGCCGTGAGAAGCACACCGCCGCCTGCACCGCCCCGCGCTGCGGCTTCTCCGCCGACTACGACAGCCGCGCCGCCGCCGAACTCGCCGCCCGCACCCACCGCTGCCCCGTCCGCTGAAAGGACCCCCACCACGTGACCGTCAGCCTCCCGCTCGTCCTCATCCTCGGCTTCATCGCCTGGGGAGCGGTCAAGTTCCTCGGCGTCCGCACCTGGATCGTCGTCGTGATCGCCCTGTTCGGCTTCCTGCTCTCGCACACCTTCATGGCCCCCGCCATCGACTCCGGCACGCGTTCCGGCGTGGGCATTGTCAACGGCTCACATGACTAGACGAGTAGATAAGGAGAGGTTCGCTGTGTTCCTGCCCAAGTACCCCGACAACCCGACCCCGCCGCCCGCACACACCCACGCCCCGGCCGATCCGGCACCCGTACGACGCACGACGCTCCCGCAGATCTCCATCAGCCCCGGAGCGGTCGCAACCGTCCTCGTCGGCGGAGTCGTCCTGACCGCGCTCCTGGCCGCCGTCGCCGTCACGGCCATCTCGGTCGCCATCGCCGCCGTGGTCCTGCGCTCGATGCTCCGCGACCACCGCCGGCGCTGAACGGCGCCTGATGCCCCGGGGCGGTTCGACACGGCCAAGCATCCACCGCCCCGGGGCTCATCCCTCCTGACCAGCGCAGCAAGCCAGCCAGAAGGAGAACGCCATCTTCACCCGCCCCACCCCGCCCCCACTGCCCGAACTCGCCAAGCTCGCCCGGCACGGCACCCTGCCCGGTATCCTCCGCCAGCTCTCCGGACTCGGCGGCTGCACGACCCCGATCCGCCTCGACGGCCACCGCACCGAATACGACGTCAACACCCGCACCGGCGAGATCGGCAACGTCCTCCACCGCCTCGACTCCGCCAGCCTCCCGGCCGGTCACCTCCTGGTCCGCTGCAACAATCGCCGCACGACCCGCTGCCCGGCCTGCGCGGAGGTCTACCGCCGCGACACCTTCCACCTGATCACCTCCGGCCTGCGCGGCGGCAAGGGCGTCCCGGAACGCGTCGCCGCCCACCCCCGCGTCTTCGCCACCTTCACCGCCCCGAGCTTCGGCCCGGTCCACAACCGCCCGACCGGTCCGGCCGGTTCAGTCCGCCGCTGCCGCTGCGGCTTCCTCCACGGCCAGGACGACGCCGCGCTCGGTACCCCGCTCAACCCGGACACCTACGACTACGAAGCCGCCGTCCTCTGGAACGCCCACGCCGGTCCGCTCTGGCGCCGCTTCTCCACCTACCTGCGCCGGGAAGTCGCCAAGCGGGCCGGACTCTCACAGCGCGCGTTCCGCAAGCACGCCCGGGTGTCCTTTGCCAAGGTCGCTGAGTACCAGAAGCGCGGCGCCGTCCATTTCCACGCCGTCATCCGCATCGACGGCCCCGAGGGCGGCGACACCCCGCCTCCGGCCTGGGCTACCGCCGAGCTGCTCACCGATGCCATACGCGCCGCCGCTGCCCACGTCCGCGTGGACGGACCAGTCATCGACGGACGCGCCCACACCTTCACCTTCGGCCGCCAACTCGACGTCCGCACCATCCGATCCGCCGACTTCGAGGGCGGCCAAGAACTCACCGAACGGGCCGTTGCCTCGTACATCGCCAAGTACGCCACCAAAGGCGCCGAGACCGCCACGGGAGCTCTCGACCGCCCCCTCAAGTTCCTCGCCGAACTCGCCCAACTCGACATCACCGACCACGCCCGCCGGATGATCCGCACCGCCTGGACCCTCGGCGCACGCAAGGAACTCGAAGACCTCCGACTCCGCGCCTGGGCTCACATGCTCGGCTTCCGCGGCCACTTCTCCACCAAATCCCGCCGCTACTCCACCACCCTCGGCGCCCTCCGCACCGCCCGCGCCGAATGGCGCCGCGCTCAAGCCGCAGCAGCCACCGAGGGCGAGACCGAAATGACGACCCTCGTCCTCGCGCACTGGGTTTTCGCCGGTACCGGCCTCAGCAGTGCCGAAGCCTGGCTTGCCGCATCCCTCGAACCCGCCCCTGGCACGGAAGGAGAACCGACGTGGACCCGCGTCGCGACGAGCTGATGACCGTTCGCCAAGTCTTGGATGAACTGGGCGGCGTCTCTCGCCGGACGTTCTACCGCTGGCGTGAGTTGGGATACGGGCCGGCCGCGTTCAAGCTGCCCAACGGGGAGCTCCGAGTGTGGCGGAGTGACTTCACCACGTGGCTGCGACAGCTGGAGGCCGCAGCGTGAAGTCTCTCGACGTGAAGGTCTGGGCTGTGCGCAAGCGCGATACCAAAACGCCCTCATACGGCGTCCGCTGGTCCGTGGCGGGCAACGTCTTCTCCGACTCCTTCCGCACCAAGGCGCTTGCCGACCACTATCGCGCGAAGCTCATGCGCGCGATGCGCGACGGAGAGGAGTTCGATAGGGAGTCCGGCCTTCCGGCCTCGATGGAGCAGAAGAAGTCGGCTGTGTCGTGGTACGACTTCGCCCTCAGGTACCTGGCGATGAAGTGGCCGCATGCCGCCCCCAATACGCGGGACGGCATTAACGAATCGCTCACCAGCGTGACTGTGGAGCTCCTCGCCGAGCGGGCTGGACGACCGTCCGACCAGGCCATCCGTAAAGCGCTCCGCAACTGGGCCTTCGTGTTGCCGGGGCCCGATGACCGAGACGTCCCGGACGATGTAAGGAACGTCCTTCACTGGGTGTCCAAGGCATCGCAGCCACTCGCCGATCTCGCTGAGCCCGCCACGGCCCGTGCAGTGCTGGACTCGCTGAAACTCAAGCTCGACGGCACGGCCGCAGCCGCTGAAACCGTGCGGCGTAAGCGGCGAACGCTCGTCAACGCTGCCAACTACGCGGTCGACCTGGGGGAGCTGCGCGAGAACCCCATCACGGCTGTCCGCTGGCAGAAACCGAAGGTGTCCAACCAGGTCGACCCGCGGGTCGTCGCCAACCCGGAGCAGGCTCGCAATCTCCTGGCGGCCGTTTCCTACGTGGGCGGCTACAGGCGTGCTCGGGGCCGGCGCCTCGTGGGTCTGTTCGCTGCCATGTACTTCGGCGGGCTCCGGCCGGCTGAGGCGGTCGGCCTCGTTGAGACGGATCTAGTCCTTCCCGAGCAAGGCTGGGGATCGGCTTTGCTCCATCGGACTCGCCCGTCGGTCGGCAAGCAGTGGACCGACTCGGGGGAGACCCACGACGACCGCGGCCTCAAGAACCGCCCTGCTGAGGACGTCAGGCGGGTGCCTATCCCGCCCCACCTCGTCGCCGTGCTCCGAGAATACCTGGCCACCTTCGGCACGGCGGACGACGGGCGGCTCTTCTTCAGTGAGAAGGGCTCGGTCGTTCCGTCTTCGACCTACTACCGGGTGTGGCAGGAGGCTCGGCTCCTCGCTCTCCCGCCGGCCGCCGCGGCCTCGCCGCTCGCAAGTCGTCCGTACGACCTTCGGCACTCGGCGCTGTCGACGTGGCTCAACGCTGGCGTCGACCCCACCGAGGTCGCCGAGCGCGCCGGCAACAGTGTTGAGGTCCTGCTCACCCGCTACGCGAAGTGCCTCGACGGGCGGCAGGACGTCGCCAACCGGCGTATCGAGGACCTGCTTCGCGAGTACGAGTGACGCGAGTGACGGCACCTGACCGTGCCCGAGGCCCCTGGCGTGATGCCCAGGGGCCTCGTCGTTTGCCCTGCCCGTTAAGCAGGCCTGGTGGCCCGGGCCTGTTCGGAGGCGAGCAGGCGCTCAAGGCTCCTCCGCTCACTGCCGAGCGCAGCGAGCATGCGCGTGCGCGTGTGTTCGAAGTCGGGCTCGACCTCCACACCGAGGTCGTGGCGCAGGGTGACCCGCAACAGATACACCCCGTCGGACAGTGGGCCGCTGAACCAATCTTTGGCACGCTCGTACGACCCGTCTGGGGCAGGACGGCTCGGCAACTGCTTCACGACGGAGTACCCGACCCCGAGCGCCCTGTTGAGGGCCGAGGCAATCTGATGGACATCCTTCGGTAGTGCCATCTGCGCCAAAGAGTATTGCTCTGACCATGCTTCCTTGGCGGTGTCGAGGACTGCTGGGTCGACGCTTTCACCGCGCTCGGCTGCTCGGACTGCGTCTCGGGCAGAGACCCGGTAAGCGCGAGCCGTGGTGTTCAGACGGGCATAGAGATCCCGTCTGGCTTCCTGCGCGCGGTCGTGGCGGTCCTCTGCCCGTTCACGATCGGCGCGCTGGTTTTGTTCCCGAGTGACGCGCTGGCTGAGCACTGCCCCACCCAGAGTTCCGCCCAGCGTTCCTCCTACGCCGATGAGCGCGACGGCAAGCGTGGTCACATCCACGAGATCCCCCAACTCGTCCATTCATCTGCCCGCGGGCAGCGGCTGAAGACGGCACGACGGCCCTCGGCAACGCTCAGGCTCCCCACCCGCGGCGCGGTCCAACACCGGGACGACGATAACGAGGCGCAGGCCTGCTTGGCTCCAATGAGTCTCATCACCTGCGGGAATGCTCCAAGATCCCGTCCACAGCTCGTCCACGGACCCCGACATACAGCGGCTTCGGGCGGCATCTGGCTGCACATACGCGAAGACCCCGGCCTCAGCGTTTCCGCTGGTGACGGGGTCTTTGGGCACCTCGTAAGGGGTGCCCCCGGCAGGATTCGAACCTGCGCACACGGCTCCGAAGGCCGTGACCGCGTCCAGTGCCGCGCGGCGGACAGTCAAGGTGCGCCTCAACTGTTGGCACTCGACTGACCCGCCGGCATACGCAGGGGCTACGAACTGCTGCTTCGTAGCCCCTCGTTGCGTCAGAACCTTGCCGCGAAGTCCACGAACGCGGCCCACTCCGAGGGAGGGAAGGCGAGTTGGTCGCGAGCGGGGGCCTTGGAGTCACGGACGTGGACAGTGCCGGGCGCAACGGCGACTTCGAGGCACGCGCCGCCTTCGTTGCCGCTGTAGCTGCTCTTGAACCAGGCGAGGAGCTCGGGTTCCGCAGTACTCATAGCTCTCCCAGCATCTCTTCGATCAAGGCGAGGGACTCCTGCATGGTAAGTGCCTGCGCCCTGATGCTGCCGTACTGTGCGGCCAGGATACGGACGTCTTCGGGGTCCGTAACCAGTCGGCTGGAGTTCTGCGCCTCGGTGTATCCCAGCTGGGGTTTCCCCTTGGGCGTCAGCAGGATGAAGGAACCGCCCATCCCGGCATGCTCGGTACGTTCGATCGGCATCACTTGTAGTTCCACGTTGCGCAGCCTGCCGAGCTGAAGCAGACGCTCCAACTGTTCCCTGTGGACGTTTCGCCCTCCAAGGGGGCGACGCAGCACCGACTCCTCCATGACTGCAGTGATCATCGGAGGGGGCCAGTGCGTAAGGATCTCCTGCCGCGCCAGCCGAGAGGCCACCCGTTGCTCGATGGTCTCCTCGTCCAGCAGGGGTTTGCGCATCTCGTAAAGAGCCATGATCCGGCGTTCGGGCTGGAACAACCCCGGGATGTCATGGCAGTTGTAGTCGTTGATCTCAACAGCCTGCCGCTCCAACCGCGCATAGTCTCTGAACCAGGCCGGATGCCGAACCCTCGCCTTCGCCTTGGCCTTCTCCACGTCCTCGATCGTGGCCTTCAACACCCCACCGGCATCGAGCAGTTCATCCGCCGTCTCCAGGAACTCCCGCTGCGGAGTCCGTCTCCCCCGCTCCAGCGACGAGATCAGATCCTCGCTGTATCCGAGCCGGTCCCCCAGCTCCTTCTGCGTGAGCCCGGCCCGCTCCCGAAGTACCTTGACCTGCTTGCCGATCGCACGGTTCAGGTCGCTGGCCTGCTCGCCGTCGTCGTATGTCTCCTGCGGCTCCGTCACCGTCATCCCAACACCTGCCTTGCCGTCCCGCACCTCACCAGGTCACGGCCGATGCCCCGTACAGGACACCGTCCGTACCGGTACACGCACCCTGCGTACCGAAGGATTCCCTGGTCAGGGTAGAGCGAGGCGGCCACGCTCAGTGACATGAAGTCAGAAATCTCCACCCGCCACTTCAGTCAGCTCTTCAGCGCTACTCCTCGTGGGGCCCGCCTTGCTCGGCTGCTGGCTGTGCAACAGCTCACCGAGTGGGACTGGCCGCCCAGCTGCGAGGTGAGTGAGTCCGCGGCGCTGGTCGTCGCCGAGTTGGCAGCGAACGCGGTCGCGCACGGGCGCGTGAAGGGGCGCGGGTTCCGGCTCACGCTCACTGTCGGGGCCTCGGACACGCTCCGTATCGAAGTGGCCGACCCACGAGGGGACCGCCGGCCCCTGGCCAGTCCTACCGCGAGCCCCACTGACGAGACGGGGCGCGGGCTGCTCCTCGTCGAAGCGCTGACGGCTCGGTGGGGCACTGAGCCATGGCCGCCGTCCGGCAAGGTCGTGTGGGCGGAGATCGGTCTGCCCCACCCTGTGCTCGCTGCTTCCGCATCCGGCGCTCAGCCTTCTCGCGCACACGTTCACGGAACTCCCGGGGACTCCCAGGCAGAAGCGGCAACTGCGCACGTACGGGAAAAGGCCCCGAGCAGGCCATAAGACCTGTTCAGAGCCTAGAAGGCAGACGAGTCGGGCTGTACGCCGGGTTCTGGCCACTAGTTGGCGGACGACGCTCCGGTGCTCAACCTCGGAGAAATCTCTCTGCGCTGGGAGGCTGGCCACTCCGGCGGCTGGGCCTTACAGGCGCCCCTGGGCCTGGTAACCGGCGAAGTTCTCCTCGGCTCCTGGCCCGGCGCCCCGGACCACTGGCTGCAGTTCGTGCAGCCGACGATCCGAGAGGTACGGGGCCTGTGCTCGGCCCTATGACTCGCCACCCGGACACTCGACCTCGCCCTCATCTGAGGTCACCGGCGTCGCCCTGGCCGCCTTGCACCACCCGTAGTGGCGGCCTTCGCTATACGTCTGGACCTTCCGCAATCCGCGACCTGACCGCTCTCCCACTGAATGTCATCTGCTTCGACCTCGAGGAACTGCGCCGCAATCGAGCGGCTTCCCGGTAGGGCGTTCTCCATCGCGTGCGCTGACTGCCCATCTCTTCCACGTTGCGCACAATCGATACGGTCCGCCCGACCTCGACTCAGTCCTCATCCGGCACGGCCGTTGCTCCGTCCCGACCGCGCATGCGGACGAAGACCGGGTTGGTGGATGAGGTGTCCCGCTCCAGCGCGTAGGCGTCCTCTGCCCGGCCCTCCGCACGGAGGGTACGGAGCACGTCGTGGACGACTGCGGCTTCGTTCCACTCATAGGCTCCCGACCGGTACACATCGAGTGCTGCGTCGAAGTCAGCGTGGGCCTCGGGGTACTGGCCGAGTTCTCGGTGGGCTACGCCGCGGAGGTGGCGTGCCATGGCCCCGCCATACGCGTCTCCGGCCCGTGCGCATGCGTCGACGGCGTGGGTGAGCGGTGCGACGGCCTCCTCAGGCCGCCCGGCCCTGAGGTGCAGCCAGCCGACGTCTCGCTGGGTATGGGCGTTCCACATCTCGTGGCCAAGTTGGTCGAAGAGGGCGATCGCCGCCTGGGCCGTGTCGGCGGCTTCGTCGAGGCGTCCCATGCCTGCCAGGACACGGATCCGGGCATTGGTCACGCGACCGACCCACAGCTGCTCTCCCATCGGCCCGAAGATCTCTTCGGCCCGGTCGTAGCACTCCAGGGCCTCCTCCCGTCGGCCGAGAAGGCGGTAGATCTTGCCGAGGGCGTAGAGAGTGGCGCCCTCCCAACGGCGGTCGTTCAGGATCCGGAAGTCGTGGACGGCCGACTCCAACAGCGGGGCCGCCTCTGCGGGGCACCGCAGGTACCCCAGAGTCTCCGCGAGGGTACGCCGCAGCCGGGCCTGTGCCCTGAGGTCACCTGCTTGTTCGGCCAGCCGTAGTGCCTCGCGCTGGCTCTGCTCGGCTAGTTCCGGCTTGCCCCGCCACCGCTGGAACTCACCAAGCGTTTCGAGTGAGTTGAGAATGTGCCAGGCGTCCCCAACCGTGCGCAGCTGGTCCACGGCGCCCGTCATGTGCTCCAAGGCCTCACGGTAGTCATTCTTAGCCGCGTGGGCGCGGGCGACGACGATCTCGTCCCGGGCCCACCCGACGAGATCGTCCGCACCGTCCGCTCCGTTGCCGCTATCGGAGGCAAGAAGCGACAGAGCCGCGTCGGGATCGCCCTCCACCAGTGCGGCAGCCGCGCGGGCCCGCCGCAGGCCCGCGAGCACCCTCGGTCGGGTCTCGCCCGGTGCGCCGAACAGCCAGTCGGCGGATCCAGCGGGCATCGTGATGTCGTCGAGGAAGTACGACAGTGCCTCCCCGATCTCCGCCGCCTCCGCGTCCATGCCGATGCTTCTGGCCCGGCCGATCGCCCAGCGCAGCCGTTCCTGTTCGGCCGATACCCACTCGCCGGCCGTCATCGAAGCGGCCCCCAAACCTTCCACGCGCTCCGGATCCACCTCGGCTCGGAGTTCCGGTGCGCGCTGCGCCGCCCAGTGGACGATCGCGTCCCGGTAGGCCCGCACCAGGAGTTCCTCGGGCACGCGGCGCTCCGCTGGCGGAAGCTGTTCGTACTGCTCGGCGGCAAAGACTCGGATCAGATCGTGCACGCGGTAGCTGCTGTCGGAGTGCTCACTGCCCTGCGCCTCCATCAGGCTGACCTCGACCAGCTCGTCGCAGGCCGTGATACCCGCCCCGGACATGCTGGCGAGCCGTTCGAAGTGCCAGTCGGTGAACCTACCGGCAGGGAGGGAGGCGAGCAGCCCAAGAGACATACGAGTGGACTCTTCAAGCTCCCGGTAGGTGAAAGTAAGGCAGGCGGTCAGGCTGCGGTTCTCGAAGACCAGCTCGCGCAGGCGGGCCCGTTCGTCCCTCAGCCGCGCCTCCATACGGCTCAGGCTGAGGTCGGGGCGTAGCCGCAGCTTCGAGCCGACGATGCGCAGCGCCAGTGGGAGTCTGCCGCAGAACCGCGTGATCTCCAGTGCCATCGCCGGATCGCCAGTGATGCGCTCACGCCCGGCGTAATGGGCCAGCACGTCCAGCGCCTCGCTCTCGTCCGGCAGCGCGACTCGGATGGGCTGCCGATGGGTGATGTTGCCGGCGGAGAGCGCCTTACGGCTGGTGATCAGCACTGAGCAGCCGGCGCCGACGGGCAGCAGGGGCTCCACCTGCTCCGTGCTGTGTGCGTTGTCCAGCACAATCAGCAGCCTCCGGTCGACGGTGAGACTGCGGAACATAGCCGCCCGGCCGTCCACCTCGTCCGGCAGGTCCTCGCGCGCTACATGCAGGCTGTGGAGTATGTGCCCTAGGTGTTCTGTCTCGGGAGGTTGTGGACGGGTGAGCCAGGTCTCGGCTGAGGGATCTTGAACAGGTGAGGGCCTTCCGGT
>NZ_JBTLMO010000100.1:0-13061 GCF_054462255.1 Streptomyces sp. SD15 | reverse complement strand
ACCATCGCTGCCACACCGCACTCGAAGGCCAGCCCCCGATCAGCCGCGTCAACAACCCTGCGGGTCAATACACCTAGGACCTGTCCTAAGCCGGTCGTGAGCCGGGGGGAGCCGTTCGCGAATTTCCGACCTCACCCCCGACAGGCCCTCCCCGCCGTCCGTACCGGTCGGTATGCTCGGCCCCAGTCCGTGTGCCACTGTCGCCACCGCCTCCGGGAGGACCTGTGTCCCGCACCGCTCTGCGTATCTGCCCCCTCTGCGAGGCCACCTGCGGACTGACGCTCACCATCGAGGGCACCCGCGTGACCGGCGCCCGCGGCGACCGCGACGACGTGTTCAGCAAGGGGTTCATCTGCCCGAAGGGCGCCTCCTTCGGGGCCGCCGACGGGGACCCCGACCGGCTGCGCACACCCCTCGTCCGCAAGGACGGCGAGCTGCGCGAAGCCACCTGGGAGGAGGCCTTCGACGCGGTCGCGGCGGGCCTGCGACCCGTTGTCGAGCAGCACGGACCGCACGCCGTCGGCGTCGTCCTCGGCAACCCGAACGTGCACACCATGGCCGGCGCCCTCTACCCTCCCGTCCTGCTCACCGCGCTGCGCACCCACAGCCTCTTCACCGCCTCCACCGTCGACCAGATGCCCAAGCATGTGTCGAGCGGTCTGCTGTACGGCGACGCGAACGCGATCCCGGTGCCGGACCTCGACCACACCGACCACCTGCTGCTCATCGGCGCCAACCCGCTGGAATCCAACGGGAGCCTGTGCACCGCCCCCGACTTCCCCGGCAAGCTCAAAGCGCTGCGGGCACGCGGCGGCACGCTGACGGTCATCGACCCGCGGCGGACCCGTACGGCCAAACTCGCCGACCGTCACGTGGCCATCCGCCCCGGTACCGACGCGCTGCTGCTCGCGGCGATGACGTACGTCCTCTTCGAGGAGAAGCTCGTCGACCTGGGCGATCTCGCGCCCCACGTCCAGGATGTCGACGAACTGGCCGATGCCGTAAGGGACTTCACGCCCGAGGCCGCGAGCGAGGCCTGCGATGTGCCGGCCGGCACGATCCGGGCGCTCGCCCGCGAGCTGGCCGCCGCGCCCACCGCCGCCGTCTACGGCCGCATCGGCAGCTGCACCGTCCCGCACGGCACCCTGGCGAGCTGGCTCGTCGACGTCCTGAACATCCTCACCGGCAACCTCGACCGGCCCGGCGGCGCCCTGTTCCCCCGGTCCGCGACCGACAAGACGCCCCGGCCTGCCGGACCCGGCCGCGGCTTCGCGCTCGGGCGCTGGCACAGCAGGGTGAGCCGCCACCCGGAGGTCAAGGGCGAGCTGCCGCTGGCCGCCCTCGCGGAGGAGATCGACACCGCCACGCCGGAGGGGAGCACGGCTACGACGGAGGGGAGTACGGCCACGCCGGAAGGCGGTACCGCCGATCCGCAGGGCGGCCCGATCCGCGCCCTCATCGCCGTCGCCGCCAACCCCGTACTGTCCGCCCCCGACGGCGACCGCCTCGACAAGGCCCTCGACTCGCTCGACTTCATGGTCAGCGTCGACCCCTACCTGAACGAGACCTCGCGCCACGCGCACGTCGTCCTGCCCCCGCCCCCGCCCTCGCAGAGCGCGCACCACGACTTCGCCTTCAACACCCTCGCCGTACGCAACCAGGTGCGCTACACCCGCGCCGCCGTCCCTCTCGAACCGGGCCGCATGGCGGAGACCGAGATCCTCGCCCGGCTGGTGCTGGCCGCCACCGGGATGCACGGCGCCGATCCCTCCGCCGTCGACGCGCTGGTCATCGACTCCACCCTGGGCAAGGCGGTCAACGACGCGCACGGGCCGGTGCACGGACGGGATCCGAAGGAACTCGCCGCCGCGCTCACCGGCGAGAACGGCCCCGAGCGGCGACTCGACATGATGCTGCGCCTCGGCCCGTACGGCGACGGCTTCGGCGTACGACCGGACGGCCTGAGCCTGGAGAAGCTGCTCGCGCATCCACACGGCATCGACCTCGGGCCGCTCGGGTCACGCCTGCCGCAGCCGCTGAAGACGCCCAGCGGGAGGATCGAGCTGCTGCCGGGACCGATTGTCGACGATCTTCCCCGATTGCGAGCGGCGCTGCGCGAGCGCCCGGCGGCGATCGTGCTCGTCGGCCGCCGTCATCTGCGCTCCAACAACAGCTGGATGCACAACGTGCCCGCGCTCACCGGCGGCACCAACCGCTGCACCCTGCACATCCACCCCGAGGACGCCGCACAGCTCGGGCTCACCGACGGGGCGGCCGTGCGCGTCAAGGGCGCCGGGGGAGAGGTGACCGCCCCCGCGGAGGTCACGGACGCCGTACGGCGCGGGGTGGTGAGCCTGCCGCACGGCTGGGGCCACGACCGGCCGGGCACCCGGATGAGCCACGCCGCTCTGGACCCGGGCGTCAACGTCAACCAGCTCCTCGACGGCTCGCTCCTGGACCCGCTGTCGGGCACGGCGGTACTCAACGGCGTGCCCGTTGACTTGGCGCTCGCCGAGACGCTGACCGAGGCAAGCCCGTGACCTGGAGTTTTGCGCTTATTGCTCGCGCGTCAACATCTTGTTAAGGCTTGCTGAACGGACCTAACGTCAACCCACCGCCGTCCCTGGTGGGAGTTCAAGGGCGAACGTTAGGTATCCATTCATGCTGACCATCCTCGGCTTCACCATGATCGCGACCTTCTTGGTCCTGATCATGCTGAAAAAGATGTCGCCGATCGCGGCGCTCGTACTGATTCCGGCGCTCTTCTGCGTGTTCGTCGGAAAGGGGGCCAAGCTCGGCGACTACGTCATCGACGGCGTCACCACCCTCGCCCCCACAGCGGCGATGCTGATGTTCGCGATCGTCTACTTCGGTGTGATGATCGACGTCGGCCTCTTCGACCCGATCGTCCGGGGGATCCTGAAGTTCTGCAAGGCCGACCCGATGCGGATCGTGGTCGGCACCGCGGTCCTCGCCGCGATCGTCTCCCTCGACGGCGACGGCTCGACCACCTTCATGATCACGGTCTCGGCGATGTACCCGCTGTACAAGCGGCTGAAGATGAGCCTGGTCGTGATGACCGGCGTCGCCGCGATGGCCAACGGTGTGATGAACACGCTGCCGTGGGGCGGTCCCACGGCCCGCGCGGCGACCGCGCTGAAGCTCGACGCCAGCGACATCTTCGTGCCGATGATCCCCGCCCTGGCCGTCGGCCTCCTTGGCGTCTTCGTCCTCGCGTACGTCCTCGGGCGCCGCGAGCGCAAGCGGCTCGGTGTGCTGACGCTGGACGAGGCGCTGGAGCCGCAGGAGTCGGAGACGGTGCTGGTCGGCGCCTGCGGCGGCGAGGGCGGCAAGACCGTGCCCACGGGTGGCTCGGGCACGGACGCGGACTCCGAGCCCGTCGAGGAGAACGGCTTCCAGGGGCTCGACCCGAACCGCGCCACCCTTCGCCCCAAGCTCTACTGGTTCAACGCGCTCCTCACGGTCACCCTGCTCACCGCCATGATCATGGAGTGGCTGCCGATCCCGGTGCTGTTCCTGCTCGGCGCCGCACTCGCGCTCACCGTCAACTTCCCGCACATGCCCGACCAGAAGGCCCGCCTCGGAGCTCATGCCGAGAACGTCCTCAACGTCTCCGGCATGGTCTTCGCCGCCGCCGTCTTCACCGGCGTCCTCCAGGGCACCGGCATGGTCGACCACATGGCCAACTGGCTCGTCGACAACATCCCCGACGGCATGGGCCCGCACATGGCCTTCGTCACCGGCATCCTGAGCATCCCGCTCACCTACTTCATGTCGAACGACGGCTTCTACTTCGGCGTCCTGCCGGTCCTCGCCGAGGCGGGACAGGCGCACGGAGTATCGTCCCTGGAGATCGCCCGCGCCTCGCTCGTCGGTCAGCCGCTGCACATGTCGAGCCCGCTGGTGCCCGCCGTATACGTCCTCGTCGGCATGGCGAAGGTCGAGTTCGGCGACCACACCAGGTTCGTGGTGAAGTGGGCGGCGCTGACCTCGCTGGTGGTGCTCGGGGCGGGAATCCTGTTCGGCATCATCTGATACCTGACTCGATCCCCTGGCTCATCCCCTGACTCGATCCTCCAGGGAGGACACGAACGTGAGGCCCGGTAGGAACCGGGGCTGGCTGCTCCGCCTCGTCATAGCCTTCGCCTTCGCGCAGGGGGCGGTGTCGATGGCCCGGCCCGCCGTCTCCTACCGGGCCCTGGCGCTGGGCGCGGACGAACGCGCCATCGGCGTGATCGCGGGCGTCTACGCCCTGCTCCCGCTGTTCGCCGCCGTACCCCTGGGCCGCCGCACGGACCACGGACGGTGCGCGCCCCTGCTGCCCGTCGGAGTCGTCCTCATCGCGGGCGGCTGTGCCCTGAGCGGTACGGCGAACTCGCTCGCGGCGATGGCGGCCTGGAGCGGAGTGATGGGCCTCGGCCACCTCTGCTTCGTCATCGGCGCCCAGTCGCTCGTCGCCCGCCAGTCCGCGCCGCACGAACAGGACCGCAACTTCGGCCACTTCACCATCGGCGCCTCGCTCGGCCAACTGGTCGGCCCGATCGCCGCCGGAGTCCTGATCGGCGGCCCGGACCGGGCCGGCACCAGTGCGCAGGCCCTGCTCGTCGCGGCCGCGGTCGCCGCGGTCTCGTTCACCTCACTGTGGCGCATCGAGCACCGTACGCCCGCCAAGTCCCGTACGACCCAGGGCGAGCGGGTCCCGGTGCACCGCATCCTGCGCACGCGGGGCGTACCCGCCGGCATCTTCATCAGCCTCGCCGTGCTGTCCGCGACGGACATCCTCACCGCGTATCTGCCCGTGGTCGGCGACCACCGGGGCATCGCGCCGTCCGTGATCGGGCTGCTGCTGAGCCTGCGCGCGGCCGCGACCATCGCCTGCCGTCTGGTGATGACGCCGATGCTGCGACTGCTCGGCCGGACCGCGCTGCTCACCACGACCTGCCTGGCGGCGGGCGTCCTGTGCGCGGGCATAGCGCTGCCCGTGCCGGTGTGGGCGCTGGCCGCGATGCTCCTGGCCCTCGGCTTCTGCCTGGGCGTCGGCCAGCCGCTGTCCATGACGACGGTCGTGCAGGCCGCCCCGGACGACGCCCGCTCCACGGCCCTCGCCCTGCGACTGACCGGCAACCGCCTCGGTCAGGTCGCCGCGCCCGCCGCGGCGGGCCTGATCGCCGGAGTCGCGGGTGTGGCCGCCCCGTTCGTGATGCTCGGCGCGCTGTTGCTGCTGTCGTCCGGGACAGCCCTGCGCTCACCCACGAAACCGACCCCCGAGCGCGGCGAGCCGCGGCGGCCCAGGGTGCCCCTGCGCCGCAAGAGCGACATCTGACGACCCAGGGTGCCCTTGCGCCGGAAAAGCAATATCTGAAGCGGCGCAAGCAATATCTGAAGCGGCGCGAGCGACATCTGAAGCGGCGCCGGTGCGCGTCGCGGCACGGTATCCGATCGTCCGCTTCCGCACAGTGTCTTCCCCCGGGTAGACGCGGTCCGTTAACTTCCGTGACTCACACGTCCCGTGCGACCCCGTACGGTACGTTCGACCGCGGAGCACCAGCGCCCTGTGAGCCCCCGGGGGCACCTTTCATGACACGCGCCATCTCCCTGCACCAGGTCAGCAAGTCGTATACGCGCGGCGCCCGCGTGGTGGAGCGGCTGTCGCTGGACATCCGGCCCGGCGAGTTCCTCGTGCTGCTCGGACCCTCCGGCTGCGGAAAGTCGACCGTGCTGAGAATGATCGCCGGACTGGAGGACGTCACCGAGGGCGAGGTGCGCCTGGACGGGGAGTACGCCAACGATCTGGCTCCGTCCGCACGGGACATGGCGATGGTCTTCCAGAACTTCGCCCTCTACCCGAGCATGACCAACCGCGCCAACATCGGTTTCCCGTTGCGCATCGAGACACCCGGGACCGACCCGCGCCCGCGCGTCGACGCCACCGCCCGGATGCTCGGCATCGAGGACCTCCTCGACCGCTTCCCCAACCAGCTCTCCGGCGGCGAACGCCAGCGCGTGGCGATGGGCCGAGCGATCGCCCGGCACCCCTCCGCCTTCCTGATGGACGAGCCGCTGTCCAACCTCGACGCCAAGCTCCGCAGCCATCTGCGCGCCGAAATCTCCTGCCTTACCCGGGAGTTGGGCGTCACCACGGTGTACGTCACCCACGACCAGGCCGAGGCGATGTCGCTCGGCGACCGGGTCGCCGTACTGCGCGGCGGCGTCCTCCAACAACTGGGCACGCCCCGCACGGTCTACACGCTGCCCGCCAACGTCTTCGTCGCCGCCTTCATCGGCACCCCGCGCATCAATCTGCTGCGTGGCCTCGTCCGCGCCCCGCTCGACGGAGCCATGACGATCAGCCTCGGCCGGCAGTGCCTGCGGCTGCCTGAACCCCTCTGTCTGGACCACCAGTTGCTGCGGGTGCAACAGGGGCGCGATGTCATCGTCGGGCTGCGCTCCGAGGCCATCCGCCTGGCCAAGCCGTCGGAGGCCCGGCCGGGCGAGGCGGCGATCAGCGGTCTCGTCGAGCACGTGGAGTTCCAGGGCCACGAGGTCCTCGTCCACTTCAACACCGGCTCGCGGCCGGCTTTCGTCCCGGAACTGGAGGCGCCCCGCCCGGCCCGCCCGGCCCGGCGTCGACGTCGTCGTGAGGGCACCGTCCTGGACCGCCTGCGCGAGCGCGCGGGCGGGAGGGCCGGGCCGGTGGTCGTCCTCGATCACCTCGGGGACGAGGATCCCCCACGCGCCGACGAAGCCCCGCCGGAGGGCCGACTGCCCGGCGACCTCGTCGTCCGCACCACGCCCGACATCGAACTCCGCCACGGCATGCAGATCCCCCTGCTCGTCGACATCGCCCATCTGTTCGTCTTCGACCAGCACGGCGAACGCATCAGTCCCGCTCCGGCGCGGCTGCCGGACCTGGAGGAGTGAGTTCCGCTAGGCAGTGGTGCATGACTCCGCTCAGCACCCGCGCCCGGATGGGCGCCGCCCTCGCCACCACCCTGCTCGCCGCCGGTGCACCGGCCGCGTACGCCCTGATCGGCGACAGCGACGAGAGGTCGCGGACGACCGCGCACGACCAGGCGTACGGCGAAGCCCCCGTCCGCGGCGCGGCCTACATCGAGACGCGGCTCCTCTTCGGCACCGAACGGCCCGGCGGCGGCCCGGCCGTGAGCGACCGGCAGTTCAAGGACTTCATCGACCGTCAGGTGACCCCCGCCTTCCCCGACGGGCTCACCGTGCAGGACGGGCGCGGGCAGTGGCGGGACGCGCACGGCACGATCGAGCGCGAGCGGTCGTACGAGCTGATCCTGCTGTATCCGCAGGCGGCGGCGGACGCGAGCGACCGGAAGGTCGAGAAGATCAGGACCGCCTACGAGAAGACCTTCGGCCAGGAGTCGGTGGGGAGGGTCGACGACCGGGTCGGCGTCGACTTCTGACTCCGGTTCCGGTTCCGGCTTCGGCTCCGACTTCGGTCCGGCTCTGGTTCCGACTTCGGTTCCGGCTCCGGAGGCACCTCTGGTGCCGCAAAACTATCGTCGCTAGTCGCGGTGTTCGGGGTCGGCGGGGTCGGACTCGCGGCGCTCCAGTCCGCCAGGATCACATGACCGCGGGCAAGGGCGGGCGCGCGCTGGTCGTGTTCTGACCGGGCTTCATCCCGTGCACCCCGGCCGCAGAGGCGCGGCAGGGGTGCTTGGTGTGCGCACAGTCCACTCATGGGTGCCATGTGCAGGTAAAAATCGCTGCTGTACGACCCGTTGACCGCCGTACCGTCCGGTCAGTATGTTCCCCGGAACCGCGGCCGCACCCCCTGTTTCCTCCCCGCTCCTTCCCCGCACCCACCGGAGTGTGCACGCATGGACACGGCACCTTCCACACCATCCGCTCACCCGCAGTCCGCCACTTCCCCCGCACTACGGAACCGACGCAAGGTGGCCACCGCGGCCGCGCTGGCCTCGGCCGTCGAGTGGTACGACTACTTCGTCTTCGGCATCGCCGCCGCCCTGGTGCTCGGCGATCTCTACTTCCCGGCCGGCAGTTCGTCCGCGGGAGTCCTCGCCGCCTTCGCGACCTTCGCCGTAGGCTTCCTGGCCCGTCCGCTCGGCGGAGTCATCGCGGGCCACCTCGGTGACAAGCGCGGCCGCAAACCCATGCTGGTTCTCGCGCTGACCCTGATGGGCCTGGCCACCACGGGCATCGGCCTGCTCCCCACGTACGCCACCATCGGCGTAGCCGCCCCGATCCTGCTCGTCGCCCTGCGCGTCGTACAGGGCATCGCGGTGGGTGCGCAGTGGGGTGGCGCGATGCTGCTCGCCACCGAGTACGCCCCCGAGGGCAAGCGCGGGCTGTACGGCAGCTTCGTCCAACTCGGCGTCCCCATCGGCGTGGTGACCGCCAACACGGTATTCCTCGTGGCCGGCGCGTTCACGAGCGAGAGCGCGTTCGCCGCCTGGGGCTGGCGACTGCCCTTCCTGGTCGGTGTGTTCGTCCTCGGACTCGCCTGGTACATCCACACCCACGTCGAGGAGACCCCCGAATTCCGGGCGGCGGAACAAGCGTTGGCGGCCGAAGAGAAGGGAACGAAGAGCTCTCCGCTGCGCACGATCCTGCGCGAGCACCTCGGCACGGTGTTTCTCGCGGGCGGCTCCTTCGCCGTGAACACCGCGACCTTCTACATTCTCATCACGGGCGTCCTCGACTACACCACCCGTGAACTCGACATGAAACGCGACGCGGTGCTCACCGTCTCGCTCTGCGTCAGCCTCACCCAACTGGTGCTGATACCGGCGTCGGCCGCGCTCTCCGACCGCATCGGGCGCATCAGGATCTACGCGCTCGGGGCGGTCGGCATCGCGCTGTGGGCCGTGCCGCTGTTCCTGCTGATCGACACCGGTTCGCTGCTGTGGCTGGCCGTCGGCACGTTCGTCGGGAGCTGCTTCCTCAGCATCATGTACGGGCCGCAAGCCGCCCTGTTCGCGGAGCTGTTCACCCCCGAGATGCGGTACACGGGTGCCTCGCTCGGCTACCAGATCGCGGCCGTGTTCGGCGGCGGACTCGCTCCCTTCGTGATGGTGCTGCTCCTCGAGGCGACCGACACGTCGATGTCCGTGTCCGCGTACATCATCGGGCTCGCGGTGATCGCCCTCGTCTCCATCAGAATCCTCGCGAACAGGGCCCGATCACGCTGATGCCGACTCACGAACAGGTGTGGAGTCACGCCTGTTCGTGCTCCGGCCGTGGTTCCGGGGTGCGCTCCGAAACCACGGCCGCTCGCGTACGGGGCCGCGAGCGCGACACCGCGACGCCCGCCAGGCACAGCGCCCCGCCCGCGAGCGTGAGCAGCCCCGGGATCTCGTCGAGGAAGAGCCAGGACATCAGCACCACGAGGGCGGGCACCGCGTACGTGGTCGCGCCCATACGGCTCGCGGTCGTGCGGGCGAGGGCGTACGCCCAGGTCGTGAACGCCAGCGCGGTCGGGAAGACGCCCAGGTACAGCATGTTGAGCGTCGCCGAGGCGGGCGCGTCGGCCGCGTCCCGGACGAGCTGCCCGGCGAAAGGCAGACACAGTACGGCCCCGACCAGGCAGCCGAACGTCGTGACCTGGAGCGCGCTCGCCCGGCCGAGCGCCGGCTTCTGTGCGACGACCCCGGCCGCGTAGGCCACGGCGGCGAGCAGACACAGGGCCACCCCCAGTACCGAGGAACCGCCCTCACCGGACATCGACAGTCCCACGGCGACCGCACCGGCGAACGACACCGCCATGCCCGCCAGCAACCGCGGCGGCATCGCGTCACCGAGCAGCCGGGAGCCGAGCAGGGCGATGAGGATCGGGCCGATGTTCACCACCAGCGCCGCCGTGCCGGCATCCACCTCCTGCTCGCCCCAGTTGAGGACCACCATGTAAAGGCCGAACCACAGCAGCCCCGATATGGCGATCCCGCGCCAGGCCGTGTGCGGCGGCCACCCCTCCCTACGGACGAGACAGACGGCCCCCAGCGCGACGGCTCCCGCCAGCAGCCGCCCGAGTGCCAACGCGCCCGGCGAGTACGCGGCGCCCGCGCTGCGGATCGACACGAAGGCGGAGGCCCACAGCACGACGGTGACGGTCGCCGCGCCCGCGGCGAGCAGATCCGTGCGGCGGGCGGGCGTCGTTGAGGCGGCGTTCATCATGCTCCCGAGGCTAGGTGTGGGCCGGTGCAGTGGCTTGCGGATTTCGGACGCGGTGATTCAGTGGCTCGGTCGTTCAACGGAGTGCCGCTGCCTCGATGCCCAGGAGTTCCGTGAGGGCGCGCTCGCCTCCCGGCGTGACCTTGACCGCGCGTTCCGAGCCGATGCGCACGCACCAGCGGGCGTCCAGCGCGTGCCGGCACAGGGCCGCGCCCGCGGAGCCCGCGAGGTGCGGGCGGCGTTCGGTCCAGTCGAGGCAGGCACGGGTGAGAGGGCGGCGGCCGCCTCCGCTCAGGCTGATACCTGCCTCGTCGAACCAGCGCAGGCCCGCGTCCGTGAGCGCGAACCCGGTGTCCTGGCGGAGCAGCCCTCGGTCGGTGAGCGCGTCGGTGAGGGTGATGCCGAGTCGCCCGGCAAGGTGGTCGTAACAGGTGCGGCCGCGGGCCATCGCGGAGCCGGCGCTGGAATCCCGCAGTGTGTGGGGGCGTTGGGCGGCCTCGGGGGTGACCTGGGCGGCGAGGTCCTCGACCAGTTGGGCGACGCGGGTGCCGGCCAGCCGTACGTAGCGGTGCCGACCCTGTCGCTCCTCGGTGAGCAGTCCGCCCGCGACGAGTTTGCCGAGGTGTTCGCTCGCGGTCGAGGGCGCGACCTGGGCGTGCCGGGCCAGTTCACCGGCGGTCCAGGCCCGGCCGTCGAGCAGCGCGAGCAGGAACGCGGCGCGGGTCTCGTCCGCGATCAGTCCGGCCAGCGCCGCCAGTCCCGGTGCCACCGGATCCTTCGACCTCGTCATACCGCCCAGCATGAGCCAGGAACATTTCGGTCCCCACCGAAAGGTTGCCGGGGGCGAACAAACTCACTGCGGTCCCACCCTCCTGAACTGCTCCGCCAACCCGTCCAGCAATGCCGTGAGCCCCACCTCGAACGCCCGCTCGTCGATCTTCTCCTCCTGTTCGGCGAGAAGGTGGGCCTGCCCGAGGTGGGGATAGTCCGCGGGATCGTACGCCGTCTCGTCGTCGACGAAGCCACCGGCGAAGGAGCCGAGGGCAGACCCCATGATGAAGTACCGCATCAGCGCCCCGATGGATGTGGCCTGCGCCGGAGGCCACCCGGCCTCGACCATCGCCCCGAAGACGGCGTCCGCGAGCCGGAGCCCGGCGGGCCGGCGCCCGGGCCCGCGCGCGAGGACGGGGACGATGTTCGGGTGGTCGCGCAGGGCCGCCCGATAGGAGACGGCCCAGTCGTGCAGGGCGGTACGCCAGTCCCGCCCGTCCTCGAACATCGACAGGTCGACCTGCGCGCTCACGGAGTCCGCGACCGCCTCGAGGATCTGGTCCTTGGTGCGGAAGTGGTTGTAGAGGGAGGGCCCGCTCACTCCCAGTTCGGCGGCGAGCCGACGCGTCGAGACGGCCGCCAGCCCCTCGGCGTCCACCAGGACCCGTGCCGCGCTGACGATGCGGTCGGTGCTGAGGAGGGGCTTGCGCGGTCGGGCCATGGCGCACATGGTAGGGCCGCGAACAATGCCCTCCAGGTCTTCGGTGGGTACGGCCACATCGACGAGTACCCGGCGGGCAAGCTGCTGCGCGACGCTCGTGTGATGACCCTCTACAAGGGCAGCAGCCAGATCCAGAAGCTGCTCATCGAGCGTGCACTGACAGGGGTTTCGGCCTTCTGAGGCCTTCTGAGGCCTTCTGAGTACGCGGCTGAGTACCCGAACGGATGTGTCCCGGCCCGCACGGGCCGAATCTGGTCCCCATGAGTAGTGAGACACCGGTCAAGCAGCAGTCCACCGCCGCCTTCTACGGCCAGGCCGTCGCCTCCTTCGCCGTCGCCATGGCGGCGACCGCGCTCGGCATCTTCAATCTGCAGACGGACGCCTGGGTGCGCGCCTTCCTCGGCATAGCCGTCCTCTACCTCGTGACCTCGTCCTTCACCCTGGCCAAGGTCATCCGCGACCGGCAGGAGGCCGGGCAGATCGTCAGCCGGGTCGATCAGGCGAGGCTGGAGGAGCTGCTCGCCCACCACGACCCCTTCCGGAAGCCCTGAGGGCCGTCGCGCGGCCTGAGCGGGGGATCTAAGCGCCCGCTCAGGTTCAGGGGTATGGTGTTCACCCTGCCAGTGGAAGGGGCGAACCAGCGATGAGTACGGCGCAGGAGACGGCCGACGGCGAGATGCAGCCGTGGGCCGAGGTCACCCCGGACGCGGCCCGGCGGCTGCTCGTCGCCGCCGTGGAGGCCTTCGCCGAGCGCGGGTACCACGCGACGACGACCCGGGACATCGCGGGCCGCGCCGGCATGAGCCCCGCCGCGCTCTACATCCACTACAAGACCAAGGAAGAGCTGCTCCACCGGATCAGCCGGATCGGGCACGACAAGGCGCTCGACATCGTGCGCACCGCGGCGGCCGGCGGGGGCAGCGCCGCCGAGCGACTCACCGACGCCGTGCGGTCCTTCGTGCGGTGGCATGCCGGGCAGCACACCACCGCGCGGGTCGTGCAGTACGAGCTCGAAGCACTCGGTCCCGAGGCGCGGGCCGAGATCGTGGCACTGCGGCGGCAGACCGACGCGGCCGTGCGAGGCATCATCGAGGACGGCGTCGCGGCGGGCGACTTCGACGTGCGGGACGTGCCGGGCACCACGCTCGCCGTGCTCTCGCTCTGCATCGACGTGGCGCGCTGGTTCAACGTCAACGGCCCCCGCACGCCCGACGAGGTCGGCGCGCTCTACGCCGACCTCGTACTGCGAATGGTGGGTGTGAAGGAGTAGCTCCCGGGGGCCCTCCTTGGAGGCAATACCGCCTTACTGATCGTTTCAGAATGAAATGTGTTGTGGGGCTTGGCAGTTGGGTGTTGTGTCGGCAGGATCTGTTGGATGCCTGCTGATCTT
>NZ_JBTLMO010000099.1:0-13271 GCF_054462255.1 Streptomyces sp. SD15 | reverse complement strand
ACCGGCACCTGCACCACCTGCCGCCGCCCCCTCACCACACGCAGAACCAGAACCAGAACCTAACGAAGCACTACTAGGACCTGTCCGACCATTCCCGTTGTCCGCCCGCCGCGCGGCAGGCGGGAATTGTCAGACAGGCCCTACGGTCGTGGCACGTTGCGCAGATTGGAGCGTGCCATCTGCACCATCCGCCCGACGCCGCCGTCAAGGACCATCTTGGACGCCGACAGGGCGAACCCGGTCACCATCTCCGCGCTGATCTTCGGCGGGATGGACAGGGCGTTGGGGTCGGTGACGATGTCGACGAGGGCCGGGCCCTTGTGCTTGAAGGCCTCCTTCAGGGCGCCGGCGAGCTCCTTGGGCTTCTCCACCCGGACGCCGTAGGCACCGCAGGCACGGGCCACGGCGGCGAAGTCGGGGTTCTTGTTCGTGGTCCCGTACGAGGGCAGCCCGGAGACCAGCATCTCCAACTCGACCATTCCCAAAGAGGAGTTGTTGAAGAGGACGACCTTCACCGGCAGGTCGTACTGGACGAGGGTGAGGAAGTCGCCCATCAGCATGGAGAATCCGCCGTCGCCCGACATCGAGACGACCTGCCGGCTCCGGTCGGTGAACTGGGCGCCGATCGCCATCGGCAGCGCGTTCGCCATCGAGCCGTGCGAGAACGAACCGATGATGCGGCGGCGGCCGTTGGGCGAGATGTAGCGGGCCGCCCACACATTGCACATTCCGGTGTCCACGGTGAAGACCGCGTCCTCGTCGGCGAGTTCGTCGACGACCGAGGCGACGTACTCGGGGTGGATCGGGACGTGCTTCTCGACCTTCCTCGTGTACGCCTTGACGACCCCTTCGAGCGCGTCGGCGTGCTTCTTCAGCATCTTGTCGAGGAAGCGGCGGTTGTCCTTGGGCCGCACCCGCGGGGTGAGGCAGCGCAGGGTCTCCTTCACATCGCCCCAGACCGCCAGGTCCAACTTCGAGCGGCGTCCCAGGCGTTCGGGACGGACATCGACCTGGACGATCTTCACGTCGTCGGGGAGGAAGGCGTTGTACGGGAAGTCGGTGCCGAGCAGGATGAGCAGGTCACACTCGTGGGTGGCCTCGTAGGCGGCGCCGTAGCCGAGCAGACCGCTCATCCCGACGTCGTACGGGTTGTCGTACTGGATCCACTCCTTGCCCCGCAGCGCGTGCCCCACCGGGGACTTGATCTTCTGGGCGAACTCCATCACCTCGGCGTGCGCGCCCGCCGTGCCGCTGCCGCAGAAGAGGGTGACCTTTTCTGCCTCGTCGATCATCTCGACGAGCTTGTCGATCTCGGTGTCGCCCGGGCGGACGCTGGGCCGGGAGGTGACGAGGGCGGTCTCGGCTGCCTTGTCCGGGGCGGGCTCCGAAGCGATGTCGCCGGGAAGGGAGACGACGCTGACGCCCGACTGGCCGACCGCGTGCTGGATGGCGGTCTGCAACAGCCTCGGCATCTGCTTCGGGTTGGAGATCAGCTCGCTGTAGTGACTGCACTCGCGGAACAGCTGATCGGGGTGGGTCTCCTGGAAGTAGCCGAGGCCGATCTCGCTGGAGGGGATGTGCGAGGCGAGGGCGAGGACCGGGGCCATGGAGCGATGGGCGTCGTACAGGCCGTTGATGAGGTGGAGGTTGCCGGGGCCGCAGGAGCCGGCGCAGGCGGTGAGCTTGCCGGTGATCTGGGCCTCCGCGCCGGCGGCGAAGGCGGCGGTCTCCTCGTGGCGGACATGGATCCAGTCGATCGCGGAATTACGCCGGATCGCGTCCACGACCGGATTGAGACTGTCGCCGACCACGCCGTACAGACGCTTGACGCCCGCGCGGACGAGGATGTCGACAAACTGCTCGGCGACGTTCTGCTTGGCCATGCTTCACGCACCCCTTTGTGATCCCGGGATCCCCTGGGTTCATCCCTACGGGTCCATCCCTTGCGTCCGTCCCTGGGGTCCATGAAGTCACAGGGAGCGCGGTTACGCCTCCCAAACGGCCGCGGCGGTCCGATCATCGGCGTAGCCCTTGACCCTCACCTGGGTGTCGGCGAGGAACGCGGCGAGACCCGGCGGCTCTCCCGCCGACCACCGCGTCGTCAGGTGCTCGGCGAGCTGCGGCTCACCGCGCAGCGGCTCCGCGAGGCCACCGGTGCACAGCAGGAGCGTGTCACCCGGACGGGCGACGGAGGCACGGAAGCGGAAGGGGTCGCGGGCGGGTTCGGGGGCGGGTTCGTACGGGCTCGGGGGCGTCGTGATTCCCAGGTCCATGGTGAACCGGTCGCCCTCGGGGGTCTCGTGGGGCAGCGATCCGAAACCGACCACGGCCTCACCGGTGGTCTCCGTGACCCGCGGCTCGATGTCCTGCCACTCGCCGTCCCGCAACCGGAACAGGCCGCCCGCCCCGACGCCGAAGAACACGCGGGTGCGGCACTCGGGGTCCCCGATGAACAGCAGGCAGCGCAGACTGGCCGTGTACTCCTCGGGCTCGATGCCCTGCTCGGCGGCGCTCGCGCGCAGCTTGCCGAGGCTGCGGTCGGTGAGCCGGTGCAGCCCCGACTTCAGATCCCCGCGCCGGGCCGCCCGGATGTCCTCGGCCAGCCGCGCGTGGCTGCGGCCCACGGCCCGCCCGATCCACTGGCACGCCTCGGCTGCCGCCCGGTGCGCGCCGGGTGTCGCCCGGGCCCCGGTCGCCATCGCCACCAGCACCAGCGCCTGCTCCCCCGCCCCGAAACGGGCGGTGAGCAGCGCGTCCCGGCGCGGCTCACCCCGGTACCGCGCGGAGTCCCCGCGCACGGAGACCGCCCGCAGCGTGCCGGCCCCGTAGCGCGCCCCGTCCAGCACGGTGTCGGCGACCAGGTCGTCGAGATCGTCCGGGTCGGCGGGCGGGAGAGCGGTGGGTTCGGCGTCGTAGGTGGGCGGTCCTGAGCCGACGTAGTCGACGGCGGGTGGCTGGTGGGAGACGGTGAGGACGGATTCGCGGGGCACCGGGGCGGAAAGAAGGGGGAGGCCGGGGGAATCGGGGCGCAGGGCGTCTGTGCGCAGGGAATCGGGGCGTGGGGCCTCGGTGCCCGGGGCGTCGGGGTGCGGGGCGTCGGTGCCCGGGGCGTCGGGGCGTGGGGCGTCGGTGCCCGGCGGGGCATCGCTCGGGGGCGCGGTGGGGGGCGGGGCGGCGGTCGAAGCGTCACGCGGGGCCGTTGTCGGCCACGGAGACGTTGTCGGCCGCGGCGGTGCGTCGGCCGGAGTCCAGGGCGCGGGCCCGGGTGCGACGGGCGACTCCGTGGGCGTAAGACCGCGGGGGTTCTCGGCGCGGAACCCCGGCGGTGTCGGACCCGGCGGGAAGGTCGCGGGGGCCGGCGGATCGGGGGGCGAGGGCTCCGAGGGCGCGGGCTGCCGTGCGGGGCCACCGCGCTGCGGCGGGCCGGCACTCGCCCTGGGGGCGTCGTCGCGTGGTGAATGCCCGAGGCGTGGTTCCGGCGGTTCATCGCGCTCCCGGCGTCCGAGGCTCCGGCTCGACCCGTCGCCGAACGACGTCGCGTCGGGCCAGAGCCCGGAGACATCGGAGGCAACGCCCCGCTGCTCCGGGACGGCGGGCGGCTCCGCCGACGGAGGCGGCACGTCGCGCTCGGGCGGCTCCGCCCGCGGGGCGGCCCCCGGCCCCACCGTTCCCGCGGCCGACGCGAACCGGTCGTCGAGGGAATCGGCCACGGCCGCGGGCCCCGTGTCCTCGGTGGAGTCGTCGTACAACTGCCCCCACCAGTCGTCCTCGTGACCGGTGGGCCTCTCCCCCTGATGGCTCATGCCCCCAATTGTCCACCGCGGGAGCCGGATGAAAACGGGGCATCCGGAAAATCCGGCCAGGAGACTGGGAGTCGAACGGCGTGTCGGATGACGCATCGAACGGTGATGCGAATACAGAAGGCCGAAAAAGTACGCACGAAGAACGGGCGCGGAAGAAGCCGCCGGGCGATCCCACCCCCCACGGGAGAACCGCCCGGCGGCGCCGAGGTGACCGGGGCCCGGCACAGGTCGTGGACCCGGATCACGGTCTTGACGACCGACCTGCCGTTGGCGTCCGGTCGGTTCGGCCCTGAGTGTGACCTGCTTTCCTGGGGTTCCGCTGTGGATGAGCGGTCCCGGCGAGGTCGTATCCGCCCAGGTCGATACAGCCCAAGCAGGGCATTACGGGCGGCAATTGATACTGCGGTGATGTGAGCTTGGCAGAGTGACGGGTGCTGCGGCGATGATGTGCCCAGGCGGGTTTGCGCCGTGGCCGATTTCCGCCACGGACCGGCCGAAACGGAACCTGGAGAGGGACATCGCCGCATGCTGGGAGCGATAGGTCTGGACGAGACGCACGAGTCGGCGTACCGGGCGCTGGTGTCCGTGGGCGCCGCGGATGTGCCTGATCTCGCGCGGCGGCTCACGCTCGGCGAGTACGACACCGAACGCGCCCTGCGCCGGCTCGAACGGCACGGTCTCGCGGCCCAGTCGTCGGCCCGCCCCGGGCGCTGGGTCGCGGCGCCGCCCGGCGTCGCCCTCGGCGCGCTGCTCACCCAGCAGCGGCACGAACTGGAGAAGGCGGAGCTGGCCGCCGCGCTGCTCGCCGAGGAGTACCGCGCCCAGGCCACCGAGCCCGCCGTGCACGACCTGGTCGAGGTGGTCATCGGCGCGGCGGCGGTCGCACAGCGGTTCCTGCAGCTCCAGCTCGGCGCGAGCGACGAGGTGTGCGCGCTGGTCACCGGGACTCCGATGGTGGTCTCCGGGGTGGACAACGAGGCGGAGGAGCAGGCCGCCGGGCGGGGCGTCCGCTACCGCGTGGTGCTGGAACGCGCCGTCCTCGACCAGCCCACCGGGATCACCGAGCTGTCCGCCGCTCTCAGCCGCGACGAACAGGTGCGGGTCGTGGACGAGGTGCCGACCAAACTGGTGATCGCCGACCGGACGCTCGCGATGGTGCCGCTCACCTCGCACACCGCGGAACCCGCCGCACTGGTCGTACACGCGAGCGGGCTGCTCGAACTGCTGTCGGGCCTGTTCGAATCGGTGTGGCGGGACGCGCTGCCGCTGCGGCTGGGCAGCGCGGGCGTGCGGGAACAGGAGCCGGACGGCCCGGACAGCACCGACCTGGAGATCCTCTCCCTGCTGCTCGCCGGGCTGACCGACGCCAGCGTCGCCAAGCAGCTCGACCTGGGCCTCAGGACCGTACAGCGCCGGGTGAAGCGGCTGATGGAGCTGACGGGCGTCACCACCCGGCTGCAGCTGGGCTGGCACACCTACGAGAAGGGCTGGGTGGCGCGGGACTGAACTGCGGTTCCTCGCTCAGTCAGTCACGCTGGTCAGATGGGAGTGTGGGAACTCCTGCTGGTCGGCGTGGTGATCGTGCTCGGCCTGGCCGGAGTACTGGTGCCCGGCGTGCCCGGGACGTGGCTCGTCTGGGCCGCGGTCCTGTGGTGGACCCTGACCGACCCGCAGCCACTCGCCTGGGGCGTACTCGTGGGCGCGACCGTGGTCCTGCTGCTGGCCCAGGCGATCCGCTGGGCGCTGCCGCCGCGACGGCTGCGGGAGAGCGGCGCCACCCCCCGCATGGCGGTGCACGCGGGAGTCGGGGCGCTGCTCGGTTTCTGTCTGCTGCCGGTGGTCGGCGCGATACCCGGATTCCTCGGCGGGATCTATCTCTACGAGCGGCTGCGCCTGGGCGGGCACGGGCAGGCGGGGGCGGCGGTGCGGACGGTCATGCGGTCGGGCGGGTGGAGCGTGCTGACGGAACTGTTCGCCTGCCTGCTGATCATGGGGGCGTGGCTGGGGGCGGTGATCTGGGGCTGACACAGCTCATCGGGAGCGGTTCAGGAGACCAGAGCCGTCAGGTCGATCGTGTCGGCCATCGCCCGCATCCCCGCGTCGTTGAAGTGGAGGTGGTCGCCGGGGTCGTAGGCGGGGTGGATGCGGTGCGGGGCGGCAGGGTCGCGGACGGTCGCGTCGAAGTCCGCGACTCCGTCGAAGAGGCCGCCGTCGCGGATGAAGGCGTTGACCGCCTGGCGGACGCCCTCGCGGGCCGGGGTGTAGCCGCCGTGGCCGCCGTACGGGGTGAGGGTGGCGCCGATGACCCGGATCCCGCGGGCGTGGGCGCTCGCCACGATCCGGCGGTACGCGTCCTCCAGGGCACCCGGGTCCGTCTGCTCCGGCGTGCCCTTGATGTCGTTGATGCCCTCCATCACGATCACCGTGCGCACCCCGGTGCGGGAGAGGACGTCGGGGCCGAGGCGGTCCAGCGCGCTGGGGCCGCGGCCCTCCAGCAGGAGGCGGTTTCCCGAGATCCCCGCGTTGAGGACGCCCAGCCGACGATGCTCGGGCAGGCCCCGCAGGCGGGCGGCGAGCCGGTCGGGCCAGCGGTGGTTGGCACTGAACGTCGAACCGGAACCGTCGGTGATGGAGTCCCCGAGCGCGACCACACTGCCGACGGCGGACGAGCCGAACACGTCGACGCCGGTCACGTAGTACCAGTTGCCGAGGGGGACGGTGTACGCGGCGCCGAGCTCGTCGGCGGTCCAATCGCCCCCTTGGGCAAGGAAGTTGGCCTGGAGAGCCGAGCGGTGGTAGGTCGCCGGGCCGGAGTCCGTGGGTGTATGGACCGAGATCAGGAGGTTGGCGTCGGCGGGAATCGGCAGGCCGACGGGGTCGGTGACCACGTCCATGCCCACCGGGACGGTCACCGACCTGGCACCGGCGAAAGTGGCCACGCGCATCGACCCGGGCACGGCGTTGGGGCTTTCGCTCGCGCCCTGCTCCTGCAACGCGAGGGTGACGGAGCCGAGTTGGAGGGGTGCGGTGCCGAGCCGGTTGGAGATCCGGACACGGGCCGCGCTCCCCCCGACGCTGGTGTGCACGACGTTGCGGATCGAGGCGCCGGGCTGTGCGGGGACGGTGCCGGAGGGGGCGCCTTCCCAGGTGCCGACCCAGCGTTGACCAGGGACGGAGGCAGAGACGGCGGCCGAGACGAACCCCGCGTCGGCTCTTGCGTCGGCTCCCGTGTCGGCTCTCGCGGCCTGCGGGGCGAGGGTCAGGACGGTCACCAGGGCGGCGAGGAGGTGCCGGACCTTGATCGCGCGGGTCATGAAGGCATGATTTCCCTGGCCGTCCGCCCCGTCCGCCCCCGCAGCGGAATGTCACGCCTTTGGCCGCACCCGCACGCCCAAACCCGTACACCCATACCCGTACACGCGCACTACTCCCCTGGCCCTAGGGCCAAGACCCGATGCGCGGTGGACGCATGCGTGTTTGGCTGCTGCCATGACCGCATTCAGCGAGGCCGAGCGCGCCTATCTCACGTCGCAGCGACTGGGTCGGCTCGCCACCGTCGACGCCCACGGGCAGCCGCAGGCGAACCCCGTCGGCTTCTTTCCGCAGGACGACGGGACGATCCTGATCGGCGGATACGCGATGGGCACCACGAAGAAGTGGCGCAATCTGCAGAAGAACCCGAAGGTCGCCCTCGTCGTCGACGACATCGTCAGCCTGCAGCCGTGGAAGGTGCGCGGCATCGACATCCGCGGCGAGGCCGAACTCCTCACCGGACCACATGAGTTGGGGCCCCACTTCAGCGAGGAGCTGATCCGTGTCCACCCGCGGCGGATCCACAGCTGGGGCCTGGAGGACTGAGCCTCCTCACGACGCTTGGTAGGGTCACCGGCCATGACCGCCACGGAACCCACCATCCTGGCCACGTCGGGTGGTCATCGCGCCGGAGACCGTACCAGGGTGACCTTCGACGCCCTCGTCCACCACGCGGTCGACCTGTCGGGCGTCCAGGGGCGCCGGCCCCGCGTCATGTACGTCGGCACGGCGATCGGCGACGCCGAGCACTTCACCACCCGTATGAGCGAGGCCGCCCGCGTGGCGGGCTTCGACCTGACGCCGCTTCACCTCTTCCCCATGCCGAACCTCAAGGACGTCGAGGGGGCGGTCCTCGCACAGGACGTCGTCTGGGTGATGGGCGGTTCGGCGGCGAACCTGCTCGCCGTGTGGCGCGTCCACGGACTCGACGCGATCTTCCGGCGCGCGTGGGAAGCCGGTGTCGTACTCAGCGGGGTGAGTGCCGGATCCATCTGCTGGTTCCGGGGCGGCACCACCGACTCCTTCGGCCCCGAACTGCGCCCGCTCACCGACGGACTCGGCTACCTCCCTTACGGCAACGGCGTCCACTACGACAGCGACCCCGGCCGCCGCCCCCTGGTCCACCGGCTCGTCGCCGACGGCACGCTTCCGCTCACCCACTGCACCGACGACGGAGTGGGTCTCGTCTATCGCGGCACCGAACTCGTGGAGGCCGTCACCGAGATACCGGGCAGGAGCGCGTACCTCGTCCGGCGCGCGGGGGACTCGGCAGTCGAGGAGCGCCTGGAACCCCGGCTGCTCCCCGCCCCACGGCACTGACGGTTTCACCCGCCCACCGTCCCCAACTCCTCTTCCCTCCTCAGGTGTTGAACGGCGTACGACCGCCATGGGCGCCACGCGTCCGGGACATCCTCGCCGGGCGGCGCCACGTCGGGGTCGCCGAGGGCGCGGGTACGGATGACGGCGACGGTATGTGCGTCCAGGCCCGGCAGTGCGCGCAGCGCGTTCTCGGCGTCGTCGCGGTCCGCGCCCGCGTCGAGCCGCAGGGTGCCGTCCGCGAGCGCGGCGGCGAGCGCGCCGAGGGGGCCGTCGGGCTCGGCCTCCGCGAGGACGGCTGCTTCCGGGAACACATGGGTGAGCGTGCCGCACGGGGCGTCCAGTGCCTTGCCGTACCGCCGCACCAGCCGCTCGGCCTCCGCCCGTCCCACGAGCGCGCGCACGGCCAGCTCGTCCGGATCCGCGGTGCCCGGCGAGCGCAGGCCCGGCCGGGCGGCGACCAGCGGAGCCAGCCGTGGATCTGCTCCGAGCCGCTCGTCCACGGCGTACGGATCGGCGTCGAGATCGAAGAGCCGGCGCAGCCGCTGCACGGCGGTGGTGAGATCGCGCAGGTCGGTGAGGTGCAGCCGCGCGTCGAGCCAGCCGCCGGGGTGGGCGGATCCGCCCGACGGCCTTCCCGCCACCGTCCCTGACGGAGCTTTCTCTTCCACCGCGACGATTCCGGTGCCGTACGGGAGGCGCAGGGTGCGTCGGTACGTACGGCTGCCGACGGTGCCGTGCACGTCCTCCACTCCCGGGATCGCCTCGCGGGCGAGGAGGTCGAAGACGGCTGTGGACCGGTACGGACCCCGGTGGGCGAGGCGCAGGGGGATCCCGGCGGTCGGGGTGGCCGCGCGCCGGGCGGCGGAGCCACCGCGCGGTGCGGCGGCGCGCAGCTCACTCGGCGTCGAGGCGTACACCGCCCGGATCGTGTCGTTGAACTGCCGCACGCTGGCGAACCCGGCCGCGAACGCGATCTCCGTGATCGGCAGGTCGGTGGTCTGCAACAGGACACGTGCGGTGTGGGCGCGCTGGGCGCGGGCCAGTGCGACGGGCCCCGCGCCGACCTCCGCGGTGAGCTGCCGCTGCACCTGGCGAGCGCTGTATCCGAGCCGCACGGCAAGTCCCCCGACGCCCTCGCGGTCGACGACGCCGTCGCCGATCAGGCGCATCGCACGGCCCACGACGTCGGCCCGTACGTTCCACGCCGCGGAACCGGGCGCGGCGTCCGGGCGGCATCTGCGGCAGGCCCGGAAACCCGAACCCTGTGCCGCGGCCGCCGTCGCGTAGAACCGCACGTTCTGCCGCTTCGGCGTCACCGCCGGGCAACTGGGCCGGCAGTAGATCCCCGTCGTCTCGACGGCGAAGAAGAACTCCCCGTCAAACCGTGCGTCCCTGCTCCGCACCGCCTCGTACCTGGTGTCTTCGTCGATCACGCCTACCAGTGTGCGCCGCGACGACCGGCCGGGCTGGCGGAAATCGGACGTGGGGTTCGAGGTTCGGGGAGTGTTCCCAAACGCCGGACGGGCTGGGGTGCCTGGCGGGGGTCCAGGGGGCGGGGGCGAGAAACCCACCCCCACCCACCCGGCTCAGGCCAAGTGCCAACGCCCCCGCTTGGCCTCCATCGCCGCCTTCCCCTCAGCCCCCTTCCGCTTCCAGTCCCGCCGGATCTCCGCCCGCACCCGGGCATCCGTCTTGGCAACGATCCGCTGGTTCTCGCGCAACAGCTTGCGGTAGCTGTCGAGCCGGCGTTCCGGAAGCTCACCGGCCTCGACGGCGGCGAGAACGGCGCAGCCGGGCTCCGCGACATGCGCGCAGTCCTGGAAGCGACACTCCGCGGCGAGCTCCTCGATCTCGGAGAAGACCTGCCCGACGCCGCTCTCGGCGTCCCAGAGGCCGACGCCACGCAGGCCCGGCGTGTCGATGAGGACACCGCCGCCGGGAAGAGCCAGGAGGTTGCGGGTCGTCGTGGTGTGCCGGCCCTTGCCGTCCACGTCGCGCGCGGCCTGCACCTCCATGACGTCCTCGCCGAGGAGAGCGTTGGCGAGGGTCGACTTGCCCGCACCGGACTGACCGAGGAGGACAGCTGTACCGCCCGACAGAACCGCCGCGAGGACATCGAGTCCGTCACCGGCGTTGGAGCTCACGGCCAGCACCGGAACACCCGGCGCCGTCGTCTCCACGTCCTGCACGAGGTGCCCGAGCGTCGCCGCGTCCGGTACCAGGTCGGCCTTGGTGAGCACGACCACCGGCTGCGCGCCGGGCTCCCAGGAGAGGGCCGACTCGTGCAGCAGCGCCTCACCACTCGAAGTGGACATGGCGAGCGCCAGGAACCGCTCGATCCGCGCGAGGTCCAGTTCAGCCGCGAGCGACACACAGATGACGACGTAATCGATGTTGGTGGCCAGCACCTGGCCCTCGGAACGCTTCGACGACGTCGAACGCACGAAGGCGGTACGACGCGGCAGCAGCGTCCGTACGTACCGAGGGTCGCCGCCCTCGGGGTCGACGGCGACCCAGTCCCCCGTGCACACGACCTTCATCGGATCGCGGGGAACGACGAACTCGGTGTCGGCACGGATGACGCCGTCTGCGGTGACGACATCGCACTGCCCTCGGTCGACACGTACGACACGGCCGGGCAGGAGACCCTGCTCGGCGAGCGGGGTGAACTCGGTTTCCCAGTCCGCGTCCCAGCCGTACGGGGCCAGCGGGTGAGAGGAAAACGAGGACGAACCCAAGAGAGAGGAGGAAGACAAGGGGTGACCCTTCACAAGGGTGGCCCCGGCACCGCGCGCTCAGACGCGGAGTGAAGAGAGGTCAGCCGGAGGCCACGGAGGTGGACTTGATGAACTTCCGGATGCGGGCAACGCCCATCGCAACGACAGCCATCGGTCAACACCTCCCAGAGCAAACGAGTCACCTGCGGCAACTGATCACCAGTCACCGCTCGAACAGCACCGACCATAGGGGCCCGGGGGCCGCGGCGCCACCAAATTAGCGCGGACGCAGCAGACAAAACCACATTTAATTTCAAACGATACCGTATCGAACGAATGGATAGTTGTAATATGCCTTCATGACCGCCGACGCTCCTCACCCCACCACCGCCTCGCGCGCGACCGACCGCCCCGGGGACACCTCGCCTTTCGCTCTCGGCCTGCTGCTGCGCCAGGCGCACTGGCGCGCGGCCACGGTGATGACGGAGGCGCTTCGCCCGCTCGGCATCGAGTTGCGGCATTTTGCCGTGCTGATCGTGCTGGTCGACCGCGGGCCTACGGTCCAGCGGGACTTGGCGGCGACGACGGGGTCGGACAAGGCCGGCATCATGCGGGTCGTGGACGACCTGGAACGCAAGGGGCTGGCCGTACGCAAGACCGTTCCGGGGGACCGGCGGGTGCGGGCAGTGGAGATCACACCTCAGGGCGTCGAGCTTTTCGATGCGGCCCATGTGGCGGCGGCCCCACTGGCTGAGCGCCTGGTTGCCGAACTGGGGCCCGGCGAGCCCGAGCAGCTGACGGACCTGCTGACCCGGTTCACCTATCCCGCAGGCGGCTAGGGGCCCGCCCGGCGGATCATGCCGTAGACGCGGGGTCTGGCACGCCGATCTGCGGCGTTGTCGTCGGTTGCCGACGCTCCGCGTGGGCGCCCTTCGTCTCATGCGGCTCGAGGCGCGGCCCGCCGCCAGGCCGAACACTCGGGCCGCCCAGCGCCGGGCCACCGGGCCCCCAGGGACAGAGCGTCGCCGTCACTGTCGGAGAGGGCGCAGGTGACGAGGACGCCGTGTGACGTCCTGGCTCGAGGCGTCACACGGCGTCCATGGCCCGGTGGTTACGCGGCGAGGCGCTCCGCGAGTTCCTTGGCCTTGGCGGTCGCATCCTCGAGGGCGCGCTCGCGCGAGGCCTCGTAGAGGGGGACCAGTTCGGACATGGCCGGGTTGCGGGGGGCGCTGGTGAGCTCCGGGACGATGAAGTGGAGGTCCAGGCCGAGGGTGCCCTTGAGGACGGCCTCCAGGTAGTTCTGCACGTACTCGTAGCCCTCGCGCGGGGTGCCCGGCGCGTAGGAGCCGCCGCGACTGGCGACGACGGTGACCGGGATGCCCTGGGCGGAGGGGGTCTCGCCCGCGGTGCGGCCGAGCATGATCACGTTGTCCACCCACGCCTTGAGGGTCGACGGGATCGTGAAGTTGTACATGGGGGCGCCGATCAGGACGGCGTCCGCCTGCTCCAGCTCCTCGATGAGCTCCACACGCACGGCGAACGCGGCGGACTGCTCCGGGGTGAGCTCGGACGGGGCGGCGAAACCGGCGGACCAGGCGGCGGCGCTGATGTGCGGGACCGGGTTGGCGGCGAGGTCGCGGTAGATCACCGTGCCGTCCGGGTGCTGCTCCTCCCAGGCCTTGCGGAAGGCGTCCGTGACCGCACGGGACGAGGACGCCCCGCCGGGGAAAACGGACGAGTCGATGTGCAACAGCGTGGCCATGGACTTTCTCCAATGAGCGGTGCCCGAGGTCGGGGACCAAGGGCTGAGGATTCGTACTCAACGATAGTTAAACACAAGATGGTATTGAATGATACTGTCGTGAGTGTGACGAAGGTGGAGACGTTGAGCGGATGGGAGTTAGGCGATCATGGACATCTATGAGGCGGTCACGAGCCGACGGGCGGTGCGCGGATTCACCGACCGGCATGTTCCGAGGGAGACGCTGGAGCGCGTGCTGTCCGCCGCGGCCTGGTCGCCGTCCGCATCGAACCTCCAGCCATGGCACGCCTACGTGCTGACCGGCGCACCGCTGGCCGAGCTCAAGAAACTCGCCGGCGAGCGCGTGGCCTCAGGTGA
>NZ_JBTLMO010000098.1:0-13753 GCF_054462255.1 Streptomyces sp. SD15 | reverse complement strand
CCACCTCGGCCTACTCCAACTCGCCTGCAGCATCATCTGCTTGAGACGACTCCGAACCTCATTCTGAAACGATCAGTAAGAGGTGGCGTTAGCGGCTGCGCGTGCTGCCCCGGGTACGACTCCGAGCCGGTCGACGGGTCGTAGTTCGGGCCCGTGGCGATCTGGAGGATCGCGCCGCCGGAGACAGGGATCTCCGACAGACCGGATGTCAGCTTGTCGACGTACTTGACGCGGTAGCCGAGCGCCCCGGCCGCCGAGCCGCCCTTGAAGTCGACGACCATGCGGTCGAAGCACTCGTGCCGGCCGGCCCTGATATCCGTCAGCGGGGGCTGGCGGTCTCCTGAGGCCCTCCGATCCGAGCAGGTCCGGATCGAGCCCGCTCAACTCATCGACCTGGTCGACCCTGCGGAGGCCCTTCGCTGCGCAGCATGGTGAGGAACGGCCTCGGCGCGACTGCGGCTCGACCCGCCCGCAACGAGAAAGCCCCGGTCAGAGGGGACACTGGATGAGCTGTTCGGACCAGATCGTCTTGCGGTTCTGGCCATGGCGGCAGCCCCAGCGCTCGGCTAGTTGGGCGACGAGGAACAATCCGCGTCCTCCCTCGTCGGTGGTGTGGGCGCGCCGCAGGCGGGGCTGGGTGCCGCTGGAGTCGGTGACCTCGCACACCAGGACGTTGTGGCGAGTCAGGCGGAGGTCCATCGGCGCACGACCGTAGCGGATGGCGTTGGTGACCAGTTCGCTGACGATGAGCTCGCTGGTGAAGAGGAGGTCCTCCAGCCCCCACGTGGTGAGTTGGCGGGTTGTCCATTCTCGGGCCTTGGAGACAGCGGCAGTGTCGGCCGGGATCTGCCAGTGAGCGGTGTCCTCCGCCGGGACGGCGCGGGTGCGGGCCAGGAGCAGCGTCGCGTCGTCGCGCGGCGCTTGGTCTGTCAGGTCGGCGAGGAGAGCCCGGCCGGTTTCGTCCAGGGCACGATCCGGACGGCAGGACGCGGCGAGGGCTTCCGTCAGGCGCCGCAGGCCTTGGTCGATGTCGTGGTCGCGCTGTTCGACCAGGCCGTCGGTGTAGAGGGCGAGGACGCTGCCCGGCTCGAGGTCGATCGTGGTGGTCTCGTACGGCATGCCGCTGACGGCGAGCGGTGGCCCCGGAGAGATCCCGACGGCTTCGGCGGTCCCGTCGGGCCGGACCAGGACGGGTGGCGGGTGCCCGGCACTGGCTATGGCGCATCGTCGGGTGACCGGGTCGTAGACCGCGTACAGGCAGGTGCCGCCGACGATGTCGTGCTCGCCCGGTGGGGCTTCGGCCGCGAGGCGCTGGACCAGGTCCGCGATCCGGGCGAGCAGCTCGTCCGGTTCGAGTTCCAGGTCTGCGAGCGTCTGGATGGCGGCGCGCAGGCGGCCCACGGTGGCGCTTGCGGGCATACCGTGGCCGACGACGTCCCCGGCGACAAGAGCCAGCCGGAGAGAGGGCAGAGCAATGGCGTCGTACCAGTCGCCGCTGATTTCGGATCCGCCGCCTGCGGGCAGGTAGGCGCTGGCAGTCTCGGCTGCCGGAGTGTCGGTCGTGGCCGGGGGAAGGAGGAGCCGCTGCAGTGCTACGGCCGCCCTGTGCTCGCGCGTGTAACGGCGGGCGTTGTCGATGGCGAGCGCCCCTCGGGAGGCGATCTGCGTCATGAGATCCGCCTCGTCTTCGGTGAAGGGGTCGGATCGGCCGCAGCGCCAGGCCGTTATGGCGCCGAGCGTGAGCCCGCGGGCATGCAACGGTGCCACCATCACCGAATGGGCGTCCTTCGGGACGAGATACTCGACCACCTGCGGGTCGCCGACCATGGCGATGAAGTCGTCAAGGCCGAAGACGAGTGTCTCGCCGTGTCGGAAGCTGCGCAGGAGGGGGTGGTCGGGAAAGGTCGGGACGGGGTCGCCGCGCTTGATGCCGGCCGGCCACACTGCGGTGGCCGGCGCAAGGGCCGCGTTGCCCATGTCTCCACCGCCCAGCCGCTTCGAGGGTTCTTCCCCGTCGAAAACGGAGTGCGCGAGGTCGACTGCGGCAAGATCCCCGAACGCAGGTGCGAGAACGTCCGCAAGGTCCTGCGCGGTGCGCACGACATCCAGGGATCCTCCTACTCGCTCGGCCACCTCGCGGGCGAGATCCAGATGACGTCGGGCGCGCATCTGGTCGGCGTTGTCGAAGTACAGGGCTGCGACCCCCGTGGGGCGTCCTCGCGCGTCCTCCAGTCGGAAGGCGGACAGCGACAGCGCGTGCTGCCGCGCCGGATCGTGCCGACAGCTCACGTGCTGGTTTCTGCGGACCAGTGCAGCACCGGTCTCGAGTACCTGGCGCAGTAGTGCCTCGAGGTTCTCGGCGTCCTCGGTGCACAGCACGTCGCTCAGCCGAGAGCCGGGCTGTACTGGACGGCCGTCGAAAGTGTCCGGCGTGGCGTTCGTCTGCACAGTGGTGAGATTCGTGTCGTGCACAGCGATCGTGATCCGGTTCTGTGCGGACAGTGCACGCAGGAGCGCTGCGCCCTGCTCGTGGTCGGCGACGTGGTGGGTAGGGGCCGCCAGGACGAGGACCTCCGCCGAGCCCCCCAGCTTGGTGGTCCGGAAGGTGACATCGATGGTGTCGCCGCACTTGTGCCACAGCCGTACCCGGCCGGACGCCGGCATCTCCGTGGCGCCGCGCAGGTCGTCCGGGAGGTCGGCCACCAGTTCCTGCACGGGGCGGCCACAGACCTCCTCGGCGCGGAACCCCGTCAGGTCCTCTGCTGTCCCGGTCCACCGCACCACCGCGCCTCGATCGTCGAGCACGGCGGCTGCCGGACCGTCGCAGGCGTACAGCCTGCCGCTGGGACCGGAACCGGAGACGCCCGTCGATCCTTGGGAGGCGTCTGCCGAGTAGGCGTTCCTGACATTCTCTATATCCATCTCTGGCTTTCTTTACGAGGGCCTGCGGCTCGAGAGATCGGCATGCTGTGCCGACCGTCGGCCGGCCGGTCGGCAGCGCGTCACGCCGCAAGGGCTTTGGAGGGCAGGTCTTGTTCGGCCCAGACGACCTTGCCGTCCGTTGCGGAGCGGGAGCCCCACCTGTGGGACAACTGAGCGACGAGGGAAAGACCGCGGCCGTTCTCGTCGATGGTGTGGGGATGACGGGGGCGTGGGTGGCTGGGGTTGCTGTCGGAGACTTCGCACGTCAAGACCTGGTGCTGGATGAGCCGTAGGCGGATGGGCCCGGCGCTGTAGCGGATGGCGTTGGTGACCAGTTCACTGACGATCAGCTGCTCGGTGTCCACCAGATGATCAAGCCCCCATTCGCTGAGCTGGCGGGCGGCTGCCTGCCGGGCGATGCGGACGGCGGCAAGCTCGTTCGGCAGTTCCCAGGAGGCGACCTGGGCCGGTTCGAGTCCGTGAGTCCGCGCAAGGAGCAAGGTGACATCGTCGGCCGGGGCCTGAGTCGGCAAGGTCTCGATCACCTGAGAGCACAGGTCTTCCAGGGGCGAACCGGACTGTGCCAGGGCGGCGCCCAGGCGATCCAGGCCCACGTCGATGTCGTCGTCGCGGGACTCGACCAGACCGTCGGTGTAGAGCGCGAGCAGAGTTCCCTCGGGCAGTTCCAGTTCCACGGACTCGAAGGGGATCAGACCGAGGCCGAGGCCGAGCGGGGCCCCGGCGGGCATGTCGGGGAACGTGGCATGGCCCTGCGGGTCGATGATCGCGGGCGGGGGATGCCCGGCCCGCGCCATCGTGCACCGCCGGGTGACCGGGTCGTAGACGGCATACAGACAGGTGGCGCCCACCGCCGCGGGGAGCTGGTCCGGAGCGTCGGCATCCTCCTCGCTCAGCCGCCTGACCGTGTCATCGAGGTGCGCCAGCAGTTCGTGGGGAGGCAATTCCATGTTCGCGAGCGTGCGGACGGCGGTGCGCATTCGGCCCATCGTCGCCGCGGCGTTGATGCCGTGTCCGACCACATCTCCGACGACGAGGGCCACCCGGGCGCCAGACAGCTTGATCACGTCGAACCAGTCGCCCCCCACGCCGTGGTCCATGTCAGCCGGCACATAGCGCGAGGCCACATCGAGGGCGGCGCCGCCTCCCACATGGTGGGGGAGCAGGTCGCGTTGGAGCGTCAGGGCCGCGGTGCGTTGGCGCGCGTACTGGAGAGCGTTGTCCAGGCTGAGCGCGGCCCGGGTGACGAGCTCCTCGGCGAGGAGGAGGTCGTCCTCCTGGAACGGCGTCTGCTCCTCGGAGCGGGCGAACACCGCCAGTCCCAGCACACAGCGCCGTGCACGGATGGGTACGACCATCAAAGAGTGGACGCCGCTGTCACGGAGCTTCTGCGTCCGCACCGGGTCGTGAAGGGCCCAGGGGCCTGAAGAGGTGTCCAGCGCCGATTCCAGGTAAGACCTGCCCGTGCGCAGGACGGCGGCGAACAGCGAGCTCGGGAAGGGGCGGATCACATCTTGGCGCACCCACGGCAACTTGAGGACACCCGGGTCGACGGAGGCCACACCGGCACGGCGCAGCACAGGTGGGCGGTCGTTCGCCGCCGTGCCGGTCCCCGCCGAGGGATCCACGCCGAACGGAACCGACTCCACCAGGTCGACGACTACGTGGTCGGCCAGCAGGGGCACGGCAAGGTCGGCCAGTTCCTGCCCGGTCTGCATGACGTCGAGGGTGCTGCCGATGCGCGTGCTGGCTTCGCTGAGGATGGCAAGGCGCTCGCGCGCCCGCCGGTTGCCGGTGACGTCCACGCTCATGGAGCACACTGCCAGTGCCGTGCCCTCCGCGTCCTGGAGGCAGAAGAACGAGGCCGAGTACGCGTGCTCCCGGCGCCGGTCCGTCGACGACCACGCCCGGTACTCGTGGACCATGGTGGTGCCGCTCTCCAGCACCTGCCGCATCACCACCTCGAGCGCTTCGGCCTCGACGGCGGGCAGTGAGTCCCGCAGGCGGCGTCCGAACCATCGCTCACGAGGAGTGCCGTGGTGGCGCTCCATGACGTCGTTGACCCAGGTACACCGCAGCTGCGGGTCATAGACGGCGATGCCGATCGGTGCGTGGGCCAGGAGCGACTCCCGCACAGCTCCGTTGGACTCCCCCGAAGACAAGGTGCCTATGTCGGTCACGGACACCAGCCACCGGGTGCCGGCGTCCTGCCCCCACAGCCGTGAGATCCGCAGCGTCATTTTGATGGCGTGGCCGTCGCGGTGGCGGACCGTCACGGTGCCGGACCAGCCATCCTGGGCACGGCACTGCTCGGCGAACGCCGAAGCACTCGGGGCGTCCTCGGCGGGCGGCAGCACGTGTGCGGCGGACCGGCCCACCACTTCCCCGGCCGAGTACCCGACAAGCTGCTCAGCAGCGTGCGTCCACCCCACCACGTCGCCCTCCGCATCGAGCATCGCTATGGCCGCATCGGGTATCTCTCGGGGGCTCACCGGCTCGGCAAGTGGCATGTGGTCGGTGTTCGTCATCCGTTTCTTCCCATCGGTGCGGAGGTGTGCGACAGCGTCGGCATGTGCGGCGTCGGCAATGTGCGGCGTCGGCATGTGCGGCGTCGGCCCGATGGACGGCTTTGTCCACTTCTGATGAAATAGTCAGTTACGACCGCTTCATCGTCAAGTCCCTCGAAATTGATCAAATGCCCAGATATGTCCGTACGCTGTCACGTCACGCCACCGCGGAGTCGGGATTGGTGGGCCGGGGTGGACAGTTGAAACGGGCAGCGCAATGATGAATTCATCAGAAATGCTGCTCTTATCCATGGAGCATGCCGATGCCAGCCCCACGCAGGAACCGATTCGAACGCCGTCGTGCCGAGACCCGCCAGGCGCTCGTCCGCGCCGCACGGCAGATCCTGGCCGAGTCCGGCGGCACCAGCGCCAGCATCCATGCCATCGCGGAGCGCGCGGACGTGGGCCTCGGCTCCTTCTACAACCACTTCACGGGCAAGCCGGACCTGTTCGACGCGGCCGTGGCCGATGCACTGGAGGAGTACGCCCAAGCCGTCGACGAACGCCTGCACGGCGTCGATGATCCCGCCGAGCGCCTCGCTGGGGGCGTGCGGCTCAGCGCGCGCATGGCCGAGTCATATCCGGAGATCATGCAGATCCTGTGCCACAGCCAGCTCGGTCGGATATGCGCCGGCGACGGACTGGCTCCGCGCGCGAAGCGCGACGTGGAGCAGGGCATGGCCGCAGGCCGGTTCGCCGTGGTCGACCCGGTGATCGCCCTGACCGTGCTGAACGGCAGCCTGCTCGCGCTCCTGGAGCTGTGGTGCAACCAGCCCGAGGCCGACAGCGACCAGGCCGCAGGCACGATGGCCGAGATGATGCTGCACATGCTCGGCCTCTCCCCGGATGAGGCCCGTGACCTCGCCCGGCGGCCCCTTCCCGCCGCAGCGTGAAGAGGTTCCTGTCGCGCACCGGCCGGCCGGCGCCGACTGCGCACCGATTCCCGCGGCCTGCGTAATGGACCGGGGTGGCTGGTATCTCTCGCCTGCTGTCGCCGCCCCTCAGTCTCAGAGTTGGATGGGCAGGTGGCGGGGTCCGCGGAGCATGGCGTTCTGGCGGTAGGGGGGCGGGTCCTGGACCAGGCGTGCCGTGCCGAGGCGGGGGAGCAGCGCGCCCAGTGCGGCCTGGGCTTCGATGCGGGCGAGGGGTGCGCCGTAGCAGACGTGGATGCCGCTGCCGAAGCCGAGGTGCTCGTTGTCCGGGCGGGTGGGGTCGAACCGGTCGGGATCATGGAACCGCCTGGGGTCGCGGTTGCCCGAGGCCAGCACCAGAACGACGGGGGTACCTTGGGCGATCGGCGTACCGGCGACGTCGATGTCGGCGAGCGGGACGCGCTCACGGATGTGGACCGGAGGTTCGTAGCGCAGCAGTTCCTCCACCGCTCGCGGCAGCAGGTCGGGGTCACGGCGCAGCTGGTCCAGGTGCTCGGGTTGGCGCAGCAGGGTGAGCACCCCGTTGGTGATCAGGTTGACCGTGGTCTCGTGTCCGGCGATGAGCAGCAGCACGGCGGTTTCCGCGAGTTCCTCCTGGGTGAGCCGCAGGGCCGGGTCCGGCTCGTTGACGAAGGCGGAGAGCATGTCGTCGCTCGGCTTGCCACGGCGCTGTTCGGCGAGGTTGACCAGGTACCCGCCCATCTCGATGCGCGCCTGGTCGCCCGCCTTGTCCGTCTCGGTGGTGTCCGCCTCGGGCCTGACGTCGGCGGCGGCGACCAGAGCGTCGGACCAGGCCCGGAAGAGCGGCTCGTCCTCGTGCGGTACGCCGAGCAGGCGGCAGATCACCGTGACGGGCAGCGGGTAGGCGAAATCGTCGACGACGTCGATCTGCCGGCCCGCCTCGAAGGACTCCATCAGTTCCTTGGCGATCCGGTCGATCTCGCCGCGCATGGCATCGACCCGGCGCGGGCTGTGCGGCGGGCCGAAGGGCCGCATGGCGAGGGTGCGCAGCCTGTGGTGCTCCGGGTCGTCGAGCCGCAGGAACGGCGGCTTGTGTGTCACTTCGCCACGGCTGCGGGGGTCGACACTCATCCGCGGGTCGTGGAGCAGAGCGGCGATCTCGTGGTAGGTGCCGACCAGGTAGCTGCCGTCTGCCTGCCGCACCACGGGACCGGCCTCGCGGAGTTCCGCGTACAGCGGGTAGGGGTCGGGGCGACTGGCGTAGTCGGTGATCCGTGCCAGCAAGGTCTCGGAGGGCATCGTGGCTCCTCGTCGTTGACGGGACGTGGATCAGCCCGTGGGCTGCACCACGGTCAGTCGGCGGTCGGGCAGGTACCCGGTGAGCGCCACGGTGGGGCCGTGAGACAGCCCCTTCGGATCCGGCACGTCGGACGGAATCATGATGTCGGCCGCGATCGCACGGTCCTGGGCGCCGGGCGGGGGCGGGAACGGAGCAGCCGTCTCGATCAGGTGCCGGTAGTAGTCGAGCGACTTGGCCATGTCGACGGTGACGGCGGCGGTGACCCGTCCCTGGTAGCCGTAGACCATTGCCAGACGGCGCGCCTCCAGGGAGCCCTGAGCGATGACCACGTGGTCGGAGTAGGTGGGCACGCCCACCGATTTGATGTTGAGCCCGAACTGGGTCGACCAGAACGACGGGACGGCCAGGTGCGGGCGCTGCAGAGGCCCCGGATTGACCATGTTGTGTGCCGCCACCTCGGCCTGCTCGACGGCGTTTCCCCAGTGTTCCAGGGAGAGCATCTGGTAGCCGAACAGCGGGTGGGGGAAGCGGGAGACGTCACCGGCCACGAAGACGTCGTCGGTGACGATTCCGTACATGTTGAAGGCCCGGCACCCGGCGTCGCAGGCGATTCCGCGCGGGCCTGCCGCCAGCCCGGACTCCGCCAGCCATTCGACGTTGCGTACCGCGCCCAGCGCCACGACGCAGACGTCGGCGTCGACGCGGCTGCCGTCGGACAGCTCCGCACCGGTGAAGCTGCCGTTCCCGCGCAAGGCAGTGACCGTCACCCCGGTGCGCAGGTCCACGCCGTGGTTGCGCTGCATGACGGCCGCGAGCTGCGACAGGGTGCCACCGAGCGCGCCCACCAGGGGGGCGGGGCCGCGTTCGGCGACCGTGACCTCCAGTCCCCGTTCCCGGCAGGCCGAGGCGATCTCCGAGCCCGTGAAGCCGCCGCCGATCACCAGCACGCGCTCCGGCCCGGCGGCCAGCCGCTGGGCCAGTCCCCCGGCGTCCTCGCGGGTGCGCAGGGTGAACACCCCGTCCAGGGCGGCTTCCTCCGGGTTGGGCCAGGGCCGCGCGCGGGTGCCGGTGGCGATCAGCACTCGGTCGTACGGCAGTGACTCGCCGTCCTCCAGCAGCACCTGTTTCGCAAGCAGGTCCACGCCGGTGGCGCGCACGCCCAGCCGCCAATCGGCGTTCGGGTCCTGGCGCATCGGCAGCCCGGTGGTGTCCGCCGTCGCCTGGCCGAGCAGCACCTGCTTGGACAGCGGCGGTCGGTCGTAGGGCGGGTGGGGCTCGTCCCCGACCACGGTGAGTGAGCCGGCGAAGCCCTCCTCGCGCAGCGCCTCCGCGGCCCTGAGCCCGGCCAGCGACGCGCCGACGATGACGATACGGCCGTCCTTGAGGTCACCGGGCACCGGCGCCCACCTCCTCACCGAGGAGGATCGCCTGCACCGGGCACGCCGCCGCGGCCTGGCGCACGCGCTCGACCTGGTCGTCGGGGACGGCCGTGGCGTACAGCAACCCCTCCTCCCCGTGCAGCCGGAACACCTCCGGCGCGAGGAACACGCACTGCGCATAGCCCTGGCAACGCGTGAGATCCACAACGGTCTGCATCCCCACCACTCCCTCCGTTGTCTCACCCCCTCGCTTCCAGCATGGGGGTGGACCCGGGCGCCCGCATGCCACGGCTCCCGAGACGGAAATCCCGGGCAAGCTCGCCCCTCAGTGGCGAGGGCTCAGCCCAGGACGTGGTCGAGTCCGAAGGCCGCGCCGACGAGGAAAAGATGGGTGAAAGCCTGGTAATAGATGACAAGTTGCCCGCCGATATGGCTGATCTCCTCGGCGCAGAGCCCGAGATGGTCGGTTCAGGTGAGCATCTTCTCGAAGGCCAGACGGACTTCGTCCAGGCGGCCGACGCGGTCCGGGCGAGGACGTCGAGCTGTTCCCGCCGCCGCCGGCCGTGCGGGCCATTTTCGCCGCCTCGACATTTCCGTACGTCGTATGGTAATCCTTGGAGGGCACTTCCATACGTCGTATGGAAGTGTTTCGCTCGGACCACGCCAGGCGCCACACATCGCCTGCCTGCAGCCGATGGTGCAGATCGCACCGATCGGGAAGGAAAGACCATGAAGAAGCCCACGAGGCGCGTTGCCGTCACCGCTTTCTCCGTGGCGGTCGTGGGTGTCGCCGTTCTCGGTGCCGGGGGCACCGCTTCGGCCACGACTTCTGCGTCCGAGCCCGTCCAACGCCCGGCCTTCAGCGTCAACACCGACGCCTACCGCTGGGACCACGGTGTCGGCTACCTGCTCGAACTGGGCTACTCCTGGGACGAGATCCATGGCTGGCACCACGACGGCCGGGACGAGATCAGCGGTTGCTGACCGCCGCCCAGGCAGGAGTGAAAGTCGATGGAGTCTTTGAAGACCGTCATGCAGGGGGTGGCCGTGCAGCTTGTCGTCTCGCGCACCTACTCGCTGTCCATGTGCATGAGCCTGCGGTACGAGCCCACTGATCCCTATGTCGTCCGTGCCGCCTTTTACACCGACACCGACGAGCCGACCGAATGGGTCCTGGGGCGGGATCTTCTGGCCGATGGCCTGAGGGGTTCCGCAGGCTGTGGGGACATCCGGGTCTGGCAGGCCGCCGGCCGTGGCGACCAAGCGATGTACATCGTTCTCGGGTCTCCCGCAGGCACCGCCTTGCTCGAGGTTCCCGTGCAGGACGTCAAGGCCTTCCTGGAGAACACGGAGGCGCTGGTGCCACGGGGTACCGAGTCCGGACACATCGACTGGGACCTCGAACACGCGAACCTGTTTGCAAAAAGCTGAGAGAAGCCTCCCAACCGCCGTGCGGATGGGGACCTTTGTCCCGGCCACAGAAGAGAAGGAAAGAGAGTTCATGTCCCAGTACCAGCTTCGTGTCTACACACTGAGCAGCCCTGAGGCGCTCGTCGCCTACGAGAACATCTGGTCCATGCACATTCCCGGTATGGCCAAGCACAGGATCGCCACACACGGCGTCTGGACGGGGCCCGCAGCTCCCGGGAGCGAGGTGCCCCGGCTGTACGCCCTCGTTTCCTACCGGGACGCCGACGACGTTCAGGAGCGGCTGGAGGCGTACCTGTCCAGCCCCGAATTCCGCGCGGACATGGAGGGCTTCGACATGAGCCAGATCGTTGGCGTCGCCGAGTCCGTGCTGACGCCCACCGCCGACTCACCCTTGCGGTGACAGGTACCGAGCCGCTCGAGGTCTGCGGCGACCTTCTCGTTCGTGCCGGAACGCCGCGCAACTCCGCCACGGCGCTCGCCGGACGGCAACCGGCATGGACGAGATCGGCGAGGTCGGGGGCCAGCTGCAGTTGCCGAAGACCCGGTTGAGTGCCCGTCAGTACGGGCGGCCGACGCCCGGTGACATGGAGGCCCAGCCGACCGGGGGGGTGAAGGCGTACCGGCGGGACCGTGCGCCAGGCTGCTGCCGTGTCCGCAGCTCGGCCGACCGAATCATGCGCAGCGGCGTCGTCCGGAGAGCGAGCGTGCCGCACGGCAGCGTCCAGAGGTCTGGCCACGGCCGGACGCTGCGGTTCCTGGGACCGTACGAGACCGGGCGCCATGCACACCATCCAGGCGAGCGAACCAGGGGCAAGGGTGAGCGCGAGGTGGCGTAGGGCAGGCTGCGCCCGCAGGGCGCGCACGTGGATCCGCCGACGGTGTACACCACCAGGTCGGCCACAGATCGGCCGCCCGGCCCAGCCGCAGCACACCGCGCATCTGCTGCGGCCGCCTGGACAGGGCCTTCCGGGTGTGATGGGTGCGGTGCCTCCTGAAGCATTGCGGCCTGAGGCCCGCCCGTGGTCGGGCGGGCCTCAGGCCGCAATGCTTCAGGACTGCCCGATCAATGGCCGACGCCCTGGCCGTCACCATCGGCGGGGAGTCGGCTCTCCAGGCCCGTGATGATCGTGTCCAGCGTCAGGCGGAAGACGCGGTTCTCGTCACGGCCTGGAGGGGTGAGCCCGTCTTCGCCGACAGTGGGGGGTTTGAGGCTCGTCCACCGGTGGAGCGCGCCGTTGAGTTCGGCGCTGAGGACACCGGTGAGGACGGCGCCCACGAGAGCAGTGATCAGCGGGAGATCCGAGTGCGGCACCCCTGCGGCGTCCAGGATCGCGGTGAGCGCAACCCAGAACGGGTCTTCGGGCTGGATGAAGTCCGACTGGTGGCTGAACGAGTAGCCCATGAGCTTGGGGTGGCGGTGCGCCAGCGTCCGGAAATCCGTGGCGAGCAGGCGGATGCGCTCCTGCCAGGGAGCGTCCTCCAGCGTCACGGTGCGGAACTGGGTGCCGACCATTCTCGCCACGCCGCGCAGCACGGCGTCCTTGTTCGGCACGTGGTGGTACAGCGACATCGGGTTCGCATCGAGCGCGGTCGCGAGTTTGCGCATGGTGAGCGCCTCGACCCCGTCCGCGTCGATGAGCCGCAGGGCGGCGGCATAGATCCCGGCCTCGGTCAGAGGCACGTCCCTCTTTCTTGTTCCCCGCGGGGGACGCTTCGCCTTTTCCATACGCGGACGGTATCAGTTTCATACAGCGTATGGAAATGAGCTCGGCCACACGACGGCATGACGGTCGCCCGCATGGCCCCGGGCTGCGGTCGACTTTCCATACGCCGTATGGTACCAATTCCATACGGCGTATGTTTCTGGGGTGCACCCCGGCATCGCCGGCTCCCTTGCCCACCCCCTTCCTGTACAGAGGAGCAAGCCATGACCACCCAGTCAAAGAACGACCTGCGACCCATCCGGTCTCCGCGCGGGGTCCCCTTCCTCGGCCACACGCCGCAGATCCCCAGCACCAACCCGGTGGAGTACTTCGGCGAGCTGTCCAAGCGGTTCCCCGAGGGGCTCTACGGCATGGAGATCGCCGGGATCGAGCAGGTCTTCGTCTGGGATCCGGACCTGGTGGCCGAGGTCTGCGACGAGACGCGGTTCTTCAAGCAGATCGACAAGACGCCGCTGGCCCATGTCCGGGACTACGCGGGAGCCGGCCTGTTCACGGCCCACCAGCACGAGGAGGAATGGGGCATGGCGCACCGAGTCCTCCTCCCGGCCTTCAGCCAGCGGGCGATGAAGGGCTACTACGGGCAGATGCTGGAGATCGCCCAGAACCTGGTGGGCAAGTGGGAGCGCAGGGAGGGCCAGTCGGTCAACATCACCGATGACTACACCCGGCTGACCCTGGACACGATCGCCCTGTCGGGGTTCGGTTACCGGTTCGACTCCTTCGCCAAGGAGGATCTGCACCCCTTCCTCAACGCGCTGCTGGAGGCGCTGGTCGAGTCGTTGCGGCGCTCGCAGGAGCTGCCGATGATGACCAAGATGCGCAAGGCCGATGACAAGAAGTACCGCGAGAACATCCGGCTGATGCGGGACCTGGTCGAGAGTGTGATCAAGGAGCGCCGTGAGGGGATGAGCACCGCTGAGGATGACCTGCTGGGTCTGATGCTGGAGGCCACCGACCCGGAGACCGGCAAGGGGCTGGACGACGACAACGTCCGTGACCAGGTGGTGACGTTCCTGATCGCCGGTCATGAGACCACCAGTGGTCTGCTGTCGTTCGCCACGTACTCGCTGATGCGCAACCCGCACATCCTGGCCCAGGCCTACGCCGAGGTGGACCGGCTGCTGCCGGGCGACACGGTCCCGGACTACGACACGATCATGCAGATGGACGTGATCCCGCGGATCCTCGAGGAGACCCTGCGCCTGTGGGCTCCCATCCCGTTGATCGGCAAGTCCCCGCTGGAGGACACCGTCATCGGCGGCAGCTACGAGCTGAAGAAGGGAGCGCGGGTCAACATCCTCGAGGGCCCGCTGCACACCCACCCCAAGGCGTGGGACCGGCCGGACGAGTTCGACATCAACCGGTGGCTGCCGGAGAACCGGGTCAAGCACCACCCGCACGCCTACAAGCCGTTCGGCAACGGCGTGCGTGCCTGCATCGGTCGGCAGTTCGCGCTCACCGAGGCCCGTCTGGCCCTCGCGCTGGTGCTGCAGAAGTTCAAGTTCGCCGACACCACCGA
>NZ_JBTLMO010000097.1:0-14327 GCF_054462255.1 Streptomyces sp. SD15 | reverse complement strand
CCACCTCGGCCTACTCCAACTCGCCTGCAGCATCATCTGCTTGAGACGACTCCGAACCTCATTCTGAAACGATCAGTAAGCCTTATGGCTGCCCTCAACCCGTCGTCCCCACCTCGTTGTCGGGAGCCCCGTCCCCCACCGGGGGAAGGTCACCACGCTCGACCGGCGCGACGGCGGTCGGGGCGGGCGGCAGGACGGCGGCCAGTTCGCCGGTGTCCGGACGGTGGGCGGACTCGACGGCGGCGCGCAGAACGGCCCGGGAAACCGCGCGCTCATCGGCACTCACCCGGACGACGTGCCCCTTCTCGGCGACCGCGTACGAGTGCTGCCCACCCCCGCTCCGGTACCAGGCGGAGCCGTCCCGCTCGCACACCGTGCGCTCGTCGGACACCTCGCCGCCCGGCTGCTTCGGGCAGCTCGCCGTCGTCATGGTGTCCCGGTCCACGGAGAGTTGGATCTGGGCGCCGCTCTTCTCGGACCAGTAGGCGGCGGAGAAGCCGTCGCCGCCGTACACACCGACCGACTGCTGGGCGAGGGTGAAGCCCGGGGCCTCCGTGACGTACACGAGTTCCGGCGCGATCTGCAACGCCCGGGCGCGGGCCTCGAGTTCGGCCCGGTCGGGGACGGTGGTCGTCGCGGCGTCCGTTCCGGCGCCGACCTTCTCCGTACCGCACCCCGTCAGCAGCACAGGGAGCAACACCAGCGGAAGCAGCAGCACGCGCAGAGGTCGACTCATGCGCCCATCCTGCCGCACAGGTGTTCCACAGACTCGTCAACTACCCGGGACTGAAGTCGCCCTTTTTTCTGTGCACAGCACGGGGCGGGGCCGTGCAAGGTGCGGGGGCCAGACCGTGTCCGATTCCTTCAAGACCCCCGCCCGTGGCGGGCCCTAACGTGACGGCATGACTCCACGATTCGATCTGATCGGCCTGGTCGTCACCGACATGGCCGCCTCTCTCGCCTTCTATCGCCGCCTCGGGCTCGTCTTCCCCGAGGGCTCCGAGGACCAGCCGCATGTCGAGGCCGCGTTGCCCGGCGGACTGCGGCTGGCGCTCGACACCGAGGAGACGATCCGGTCGTTCCACCCGGAGTGGCAGCCGTCGGCCGGGGGCGGCAGGGTCGGCCTTGCCTTCGTGTGTGACAGTCCCGCGGAGGTCGACTCCGTGTACGAGACCCTGGTCGGCGCCGGTCACCACGGCGAGCTCAAACCGTGGGACGCCGTCTGGGGCATGCGGTACGCGGTCGTGCTCGACCCGGACGGCAACGGCGTGGACCTGTTCGCCCGGCTACCCTCGGCCGACTAGCCCGCCGAGGGTCGCCCCCGCCAACTCCCGCACGTCCCGGGCCAGATGGGCCTGGTCGGCGAATCCGGACCGGGCCGCCGTCTCCGCGAAGGGCACCCCGGCCCGCGCGAGGGCGAGCGCCCGCTGCAGTCGCAGTACGCGGGCCAGCGTCTTGGGGCCGTACCCGAAGGCGGACAGCGAGCGGCGGTGCAACTGTCGTGCGCCGAGGCCGAGTCGGTCGGCGGTGGCCGCTACCGGCCGCCCCTCGTCCAAGGCCGCCACCAGCTCCCGCAGCAGGGGATCGGGGGGCTCCACGTCGGCCGCACGGTCCAGCGCCACGTCCTCCAGTGCCTGCGCGGGATCTGCGGCCGCGCCCACGCGCGCGGTCAGTCGCCGCACCTGCGCGGCGGGCCACAGGTCCGCCAAGTCGACGCGCCGGTCGCGCAGTTCGTGCGCGGGCACCCCGAGGAACGCGGGTGCCGTGCCGGGGTAGAAGCGGACGCCGGCCCAGGGGCCGGTCGCGTCTTCGGGAACGTACGCGTGTGTGTCGGGCCCGGCGACCAGCAGCCGCCCCTCGTGCCACAGCAGGTCCATGCAGCCGTCGGGCAGAACGGCCGCTACCGAGGAGTCCACCGACCCCGCCGAAGAACCCGATGTCCCCCGGGTCCACACCACGGCGCCCGGCAACCGCGAGGCTCGTTGCGCGTACTCGGATGTCACGTTACGCCGCCCGCGTCCGGTGCTCCTGCGGGCTGACCCCGTACACCCGCTTGAAGGCGCTGGACAGCGCGAACGCGCTGCCGTAGCCGACGTGGCGGGCGATCGCGTCGAGGGTGTCGTCCGTTTCGCGCAGACGGTCGGCGGCCAGGGCGAGGCGCCAGCCGGTCAGGTACGTCATCGGAGGCTCGCCCACGAGGTCGCTGAAGCGGCGGGCCAGCGCGGCCCGCGACACCCCGGCCTTCGCGGCGAGCGTCGCCACCGTCCAGGGGTGCGCCGGGTCGTCCTGGAGGAGCCGCAGCACCCGGCCCACGACGGGGTCGGCGAGCGCCTGGTACCAGGCGGGGGCCTCGGCCTCCGGGCGGGAGAACCAGGCGCGCAGCGCGGCGATCATCAGCAGGTCGAGCAGCCGGTCCAGGACGACCTCCTGCCCCGGCTCGTCGCGCCCCATCTCCTCGGCGAGGATCGGCGTCAGCGGGCAGTCCCACACGTCCTGGGTGAGCGAGAGCAGCGGCGGCAGGGCGTCGAGCAGCCGGCCGCTGACCTCGCCCTGCATCATGTACGTCCCGATCAGCAGCACCGTGGAGCCCTCGAGCCGGTCGCCCCAGCTGCGTACGCCGAGGTCCCAGTGGCCCTTGAGCGACCGCCCGTCGGGGTAGGCGCACCCACCGCCCGGCAGGATCACCGCCTGGGGTGCCGTCCCGGGGGCGTCGGCGCAGGTGTACGGGTCGGGGCCGCGTGTGATGGCGAGGTCGCCGGCCCGCAGCCGCAGCGGTTCGCCCTCGTCCGGCATCACCCAGGCATCGCCGCGGACCACCAGCATGATCGTCAGGGGGGCGCGGTCCTCGACGCGGATGCACCAGGGCGGGTCGAAGCACGCCCGGATCATGAAGGCGCCCCGTGCGCGGGGGCCCTCCAACAGGCCGGCGAGTGCGTCCATGGCGTCAGCGTAATCGGCCCCGGGGAACTGTCGTAGACGCTCGCGTATGGGAATGAGCCCTTCACCGATGGGCCGCGGGGACCGCTCGGCGATTCACTGGCCGCATGACGGAGAACACAGCCCGTACACAGGACATGCGGGATACACAGGACACGACCGTGGTGGTCACCGGGGCCTCGGGGCGTACCGGGCGGCGGGTCGCCGAGGCCGCGCGGGCGGCCGGGCTCACGGTGCGGGCCGCGTCCCGCGCCCAGGGCTTCGACTGGGCGGACCGGTCGACGTGGGCGGACGTCCTGCGGGGCGCCGACGCGGCGTATCTCGCCTACCCCACCGATGTCGGCTCGCCCGCCGCCACCGAGGCGGTCGGCGCCTTCGCGCGGGAGGCGGTCGGGCTCGGCGTACGGCGGCTCGTGCTGCTGTCGTCGCGGGGTGAGGAGCGGGCCCACCCGACCGAGGAGGCGGTGCGGGCGTCGGGCGCGGGCTGGACGGTCGTACGGGCCGCGTGGTTCGCGCAGAACTTCAGCGAGGGCCCGCTGGTGGACGGGCTACGGCACGGGGAGCTGGTGTTCCCGGCGGGTGAGGTGCGCGAGCCGTTCATCGACGTGCGGGACATCGCGGACGTCGTGGTGGCCGCGCTGACGGCGGGCGACCGCTACGTCGGGCGGGATCTGGCCCTCTCCGGGCCCCGGCTGCTGAGCTTCCGGGAGGCGGTCGCGGAGATCGCCGAGGTGACGGGCGGCGAGCTGACGTACGTCCCGGTGACGGCGCGCCGGTACGGCGACGCCCTGGCCGGGTTCGGGGTGCCTGCGCAGGAGGCCGAGTTCCTCGTCGAACTCTTCGAGAGCCTCCTCGACGGCCGCAACTCCTACCTCTCGGACGGCGTCCCGCAGATCCTGGGCCGCGAGCCGCGCGACTTCTCGGATTTCGTCAGGGAGGCGGCCGCGGCCGGGGTCTGGAAGGCATAGACGCCAAAGGCCATGGCCGCTGCGTCACTCCCCAACCGCTGCGTCACTCCCCACGAGGGGGAACCTCCCCGTTCTTGTGCGGCTGAGGATGGGGCTGATGCGGGTGATGCGTGCTCTTCACATGCGTCCGCAGCCGGGACGTCACGTCCTCCGGGGGCAGGAAGCGCGACCAGCGTTCCGGGAACTCGGAGGGCATGTCCGGGTCGTCGGGATCAGGGTCGGCCGCGCGGGAGGCGGCGGCACGGGCGACGTACTCGGCGGCCTGCTCCTCACGCAGGCGTTCGTTCGCGGCGCGGGCGGCGGCCGTGGCGGCGGCCGGCCAGATCCGGTCGATCGCGGCGTTGACCGCGGCGCCGACCAGGACCGCGAACGCGGACACGCCGATCCACAGCAGGACGGCGACGGGCGCGGCCAGTGAGCCGTAGATCGTGGGCCCCTCGACCGTGTTCATCAGGTAGATGCGGAGCAGGAAGCTGCCGAGCACCCACATGGCCAGGGCCACCAGGGCGCCCGGCACGTCCTCGACCCAGGGGGAACGGACCGGCACGGACACGTGGTAGAGCGTCGTCAGGAAGACGATCGACAGGACGATGACGACCGGCCAGTACAGAACCTGCACGAGGGTCGTCGACCACGGCACGATGTTCACCACCGCGTCCGGGCCCGCGACCATCAGCGGCAGCGCGACCGAGCCGATGATCAGCGCGACGATGAACAGCAGGAACGACATCAGCCGGGTCTTCACGATCCCGCGGGCGCCGTCGAGGCCGTACATCACGGTGATGGTGTCGATGAAGACGTTCACCGCGCGGGAACCCGACCACAGGGCGAACAGGAAGCCGAGCGAGATGACGTCGGGGCGGCCGCCCTTCATCACGTCGTGGAGGATCGGCTGGGCGATCTCGGCGACGCCCTTGTCGGACAGCACCGTGCGGGACGCCTCCAGGATGTTGCTCTCCAGGCCGGCGATCGAGTCGGCGCCGGTCCAGTCGTCCACGTAGCCGAGCAGTCCGATCATGCTCAGCAGCAGCGGCGGTACCGACAGCAGGGTGAAGAAGGCGGCCTCGGCCGCCAGCCCCAGGATCCGGTACTCCATGCAGGAGTTGACGGTGTCCTTGAGAAGCAGCCAGGCGGTCCTGCGCTTCGACACATTTCTGTACAGCGCGCGAGCGCGGTGGAAGCGGCCCGAAGGAGGCCGTTCAGGTGTTTCTTTTGCCTGGTGCACATCCTTACCGTATCCGTATGGCAGCCAGCACCCACACCGTGACCAACCAGGCTCCGCCCCTGGTGGGATATGACGTCTTTGCCGCCGACCGGGCCCTCGTGGAGGCGGTCGAGCGGCACCTGGATCCCTCTCTTGTCGACGAGGCGCGCGAGGAGCTGTCGGCCCTCGGCGTCAGTACCGGCTCCGTTCAGGTGCAGGAGTGGGGGGTGCTGGCCAACGAGAACCCGCCGAAGCTGCGCACCCACGACCGCTACGGCAACCGCATCGACGAGGTCGAGTTCCATCCCGCCTGGCATCGACTGCTCGGCAAGGGCGTGTCGGCGGGGCTGACGGCGGCCTGGAACCGCCCCGGCGGACACCTCAGGCGCGCGGCGGGCTTCGTCGTCTGGACGCAGGCCGAGGCGGGCCACGGCTGCCCGCTGTCGATGACCCACGCGGCGGTGCCCGCGCTGCGCACCGACCCCGCGCTCGCCGCCGAGTGGGAGCCGCGGCTGACGTCCACCGTGTACGACCAGTCCGGGCTGCGGCCCGCCGCAGAGAAGGCCGGTGCGCTCTTCGGGATGGGCATGACAGAGAAACAGGGCGGCAGCGACGTACGGTCCAATACGACGGCGGCGCGGCCGCTCGGCGAGGACGGCACCTACGAGCTGACGGGACACAAGTGGTTCTGCTCGGCGCCGATGTCGGACGGTTTCCTCGTGCTCGCGCAGGCCCCGGGCGGGCTGACCTGTTTCCTGGTGCCGCGCGTGCTGGCGGACGGCACGCGCAACGTGTTTCGCATCCAGCGGCTCAAGGACAAGCTCGGCAACAAGTCCAACGCGTCGAGCGAGGTCGAGTTCGACGGGACCTGGGCGCGCCGGGTCGGGGACGAGGGGCGCGGGGTGCGCACCATCATCGAGATGGTCTCGGCGACCCGCCTGGACTGTGTGCTCGGCGCGGCCGCTCTGATGCGGCAGGCCGTCGCGCAGGCCGTGCACCACTGCACCTACCGGGAGGCCTTCGGCGGCAGGCTGATCGACAAGCCGCTGATGCGCAACGTACTGGCGGATCTGGCGCTGGAGTCGGAGGCGGCGACGACGCTGGCGATGCGGCTGGCGGCGGCGTACGACGACGACGGTGAGCAGGAGCGTGCCTTCCTGCGGCTCGCGGTGCCGGCCGCCAAGTACTGGGTGACCAAGCGCTGCACATCCGTGGCGGTGGAGGCGCTCGAGTGCCTGGGCGGCAACGGGTACGTCGAGGAGTCCGGTATGCCGCGGCTGCTGCGCGAGTCGCCGCTCAACTCCATCTGGGAGGGCGCGGGCAACGTACAGGCCCTGGACGTGCTGCGGGCGCTCCAGCGGGAACCACAGGCGCTCGACGCGTTCCTGCGGGAGGTGGGCCGGGCCCGCGGCGCCGACCACCGCCTCGACGGCGCGATCAAGAACCTGCTGACCGAACTCGCCGACCTGGAAGGCATCGAGGGCCGGGCCCGCCGGCTGGTGGAGCGCATCGCGCTGGTGCTCCAGGGCTCGCTGCTCGTCCGGTACGCGCCCGCGGAGGTCGCCGACGCGTTCTGCGCCTCACGCCTGGGTGGCGACTGGGGCGCGGCTTTCGGCACCCTGCCGCACAGTCTGGATCTGGCCACCGTGGTGGAGCGGGCACGACCGGTCGCGTGAAGCGGCGGTGCGGGGGTGGTGCCGCGCCGACACGGCACCACCCCCGCTCGCCGGCCCCGTTGCCAGGAGCGCATACGCCGCACGGCGGCGTTGCTCAAGTTTCGGACTCCGTACGACTGTTCGCCAGGGTTGCAAGGGGTTGCAACTTTCTCTCGCCTGTGGGCGGACTGTGTCCCTCCGCCGGTGCCGGGCGGCACTATGAGGACAGCAGTCAGTACGGGCCCGAAGACCCGTGGCCGAAAGGGGCTGCGTACAAGGGCCGCAGCCCGTCCGGGGAGGATCCAGTGGCGCACTCGCGGATCGACGTGAAGCGGCTCGCCGCCCTGGACGCCGCACAGGCCGCGCACGTGCTCCGCGAAGTGCGCGACGCCACGCTCTCCGGGCAGCCCGCCCCCGTCGCGCCGCGCCCGGTGATCGAGCAGTCCTGGGAGCGCATGCTGCGCTGCGGTGTCGACCCCGACCACGACTTCCGGGCCGGGCTGCTCGTCCACGAGGAGGTCGAGCGGCGGCGCCAGACCTCGGAGTTGCGGCACGTCATGCCGGTGCTGCGCGAAGGGCTGCTCTCGGTCGCGGACGTCGCCCACCACATCATGGTCGTCGCGGACGCGGAGGGCCGGGTGTTGTGGCGCGAGGGCAGCTCGCCCGTGCTGCGCAAGGCCGACTGGTTCGGCTTCGAGCCCGGCGCCGACTGGCGCGAGGACGTCGTCGGCACGAACGGCGTCGGCACCCCGCTGGTCGCCCGCCGCCCCGTCCAGGTCTTCTCCGCCGAGCACTTCGTGCGCACCCACCATTCGTGGACCTGCACCGGGGCGCCGATCACCGACCCGCGCGACGGCGGTCTGATCGGCGTCGTGGATGTGAGCGGGCCGCTGGACACCCTGCATCCGGCCACGCTCGCCCTGGTCGCCTCCGTGGCCAAGCTCGCCGAGGCGCGGCTGCGGGACCTGCATCTGACCTCGCTGGAGCGGCTGCGCGCGGTGGCGGCGCCGGTGCTGGCCCGGCTCGGCGGGCGCGCCGTCGCGGTGGACCAGGACGGCTGGACCGCCGCGGTCACCGGGATGCCGTACACGAACCGGCTCGCGCTGCCCAAGGCTCCGTCCCCGGGGCGGAGTTGGCTGCCGACGCTGGGACTGTGCGTGCTGGAGCCGCTGCCCGGCGGCTGGCTGATCCGGGCCGCCGACGAGCCGGCACCCCCCGGGGCCACACGGATCGTCCTGGACCTGGCGCACCCGCGCCGCTGGTCGATCACTGTCGCGTCTGACGCGGGCACCTGGCGCCACGAACTGAGCCCTCGGCACGCCGAGTTGCTCTACCTCCTGGCCGTCCGCCCCACCGGCCGCAGCGCCGCGGGCCTCGCCGCCGACCTGTTCGACGACCCCGGCCGTACGGTGACGGTCCGGGCCGAGATGTCGCGTGTACGGCGCTATCTCGGGGCCTTTCTGGAACACCGCCCGTATCGTTTCCGCGAGGACGCCGAGGTCGAGTTGCTCCTCCCGGAGAACCCCCGGGACCTGCTCCCGCACTCCACGGCACCGGCGGTATGCGGGGCGCGCTTCACCGACTCCCCTTCCACCGCGACAGGGCCGGATGCGCCCTTGAAGAGCCGAACGTGCCCCAACGAGCCGAATGTGCCCCTAAAGGACCGGACGTGTCCTTAAAGAGCCGGGCGTGTCTTTAAAGAGCCGTGACGAGCGTATTTCGCGGACGTCTTCGGGGGTCTTCGACCGGGCTCGTGACTCTCTGCCGTAGCATCCCCTCACAGGCCACCCCACCTGTCTCTCCGTCAACGTTCTGGCCATGAGAGGCAGTTGGCCTTCCTCGGGAGGACGCATGAAGCACCGCGGCAGGCACCGTCGCAGGCGAAGGGGACAGGCGCTGCGCGCCACCCTGGCCGGAACCGCCCTCGCGCTCACCGCGGCCGCGACGCTGATCAGCACCTCCCAGGCGACCGGCGACAACAGTCCGGGCGCGCTGACTCCGGTCACCTCCTCCTCGGAGATCGGCAGGCTCCGGCTGCACGAGAACCTGGTCGCCGAGGACACCCTCGACACGCTCGCCAAGGACATGGGCGGCAACGTCGGCGTCTCCGGTGTCCTGACGGGCGCCGACCACACGATGCGCGACAAGGCCGACTGCTCCGGCACCGAGCGGGCCGCGCTGCCCCTCGAGCCGGTCGCCACGCGCGCGTACTGCTGGGCCGGCGAGGACGCGCGGACCCAGGAGTGGCTGCCCCGCTCCGTCACCACCTCGGGCGACGGCGACGACAACGGCCAGTGGGGCGGACGGCGGGTCATCGTGGCGGGCTGGAGCCACAACGACCGCGCGGCGGGCGAACCCGCCCGGGACGAGGGCCTGGGCCGTGTCGCCTTCATCGACGCATCCGACCCGGCGGCTCTCACGTACCGCTGGGTGCTGCTCGTCGCCCCGCTCGACGGCGGCAAGGACTTCGGCGCGGTCCGCGCCGACATGGGCGGAATGGTCTGGTACCAGGACAAGCTGATCGTCACCGCCCGCGACGGTGCGGGTCTGCTCGTCTTCGACCTGCACCGCGTCCTGCGGGCCGGGGTGGACAGCGAGGCGATCGGCAAGGTGCGCGGCGGCTACTCCGCGCACGGCTATCAGTACGTGCTGCCGGCCGTCGGCTCGTACAGCCCGGCGGGCGGCACCTGCGGCGGCGAAAACTCCGCCCCCTGCATCGGTTCCCTCTCACTGGACCGCACCTCGGCGCCGGGCAGCCTGGTCGCGACGGAGGGTTCCGGGAGCACGGACCGGACTCGTGTCTGGCGGTACTCCTACAGCGCCGCAGCCGACCGCACGGGCCTGCTCGGCAGCGACTCGCTGGGCCGCGTCGACGCGGCCGAGGCCTACCGGACCGAGGCCGTCGGACTCTCGGGCGTCCTCTCGCACACGCCCGCGGGGGCACGCAAGGCCGACTGGTACGTCGGCCACGCACCCGACAGCGGCGGCAAGCACGGCACCCTCTGGCGGCAGAGCGGGAGCGGCGCCAAGGCGGTCCGGTGCACCGCGGACCAGTCGTACGCCTGCTGGGGGCAGCACACCGCGTCCCTGTCGTACTGGCCGCAGACCGGCGAGCTGTGGACGCTGAGCGGGGCGGGGGCGGACTCGGTGCCGGAGCGGGTGCTGTACGCCGTTCCGCTGGCCTCGGTGGACAGGTCGCTGGGGTAGCGAGGCCCCCGGGAGGCGGGGTCGGCTTTGGAGGCGAGCGTGCCCCCGTGGTTCCCTGACCCGCATGAGCAACGTCACTGTGACCACCTGGTCCCTGGAGCAGACGGCCCCGACCGACCTGCTGCCCGCGATCGCGCCCGACGGGGACGTCCGGATCGTGCGTTCCGAGGTCCCCTCGCCCGAGTTCAGCCGCTTCCTGTACGCGTCGGTCGGCGGGGACATCCGCTGGACCGACCGGCTCGGCTGGACGTACGAGCAGTGGCAGCAGGCCCTGAACAGGCCGGGCGCGGAGACCTGGGTCGCCTACGACCGGGGGACGCCCGCGGGCTATGTCGAGCTGGACCCGCAGGACGACGGCGTCGTGGAGATCGTCTACTTCGGGCTGATCCCCGCCTTCCGCGGCCGGCGGATCGGCGGCCATCTCCTCTCGTACGGGGTCGCGCGGGCCTGGGACCTGGCGGAGCGCCGGCCGGGGTGGGCCGAGACGAAGCGTGTCTGGCTGCATACATGCAGCAAGGACGGGGAGCACGCCATGGACAACTATCTGCGACGCGGTTTCAAGCTCTTCGACACCAAGGTGGAGGAGGAGCCGGAGGAGGCCGCACCCGGGCCCTGGCCGGGGGCGCGGGCCGTCTGACCTGGCGACGGCGTTCCGACGGCGCTCCGGCACCCTGCGCATGGCCTGTCGGGACGCCAAGGAATACCCGGCCGTGTGACCGACGACACCCCCGTCCCGCGATTCGAGACAAGGGTGTCCACATGATGGATGATGGTGGACTGTCCGGAGATCCCCGTGACACGCTTCCGTCATGTCTGGAACTGGAATTGCCTTGGTGAGTCGGCGGCACGTCGACCTCGGCCGCATGTCCAGCGCCATCTGTCCGGCGAGCTGACAGCCCCGGCCCAGCCGACATTTTCCCCTTTGCCTCGCTCTGCGCAATGACGCGCGCGTACTTCCGTATGTGTCCGTTTGTGCAGGTAAGAGCCGCCCTCCTTCCTGTCCCGCAGTCCCGAAGGACGTATCAACCATGGCCGCCACCCCGCAGAATCCCGACGCCGCGCCCCGCCGCAAGGTGAGTCGTCACCGTGGCGAGGGTCAGTGGGCCGTGGGTCACTTCACCCCGCTCAACGGCAACGAACAGTTCAAGAAGGACGATGACGGTCTCAATGTGCGGACACGCATTGAGACGATCTACTCCAAGCGGGGCTTCGACTCGATCGACCCCAATGACCTCCGCGGACGTATGCGCTGGTGGGGGCTGTACACCCAGCGCAAGCCCGGGATCGACGGCGGCAAGACCGCGATCCTGGAGCCGGAGGAGCTGGACGACGAGTACTTCATGCTGCGCGTCCGAATCGACGGCGGCCGGCTGACCACCGATCAGCTGCGCGTCATCGGCGAGATCTCGCAGGAGTTCGCGCGCGGCACCGCCGACCTCACCGACCGGCAGAACGTGCAGTACCACTGGATCCGCATCGAGGACGTCCCGGAGATCTGGGACCGGCTGGAGGCCGTCGGGCTGTCCACGACCGAGGCCTGCGGTGACACGCCCCGCGTCGTCCTCGGCTCGCCCGTCGCCGGGATCGCCGAGGACGAGATCATCGACGGCAGCCCGGCCATCGACGAGATCCAGCGCCGGATCATCGGCAACAAGGACTTCTCGAACCTGCCCCGCAAGTTCAAGTCCGCGATCTCCGGGTCGCCGCTCCTCGACGTGGCGCACGAGATCAACGACATCGCCTTCGTCGGCGTGAACCATCCGGAGCACGGCCCCGGCTTCGACCTGTGGGTCGGCGGCGGCCTCTCCACCAACCCGAAGATCGGCCAGCGCCTGGGCGCCTGGGTCCCGCTGGACGAGGTCGCGGACGTCTACGAGGGCGTCATCTCGATCTTCCGTGACTACGGCTACCGGCGCCTTCGTACCCGCGCCCGCCTGAAGTTCCTGCTCGCCGACTGGGGCGTGGAGAAGTTCCGCCAGGTCCTGGAGGACGAGTACCTCGAGCGGAAGCTCGTCGACGGCCCCGCCCCGGACCAGCCGGTCGCCCGCTGGCGCGACCACGTCGGTGTGCACCGGCAGCGGGACGGCCGCTTCTACGTCGGCTTCGCGCCGCGCGTGGGCCGCGTGGACGGCGCCACGCTCACGAAGATCGCCGAGCTGGCCGAGGCACACGGCTCGGGCCGGCTGCGGACCACCGTCGAGCAGAAGATGATCGTGCTCGACATCGAGGAGGACCAGGTCGCGTCGCTGGCCGAAGGCCTCGAAGCGCTCGGCCTCACCGTCAATCCCTCCCCCTTCCGGCGCGGCACCATGGCCTGCACCGGCATCGAGTACTGCAAGCTCGCGATCGTCGAGACCAAGGCGCGCGGCGCTTCCCTGATCGACGAACTCGAGCGCCGCATCCCCGAGTTCGACGAGCCGATCACCATCAACATCAACGGCTGCCCGAACGCCTGCGCCCGTATCCAGGTCGCGGACATCGGTCTCAAGGGCCAGCTGGTCCTCAACGACCAGGGCGAGCAGGTCGAGGGCTTCCAGGTGCACCTGGGCGGCGCACTCGGCCTGGAGGCCGGTTTCGGACGCAAGGTCCGTGGTCTGAAGGTCACGTCGGAGGAGCTGCCCGACTACGTCGAGCGGGTCCTGAAGCGTTTCCAGGAGGAGCGCGAAGACGGCGAGCGCTTCGCCACCTGGGCCGCCCGCGCCTCCGAGGAGGCTTTGTCATGAGCGAGCGAGCTGCCCCTTTCTACTGTCCCTACTGCGGTGACGAAGACCTTCGTCCGAGCGAGCAGGGTCACGGCGCGTGGGAATGCGCGGCGTGCAATCGAGCCTTCCAGTTGAAGTTCCTCGGGCTGCTCTCCCGGGGACTTCGGCAGGACGATCGTGGAGGGGCAGAGATATGACGACGATTCAGAAAGAGCGTACGGGCGAGGACTTGAAGAGCCTCGCCGAGCAGGCGGGGCGCGACCTCGAGGACGCCTCCGCCCTGGAGATCCTCCAGTGGGCGGTCGACACCTTCGGCAAGAAGTTCTGCGTCACCTCCTCCATGGAGGACGCGGTGGTCGCCCACCTCGCCTCCCGTGCCAGGCCCGGCGACAGCCCGGTCGACGTAGTCTTCCTCGACACCGGCTACCACTTCCCGGAGACCATCGGCACCCGGGACGCGGTCGAGGCGGTGATGGACGTCAACGTCATCACGCTCACCCCACGCCAGACGGTCGCCGAGCAGGACGCCGAGTACGGCCCCAAGCTGCACGACCGCAACCCGGACCTGTGCTGCGCGCTGCGCAAGGTCAAGCCCCTTGAGGAGGGCCTGACCAGGTACGACGCCTGGGCGACCGGGCTTCGCCGCGACGAGTCCCCGACCCGGGCGAACACCCCGGTCGTCGGCTGGGACGAGAAGCGCCAGAAGGTCAAGATCTCGCCGATCGCCCGCTGGACGCAGGACGACGTGGACGCGTACGTCGCCGAGCACGGGGTGCTCACCAACCCGCTGCTGATGGACGGCTACGCCTCCGTCGGCTGCGCGCCCTGCACCCGCCGGGTCCTGGAGGGCGAGGACGCACGCGCCGGCCGCTGGGCGGGACGCGCCAAGACCGAGTGCGGGCTGCACGAATGACGACGACCACCGCCGCGCCGACGACCGCGACCGCCGCGGCCGGCGAGAACCCCCACAACTCCCGGGAGAAGCAAGTGACGACCGGAGCCACCGTCTGGCTCACGGGTCTGCCGAGTGCCGGCAAGACCACCATCGCGTACGAGCTGGCCGGCCGACTGCGCGAGGAGGGCCACCGCGTCGAGGTGCTCGACGGCGACGAGATCCGCGAGTTCCTCTCGTCGGGCCTCGGCTTCTCCCGCGCCGACCGCGACACGAACGTGCAGCGGATCGGCTTCCTCGCCGAGCTGCTGGCGCGCAACGGCGTCAAGGCGCTCGTCCCGGTGATCGCGCCGTACGCGAACAGCCGTGAGGCGGTGCGCACACGGCACCGGAGCGGTGGCACCACGTACCTGGAGGTGCACGTGGCGACCCCGGTCGAGGTGTGCAGCGAGCGGGACGTGAAGGGGCTGTACGCCAAGCAGGCCGCGGGCGAGATCTCGGGGCTCACCGGTGTCGACGACCCCTACGAGGAGCCCGCGTCGCCCGATCTGCGCATCGAGTCGCACCACCAGTCCGTGCAGGAGTCCGCGGCCGCGCTGCATGCGCTGCTCACCGAGAGGGGTCTCGCATGACGACCGCCGTCACCGTGCACGAAGGCACCGAAAAGCCGTACTCCCTGTCGCACCTGGACGCGCTGGAGTCCGAGGCCGTCCATATCTTCCGCGAGGTCGCGGGCGAGTTCGAACGACCGGTGATCCTCTT
>NZ_JBTLMO010000096.1:0-14709 GCF_054462255.1 Streptomyces sp. SD15 | reverse complement strand
ACGCACCAGACCCCGCTCACCTGCGCCGACAAGGCACCGCCGCTTCCCTCCGACCTGATCCGCCGGACAGGCCCTAGCCGCCTGAGTCACCTCAGGCGCTGGTGGTCTCTTACACCACCTTTTCACCCTTACCCGGCACCGAAACGTCGGGCGGTCTGCTTTCTGTGGCACTGTCCCGCGGGTCACCCCGGGTGGCCGTTAGCCACCACCCTGCCCTGTGGAGTCCGGACGTTCTCGGGAAGCCACTGAGGGCTCCACGCGACCGTCCACTCGGCTCGTCTGCCGCACTCGTCATGCCAGCCGACCAGGCATGACCGCCTTACCTTCCAACAGCAGCCTTCGAGCAGTCTCGCGTCAGTTGCTGGTCCCCGAGCAGCCACACCAGCTCTATCGCGCTCCTTCGCGACCTCGATGCTCAGGTCACACCCGGCGAACGTCGTCCGTGCGGGGTCTCCATCAATCACGAGGCTCCCCGCTCCGGACAATCAGCGACATGTTTCAAGAAACCGTGACTCAACATGGAGACGATCAGGACCATACCCTCACGCACCCGGCTGACCTGCACAAACGAGGACACACGGCAATCAAGCGGTGTACCCTTCGTAGGCGTCCAACGGCGGGCAGGAACAGACCAGGTTCCGGTCGCCGTACGCCTGGTCGATGCGGCGCACCGGCGGCCAGTACTTGTCCGCGGCCGAGACGCCCGCCGGGAAGACGGCCTCCTCACGGGTGTACGCGTGCTCCCACGCCCCGCCGAGCGAGGCGGCGGTGTGCGGCGCGTTCCGCAGCGGGTTGTCGTCCGCGGCCCACTCGCCCGAGCCGACCTTCTCGATCTCCGTGCGGATGGCGATCATGGCCTCGCAGAACCGGTCCAGCTCGATCAGGTCCTCGGACTCGGTCGGCTCGATCATCAGCGTGCCCGCGACCGGGAAGGACATGGTCGGCGCGTGGAAGCCGTAGTCGATCAGGCGCTTGGCGATGTCGTCGACGCTCACGCCGGTCGCCTTGGTGAGCGGACGCAGGTCGATGATGCACTCGTGGGCGACGAGCCCGCCCGGACCGGTATAGAGCACCGGGTAGTGCGGCTCGAGGCGCTTGGCGATGTAGTTGGCGCTGAGGACCGCCACCTGCGTGGCGCGCTTGAGCCCCTCACCGCCCATGAGCCGGACGTACGCCCACGAGATGGGCAGGATGCCGGCGGAACCCCAGGGAGCGGCCGAGATCGGGCCGACACCGGTCTCCGGACCGGCCGCGGGCTGCAGCGGGTGGTTCGGCAGGTACGGCGCCAGGTGCGCGCGCACACCGACCGGGCCGACACCCGGACCGCCGCCGCCGTGCGGGATGCAGAACGTCTTGTGCAGATTGAGGTGCGAGACGTCACCGCCGAAGTGGCCCGGCTTGGCAAGCCCCACCAAGGCGTTGAGGTTGGCGCCGTCGACGTACACCTGACCGCCGGCCTCGTGCACCTGCGCACAGATATCGGCGACATGCTCCTCGAACACACCGTGTGTTGAGGGGTACGTGATCATCAGTACCGCCAGCTCGTCGCGGTACTGCTCGATCTTGGAGCGCAGGTCCTCGACGTCGACCTCGCCATCCTCGGCGGTCTTCACGACGACGACCTTCATACCGGCCATCACGGCGCTCGCGGCGTTGGTGCCGTGCGCGGAGGACGGGATCAGACAGACGGTGCGCTGCTCGTCGCCGTTGGCCCGGTGGTAGCCGCGTACGGCCAACAGCCCCGCAAGCTCGCCCTGCGAACCGGCGTTGGGCTGCAACGACACATTGTCGTACCCGGTGACCTCGGCGAGCCGCTCCTCGAGCTCACGGATGAGCGTGAGATAGCCCTGCGCCTGCTCGGCGGGCACGAAGGGGTGCAGCTGGCCGAACTCGGGCCAGGTGACCGGCTCCATCTCCGTCGTCGCGTTGAGCTTCATGGTGCAGGAGCCCAGCGGGATCATGCCGCGGTCCAGCGCGTAGTCGCGGTCGGAGAGCTTGCGCAGGTAACGCAGCATGGCGGTCTCGGAGCGGTACTGGTGGAACACCGGGTGCGTGAGGAACTCGTCGCTGCGCAGCAGCGCGGCGGGAAGCGTCTCCTGCGTGGTGAAGTCCAGCGCCTCGATGTCGCCGTCGACGCCGAACGCGGTCCAGACGGAGCCCAGTTGCTTACGGGCCGTGGTCTCGTCGCACGCGATCGACACCTGGTCGGCGTCGACGAGGTGGAGATTGACCCCCTGGTTGCGCGCGCCGGCCACGATCTGGGCGGCCCGGCCCGGCACCCGTACGGTCAGCGTGTCGAAGTAGGCGCCATGCACGACCTCGACGCCGCCCGCCCTCAGACCCTCGGCGAGGATCGTGGCGTAGCGGTGCGTACGACGGGCGATCGTCCGCAGTCCCTCGGGACCGTGGTAGACGGCGTACATGCCCGCCATCACCGCGAGCAGCACCTGTGCCGTACAGATGTTGCTGGTCGCCTTCTCGCGGCGGATGTGCTGCTCCCGCGTCTGCAGGGCGAGCCGGTACGCCTTGTGTCCATCGGCGTCGACGGAGACACCCACGAGTCGGCCGGGCAGGCTCCGCGCGAACTTCTCGCGCACCGCCATGTATCCGGCGTGCGGCCCGCCGAAGCCCATCGGCACACCGAAGCGCTGCGTCGTACCGATCGCGATGTCGGCGCCGAGCTCGCCGGGCGAGGTGAGCAGGGTCAGGGCGAGCAGATCGGCGGCGACGGTGACGACCGCGCCGAGCTCGTGCGCCCGCTCGATGACGGGCTTGAGGTCGCGTACGGCACCGGAGGCGCCCGGGTACTGGATCAACACGCCGTTGATCTCACGCTCCGCGATCTCGGCCGGGATGCCCTCGCTGAGGTCGGCGACGACGACCTCGACGCCGGTCGGCTCGGCGCGGGTCTCGATGACGGCGATGGTCTGCGGCAGGGCGTCCGCGTCGACCAGGAAGAGACCCTTCTTGTTCTTGCCCATGCGTCGGGACAGCGCCATCGCCTCGGCGGCCGCGGTGCCCTCGTCGAGCAGCGAGGCGCCGGAGGTCGGCAGCCCGGTCAGCTCGGCGACCACGGTCTGGAAGTTGAGCAGCGCCTCCAGACGGCCCTGCGAGATCTCCGGCTGGTACGGCGTGTACGCGGTGTACCAGGCCGGGTTCTCCATGACATTGCGCAGGATCACCGGCGGCGTGAATGTGCCGTAGTAACCGAGGCCGATCATCGAGTCGAGCACCTGGTTGCGGTCCGCGAGGGAGCGCAGCTCGGCCAGCACCTCGGCCTCGGTGCGCGCGCCCGGCAGCTCCAGCGCCTCGGCGTTCTTGATGACGTCCGGCACCGCGGCGGCCGTCAGCTCGTCGAGCGAGCCGTAGCCGACCTGCGCGAGCATCTTGGCCCGTGCCTCGGAGTCGGGCCCGATGTGGCGCTGCTCGAAGGGGATTCCCTGTTCGAGCTGGGAGAGCGGAATGCGATGGGCGGTCATTGCGGAGGCCTCCTGGTCTGACGCGACCTTCGAGGGGCACCACGGCGTGGGTGCCCCGACGGCCTCCCCCTCTGTCATCTCAACCTGAGAGCTTCACCGGCCCGTCCGCTCGCTGACGACCCGGCTTTCACCGTCGGTGAGAGCGGAAGCCGTCGACCTCCGCCCTGCTTTCCAGAGTGACCTCGTCCGTGCGGTACGTGGGCCTGAGAGATTCCGGGGAGGATTTGCTCCTTCGGCGCCTCCGATGGTGTCTGGAGGACTCTCCCGCACGGGGTCAGCAGCCGCTTGCCAGCCTACCAGCGAGGACAACGCACGGGCCTTCGAGTGGCCACCTTCCTGAATGTGCTCTTTTGTGGTGCTTACGGATGAGTTGCGACCAAGTGGAGGGCCCGTGCAGACCGACATCGATCCGCGCAACCTGATCGGCCGCAAGGCGCTCGACCGCAACGGCACCAAGATCGGCACCGTCGACGAGGTTTATCTCGACGACGCGACCGGCGTCCCGGAGTGGGCGGCCATACGCACAGGCCTGTTCAGCAGGGACGCCTTCGTGCCCCTGGAGCCCAGCGAGCTCGTCGAGGGCACCCTGCGTGTCCCCTTCGACCGCGCCTTGATCAAGGACGCCCCCGACTTCGGCGTCGGCCGCCACCTCTCCCCCGAACAGGAACTCCAGCTCTACCACCACTACGGCCTGGACGTGACCCCGCCGCCTCCGCCCCCGGACCACGACTTCGGTCATTTGGCGGGCACGGACGAGCCTTGACTTAACAGCTTGTGGGCCCCGCTGACGCGCTCCTTCAGGGGCGCGGGGCTCTGACGTCATGCGGCTCCGCCGCGTAGGCGCGCTCAACCACCGACAACCCACGGCGCCGAACCGACCTCACCCCCCACGGCGATCGCAAACCGCCGCCACCAACGGCAACGGATCCGCCAACTCCAACGCCGAATCATCCGTACGAAACGTCCGTACCCGCCCCGGCTCGGAGTACGGCGTCTCGAACCGCACAGTCACCCGCCCCAGCCCACTCCCCTGCACCCACCCGTGCCCATACTCGGCGTGCCGTACATCGTGCCCCGCCGGCCACCGCCGCTCGGCAGGCGGCACAGGCTCGCCGGCCGACTCCACCCCCACCTCCTCATCGGGATGTTCCTGCGCCGTCTCCAGCTCCCCCGCGGCGGCCTGCGCCCGGGCCTGGGCAAAGAGGTCCTCCTGCGTGTAGTCGGCGAGCCCGGACACCCCGACCCCCAGCAGTCGTACGCCTCCGGTCGTGTCCACAGCCTCCAGGAGCCGCGCGGCAGCCTCCCGTACGACCGTCGGGTCGTCCGTGGGCCCCCGCAGCGTCTCGGACCGAGTCAGCGTCGAAAAGTCGTACCGGCGCACCTTCAGGACGATGGTCCGCCCCGACAGCCCCGCCCCGCGCAGCCGCTGCACGCACCGGTCTGCAAGCCGCTGCACCTCCAGACCGACCCGCACGCGGTCGTGGATGTCCACGTCGTACGTGTCCTCCACCGACACCGACTTGGTCTCCCGCTCGGCCACGACGGGCCGCTCGTCGTGCGCCAGCGCCATCGCGTACAGCGCGTGCCCGTGAGCCTTCCCCAGCAGCCGTACGAGCTCGTCCTCGCCCGCCTCGGCGATCTCCTCGACCGTGGTGATCCCGGCCCGGCGAAGATGGTCCCCGGTCGCGGGCCCGACACCCGGCAGCGTCCGCACGGACATCGGACCCAGCAGCGCGCGCTCCGTCCCCGGCTCTATCACCACCAGTCCGTCGGGCTTGGCCTGCTCCGAGGCGATCTTGGCGAGCATCTTGGAAGCGGCGAGCCCCACCGATCCCGTCAGCCCCGTGACGGCCTGGATGTCCGCACGCAGCTTCGTCCCGGCCAACCGCGCCGAGGCCTCGTCCCAGGCCGCTCCCCCGGCCTCCAGATCCACGAACGCCTCATCCAGGCTGAGCGGCTCCACCAGCGGCGACAGCGCCCCCAGCAGCCGCATCACCTGCTCGCTGATCTCCCGGTAGATCCCGAAGCGCGGCACGAGATACGCGGCGTTCGGCGCCAGGCGCCGCGCCTGGGCCATAGGCATCGCCGAGTGCACTCCGAAGACCCGTGCCTCGTACGAGGCCGTGGCCACCACACCACGCGGTCCGAGACCACCCACGACCACCGCTTTCCCGCGCAGGCTCGGCTTGGATGCCTGCTCCGCCGAGGCGAAGAAGGCATCCATATCGAGATGCAGGATCGTGGGCGCGGTTCTCACATCTCCGATGCTGCCCTACGCCACTGACAATGCCCCGGCACGGCCCGCTCCCGCGTACGACACGGTCCCTTGTCGTGCCCGCCGTGGTCCGGGCCTCAGACGGCCCGATTGCGCCGTCGCGCCAGCTCGTCCGCCGGGTTGTGCCCGACGAGCGTCTCGCCCGTGTCCACACGCTCACCGTGCAACTGCGAAAGCGCGCTCTCGACGTCCCGCCACACCACGCCCACGGCGATCCCGAAGATGCCCTGACCGCCCTGGAGCAGGGCGTGGACCTCGTCGGGCGAGGAACACTCGTAGACGGTGGCGCCATCACTCATGAGCGTCATCCGCTCCAGGTCCCGGAAACCGCGCTCCCTGAGGTGCTGCACCGTGGTGCGAATGTTCTGGAGCGACACTCCCGTGTCGAGGAACCGCTTCACGATCTTCAGGACGACAACGTCCCGGAAGCTGTAAAGCCGCTGAGTCCCCGACCCGTGGGCAGGCCGCACGCTCGGTTCGACCAGACCGGTCCTGGCCCAGTAGTCCAGCTGTCGATAGGTGATGCCCGCGGCGGCGCACGCCGTGGGACCGCGGTAGCCGATCTCCTCGGCAGCCACCCCTCCCTCGCCCGGCACCGCTGTCGGCCGCTGCGGAACGTGATCGGCCGCGCTGCCGTAAAGCGGGTACGGGCCACTCTCCCCCAGACTGCGTCCGGGGGCACCCCCAGCCGTACCGTCGCCGCTGCTTCTCACGCCGACCTCCGTCCTTGACCTGCCTTCTCGACGGTAGGCAGTCACCAGGGGTGCGTCAACGATCGCCACACTCGGCACGCCGAGTGATAATCACCCTAGGAGTGGTTTCCCGTGCCCCACCGCGGGGAAAGGCTAGCCGAATGCTCTCGGAGTGGACCGCAGCGCGCCACACTGGCCGCGGGCAATTGCCACCCGGAGCCTCTGCCCCTCCAGGGCGTCACCGGCCGTTGGTCCGGGCTCTCACTGGCTGTTGGTACCGAAGTCCTCGGGCGAGATCTGGTCGAGGAACTCGCGGAACTTCTCCACCTCGTCCTCCTGCTCGTCCGGGATCGCGATGCCGGCGTCGTCGAGCACCCCGTCACTGCCGTAGATCGGCGTCCCGGTGCGCAGGGCCAGCGCTATGGCATCGGACGGCCGCGCACTGACCTCGACCCCGCTGGCGAACACCAGCTCCGCGTAGAAGACGCCCTCACGCAGGTCCGTGATGCGTACTTCGGTGAGCTCCTGGCCAACGGCCTCCAGCACGTCCTTGAACAGGTCGTGGGTCAGCGGTCGCGCGGGGGCCATGCCCTGCTGGGCGAAGGCGATCGCCGTCGCCTCCCCCGGTCCGATCCAGATGGGGAGGTAACGGTCGCCTCCCACTTCACGCAGAAGCACGATCGGTTGGTTGGAGGGCATTTCGACCCGGACACCTACGACATCGAGCTCGTTCACACAGCAACCCTAGGCCGTGCCCGGGATGTTTGGGTAGTCGGGCACAGAACGGGTGGGCGATCCGGACAGCCATCGGGCGCTCCCGGTCAGGGCAGCCGGACGCCCAGAGCGGTCTGCACCAGCGCGGCGTGCAGCTTCACCGTGAGCCCCGCCAGTTCCTTCGTACGGGCCTCTGCGTGCGCCCGGGTCTGCGGATTGCGGTGGCGCCTCAGCGGGGCCACCACCTGGTCCACGAGCCCCGCATCTCGCTCGGCCGCGGCCTTCATCGCACGCACATGGCGCGGCTCGATCCCGAACCGCCCCAGTTCCACGACCAGCGCGGCGACGGTCACCGCCTCGGCGTCAAACGCCCCGTCCGGCAGCGGGGCGACGATCCCGTACGACTCCCACTCCTGAAGCTCCTGCTCACCGATCTCGGCCGCGGCCAGCAGCTCTGCGCGGCCCACCCGGGCCACCGAGGGCGTCTCGGGCTCGTCCAGCAGCTCCCCGTCGCCCGCGTCGCGCTGGCGTCCCAGGGATGGCAGCCGGACCGCCTCGCCACGCGCCAGGGCGTCCAGGTGCTCACGGATCACCTTCAGCGGCAGATAGTGGTCCCGCTGCATTCTCAGTACCTGGCCGAGCCGCTCGACGTCCTCCGCGCTGAACTTGCGATACCCCGAGGGGGTTCGCTGCGGCTCGATGAGCCCCTCCGACTCCAGGAACCGGATCTTGGAGATCGTGACTTCGGGAAACTCGTCGCGCAGCACGTTCAGCACCGTGCCGATACTCATCAGCCCACTGTCCGCTGCGGCGGTACCGCTGCCGGTACCGCCGCTCGATGTTCGAAGCATGGACATTCCCTGAGGGTCCCCCCGGGCGGAGTCTGGGGGAGGGTCAGATACCCCGCTGGCTCGCGTAGAAGACCAGCCGGTACTTACCGATCTGCACCTCATCACCGTTCGACAACGGGACCGAGTCGATCCGCTCCCGGTTGACATACGTGCCGTTCAGGCTGCCCACGTCGGCGACCGTGAACGATCCGTCCGCGGCGCGGCGGAACTCCACGTGGCGGCGCGACACGGTCACGTCGTCCAGGAAGATGTCGCTCTGCGGATGACGCCCGGCCGTGGTCAGCTCGCTGTCCAGCAGGAAGCGGCTGCCCGAGTTCGGACCGCGGCGCACCACTAGGAGCGCCGAGCCGAGCGGCAGCGCATCCACGGCCGCCTGCGCCTCAGGCGAGAGCGTCGGCATCTGCGTCTGGCCGGTGACCTCGGCGTCATAGGCCTCGAGGCCCGAAATGGAGATCGTGGACGTCGTCTCGGAGGCGCGCTCCGGAACAGCCCCAGGGCGCAGCGGCGCACCGCAGTTGGAGCAGAACCGGCTGTTCTCCGCGTTGCGGTTCCCGCACCTCGTACACACCAGGGCCGACATGGACGGATCCTCCTGCCGCGGCTGCCCTCCAGGGGCATGGGACGCGTACGGATCGGAGGCGAACCCTCCACCCGCACTTGAGGGTGACGGATCCCCGAAACCTATGCGGCCGGACTGGGCAGGGTCAACAGACGGCGCGCCCTGACCACCGGAAATGTCACCGCCCGGACCACCGATCTGGTCCCGGAACAGCGGACGGTCGCCGCTCTGGCCCTCGTCTCCATGGCGCGGTGCACGGTGCCGGGCGGTGGCGTTGTCGCCGCCCTCTCGTGCGCTCTTGCCGAACAACTTCGCAAACAACTTCACGGGCGATTCCCCTTGACCGAAACAGACCCGCCCGTGGGGCAGGACGAACCCTGATTGAACACACCGGTCGACCCGGACATCCTCACAACGTCCGTATCCACCTGACAGTTTCCACCACGCACCACCCATTCGGTGCGCCGACCCCCCGCAACCTCATGCCCTCGCAGGATGGCCCCCATGCACCCCCGGCTCACTGGGAGGACGACCGAGCGTAGTCAGGCCGCTCCGCAGCTCGCAAGGCGTCCACAACGATCTTCGTCGCACGCTCGACCGTGACGGTGGCCTGCTCCTTCTCTAGAGTCTGCACCACGCCTCCAGGGATGTTGAGCGCCGGCTCGAGGTCCTGCGGCTTGCCGATGACCTTGAAACGATAGGGCTGGGTGATCTTGTTCCCGTCCACGCTCACGCCCTTGCCGGAGTCGGTCAGATAGGTGTTGGCGACGACCCGTACGCCGTTCACCTGGATCGCCTCGGCGCCGGCCGCGCGCAGCTCCTGGATCGCGTCAAGCAGCATGTCCGCCTTGACCGTCCCCTTCGTATCAGTGATCGCCAACGTGATGCCGGGTCCCTGCGCCGCCACCGTGCCCGCCAGAATGCCGAGTTGCTTCTCCTTCTCGACGGTCTGCTTGCGGGCCTCCTCGGCCTGGTCCGAGCTGTTCTCCAGCTCCGTGCGCTGATCTTCAAGACCCTGCTTCTCGTCTTCAAGACGCTGCGTACGGTTGTCGAGTTCATCGAGGATGCGTACGAGATCTTCTTGGCGCGCGCCGCGCAGGGCACTACCGCTGTCGCTGTTGGAGGCCACCTGGACGGCGAGGCCGAAGCCGAGCCCGAACAGCAGCAGCGCGACGATGAGTTGGGCGCGCGTCACCCGCGGCGGCCACAACCCCTTGACGAGCCGCTGCCGGCCGGTCAGCGACGACTCGGCCTTTTCCTCGTGCTGTTCCTGCCCGGAACTCCCGGGAGCCGCGGCGGGAACCTCATCGGGAAGTTCCCTGCGCAGCCGGTTCTCGAGTGTCTCGCCCTCGTTGCTCATCGGCCTCACGCCCGGAACACGTGCCGGCGGATCGCCGCGGCATTGGAGAAGATGCGGATGCCGAGGACAACCACGACGCCGGTGGAGAGCTGGGCACCCACGCCCAACTTGTCGCCCAGGAAGACGATCAGCGCGGCCACGACCACGTTCGACAGGAACGAGACTACGAAGACCTTGTCGTCGAAGATGCCGTCGAGCATGGCGCGCAAGCCTCCGAACACGGCGTCGAGCGCCGCCACGACGGCGATCGGAAGGTAAGGCTCGACAACCGCCGGAACCTCGGGCCGGACCAACAATCCAGCCACGACTCCCACGACGAGGCCCAGTACGGCGATCACGATGTGCCCTTCTCTGTGCTCGGCTGTGCTGTACGTACGATCACACTCGGTGCGGCGGACAACCGGACGTCGTCCTCGGCGGAAATACTGGTCCGGATGCCGTAGTTCTCCTGCAGGGCATGCAGATACAGGCCGTCGGCACTGTTCTGGAACCGGGTGCTGAGCCGTTCGCCGTCCCCCACCGCGAGCACCGTGTAGGGCGGCACCAGCGGCTTGTTGTCGACCAGTATCGCGTCACCCGCGGCCCTGATCGCCGACAGCGCCGTCAGGCGCTGTCCGTTGATCGAGACGGCCTCCGCACCGGACTCCCAGAGCCCGTTGACGACGCGCTGCATGTCACGGTCGCGAACGCGTCCGGTATCGGAGAACCCTGAGGTCTCCCGCGGATCACCGTCGCCGCCCGCACTGGCTTCCTTGGCGTCGTTCACGACAAGTTTCACACCGGGGCCGTGCACCGCGGTGGCACCCGACAGGATGCCCACCAGGTCGGCCTGGTCGCCGCCCCCCTGCTTCTTCAACGCCTCACGCTGCCGGGCGCTCACATCGGCGCGCAGCGTGTCGACAGTGCCCTCGAGCTTGTCGGCGGAGGCAGTCTCGCGCTCGATGCGGTCGATGAGCTCCTGCCGCTCCTTGGCGACGACAGGGGCCGCTATCCGTGCGTTCGCCGCCCCCACGGTCACGACCAGTGCCGCGAGTACGAGACCGGCGGCGAGCCCGAGCTTCGCCCGCACCGTTTTCGGCATGCCACCGGCGCCCTCGACCGTCTTGCGGGCGGCCGCCTCGGCGTACCCGTCGTCGAGGCTGTGATCCATGACGTTGGTGAGCAGCGACATGGAGGCGTCCGGGCGCGAGGGGCGCGGAGGTGTCCTCCGAACGGGGGGCTGCTGCGGCATGCCGCACATCGTCGCATGTCGTGGGCGCTACCTCCGAATGGCCCCACCGGCGTGCCGGACAGGCCCCCTTGGGGGCACTTGTCCGGCACCCGCGTGTGCTACCGCCCGGCGCTGTCCACGACGGCCGCCCACTCATCGAGCAGGGCTTCCGCGGACGCGTCGTCAGGACCTTCGGCCCACAGATGCGTCACCGCCTCGGCAGGGTCGGGCAGCACCATCACCCAACGCCCGTCGGCCTCCACGACCCGTACACCGTCGGTCGTGTCGACAAATCGGTCTCCGGCCGCCTCCACGACTCGGCGCATCACCAGTCCCTTGACGGCCCAGGGCGTGGCGAGATCGCGCTTCAGGACGTGCGCCCGGGGAATCCGTGCATCGATCTGACTGAGCGTGAGCTGCGTGCGCGCAACCAGCCCGATCAGTCGTACGAACGCCGCCGCGCCGTCGAAGACGCCGCTGAACTCCGGAATGATGAATCCGCCGCGCCCGTCACCGCCGAAGATCGTCGACTCGTCGCGCCCGACCCGCGTCAGATCGTCCGGCGAGGTGGTCGTCCACTCCACCTGCGTCCCGTGATACGCCGCCACCTGCTCGGCGATCCGCGTGGTGGTGACCGGCAGCGCCACCCGCCCGCTGCGCCGCTCCGCGGCCACCAGATCGAGCAGGACCAGCAGAGCCCGGTCGTCCTCGACGATCCGCCCCTTCTCGTCGACGAGCGAGAGGCGCTCACCCACCGGGTCGAAACGCACCCCGAAGGCGGCCCGCGCGGACGCGACGATCTCGCCGAGCCGCACCAGACCGGCCCGCCGCGTGTCCGCCGTTTCCGTCGGCCTGGACTCGTCGAGACCGGGATTGATGGTCAGCGAATCGACACCGAGCTTGCCCAACAGGCTGGGCAGCACCAGCCCTGCACTGCCGTTCGAGGCGTCCACGACGACCTTCAGCCCGGATTCGGCAATCCCGGTGGTGTCGACATTCCTCAGCAGCGACCCCGTGTACGAGTCGAAGACGCTGGCCGGGAAGTGCAGATCCCCGATCTCACCCGGGAACGCGCGCCGGTACTCCTGTCGCGCGAACACCCGGTCCAGCTTCCGCTGACCCCCTTGCGACAGATCCGCGCCCTGCCCGTCGAAGAACATGATGTCGACAGAATCCGGCACTCCGGGCGTCGTCCGAATCATGATCCCACCCGCACTGCCCCTGGCGGTCTGCTGCCTGGCCACCGGCAGCGGTACGTTCTCCAGGTCGCGTACCTCGATGGCGCTGGCCTGCAGCGCCGAGATGACCGCTCGCTTCAGCGCGCGAGCTCCTCGGGAGTGGTCGCGGGCCGTGGTGACGGTGGAGCCCTTCTTGAGTGTCGTCGCGTACGCCCCCGCGAGGCGCACGGCGAGCTCCGGGGTGATCTCCACGTTCAGGATCCCCGTAACACCACGCGCGCCGAAAAGATGCGCCTGACCGCGCGACTCCCAGATCACCGAGGTGTTGACGAAAGCGCCGGCCTCGATGGTCTTGAACGGGTAGACGCGTACGTTCCCCTGGATGATCGATTCTTCGCCAACGAGGCATTCATCGCCGATGACGGCGCCGTCCTCGATCCGCGCCGCCCGCATGATGTCGGTGTTCTTACCGACGACGCAGCCGCGCAGATTGCTGTGCTGGCCGATGTACACGTTGTCGTGCACGACCGCTCTGTGCAGGAAAGCCCCGCTCTTGACCACGACATTGGAGCCGACGACGGTGTGCTCACGGATTTCGGCATTCGCCTCGACCTTGGCGTAGTCGCCGATGTAAAGCGGTCCGCGCAGTACGGCGTCAGGGTGCACTTCGGCACCCTCGGCGACCCATACGCCAGGGGAGATCTCGAAGCCGTCGATCTCGACGTCGACCTTGCGTTCCAGGACGTCGGCCTGCGCCTTCACATAGCTCTCGTGGGTACCGACGTCTTCCCAGTAGCCCTCGGCGATATAGCCATAGATGGGCTTGCCTTCCTTCATCAACTGGGGGAAGACATCACCGGACCAGTCGACGGAGACATCGGCCTCGACATAGTCGAAGACCTCGGGCTCCATGACATAGATGCCCGTGTTCACTGTGTCCGAGAAGACCTGACCCCAGGTCGGCTTCTCCAGGAAGCGCTCGACCTTGCCCTCTTCGTCCACGATGGTGATGCCGAATTCGAGGGGATTCGGTACGCGCGTCAGGCAGACGGTGACGAGCCCGCCCTTTTCCTTGTGGAAATTGATGAGGTCGGTGAGATCGAAGTCGGTCAGAGCATCACCGGAGATGACGAGGAAGGTGTCGTCCTTCAGCGCATCCTCGGCGTTCTTGACACTCCCGGCAGTACCGAGTGGCTTCTCCTCGTTGGCATAGGTGAGCTCCATACCGAGCTCCTCGCCATCACCGAAGTAGTTCTTGACCAGTGACGCCAAGAACTGGACAGTAACGACGGTCTCGTTGAGCCCATGCCTTTTGAGCAGCCGTAGCACGTGCTCCATGATCGGGCGGTTGACCACGGGCAGGAGCGGCTTGGGCATGCTTGAGGTCATGGGACGAAGGCGCGTGCCTTCGCCTCCGGCCATCACGACGGCCTTCATGTCGGAAGTGTCCTCCTTGAAGAGACGACGGTCTAGCCGACTTCACCCGTCCAAATTGTCCCGCAGTTTTCGAGCGCGGGCCATCGGGGCACTTCAGCCGCCCAATCGGGCCGAGCTCAATCGGCCATGGCGTCCGCCCGGACAAGCCGGCGGACCTGCACCACGTACAGGACTCCTGCCCACCAATAGAGGGTTGTACCCCATCCGGCGAACGCCCATCCGAAAATCGCAGCCAGCGACGCCAACCATCCACTTCCGTCACTGAGTAGCAGCAGCGGGAAGGCGTACATCAGGTTGAAGGTCGCCGCCTTGCCAAGGAAGTTCACCTGGGGCGGCGGATAGCCGTGGCGCCTGAGGATGCCCACCATCACCAGCAGAACCAGCTCACGCGCCAGAAGTGCAGCGGTCAACCAAAGCGGCAGAATCTCCCGCCAGGTTAGGCCCACGAGAGTCGACAGAATGTAGAGCCGGTCGGCCGCGGGATCGAGCAGTCGGCCCAGGCTACTGATCTGGTTCCATCGCCGCGCGAGCTTCCCGTCCAGATAGTCACTGATGCCGCTCAGCATGAGCACGAGCAGCGCCCAGCCGTCGCTCTTGGGACCGCCGAACTCCGGCCTGAGGATCAGCCACAGGAAGACGGGTACGCCTACGAGGCGCGCCATGCTGAGGATGTTCGGGATGGTGAGGACCCGGTCCGTCTGGACGCGGGTCTCCTGGACCTCCACCCGGGGGCCTCCTGTGGGAAACGAGCGAATGATGCCCCCTGACCTTACCCGCAGCCTTCACCTTGCAGCGCGGAGGGGTGGAGGCGCTATCGGAAAACAAACCAGGAAAACAAAAAGCTCCGACTCTCGGGCAATAAGCCCAAGAGCCGGAGCTCTACAATTAGTTCGGCGGCGTCCTACTCTCCCACAGGGTCCCCCCTGCAGTACCATCGGCGCTGTGAGGCTTAGC
>NZ_JBTLMO010000095.1:0-15460 GCF_054462255.1 Streptomyces sp. SD15 | reverse complement strand
GTGCCTTGTGTGACCTGGCTCTCAAACCCCAGGTCAGAGGGGTTGACGACGCGTCCATGCCACGCATTTCCGCTACGACCGTACTTCGTATGTGACGGAGGTCCTGTGGGCTGGTTCACCCTGGAACTGAAGGAAAGTGCGCGAGTCTTTACGGAGTGTGCGCGGGGAGTGTGACGGGGGTCGCGCTCGACGAGCCAAGAAAGTCACCCACCCGTCCCCGGTGCGCCACGGTCGAGTACGTGCAGACGGGCATCGTCGCCCTGCTCACCCTCTGTGCCGGCGCACTGCCCCGCCTCACCCGGGCCGCCGCCAACGCCCCCGCGACCGACGGATGAGCTGGGCCCGCGGCCACTCCCGCCCCGATGCCGTCACCGCCGGCACCGCCGTCAGCAGTGCCGCGATCAGCAGGGGGACGGCCAGGCCGTGGTGGAACACCAGCCACGCGCCGAGCAGGGCGCCCGCCGCCATCGCGAACACGGCGGCCGTGCGGCGCGGGGAGCGTATGCCCGAGCCGTCCCCGGCCCGGGAGTCGGCGGCCCGTCGCCGAGTGGGCACAGGCAGCCGAGGCCGTGCCCGTCGGCATCGGCCGGAGTGGCGAGCCGATCGCCCTGCCGCCAGGCTGATGGCAGACGTACCGGCGCGCAGGACGGACAGACGCACAAGGGGACTGGTTTCCACATGCAGATCGACCTGGCGGGACGCACCGCCCTGGTGACGGGCTCGACGCAGGGCATCGGCGCGGCGATCGCCGCCGGACTCGCGCGCTCCGGCGCCCGTGTGGGGGTGAACGGCCGAGACGAGCAGCGGGTCGCGGAGGGCGTGGCGCGGCTGGCGGCGGAGGTGCCTGGTGCCTCCCTTGTGCCCGTGCCCGCCGACGTGGCGAACGAGGAGGGCGCACAGCGCGTCCTGGAGGAGCTGCCGGAGGTGGACATCCTCGTCAACAACCTCGGCATCTTCGGCTCCGCCGACCCCCTCGACATCAGCGACGAGGAGTGGCGGCGCTACTTCGAGGTGAACGTGCTGGCCGCGGTACGGCTGACCCGCATGTACCTGCCGGGCATGACGGAGCGCGGCTGGGGCCGGATCCTGAACATCGCCAGCGACTCGGCGATCGTCATCCCGGCCGAGATGATCCACTACGGCATGTCCAAGACGGCGCTCCTCGCAGTCGGCCGCGGCTTCGCGAAGCAGGCGGCGGGTACGGGGGTGACGGTCAACTCGGTCATCGCCGGCCCCACCCACACCGGCGGCGTCGAGGACTTCGTCTACGAACTCGTCGACCGCGACCTGCCCTGGGACGAGGCCCAGCGCGAATTCATGCGGAAGCACCGGCCGCAGTCCCTCCTGCAACGGCTGATCGAGCCCGAGGAGATCGCCCACATGGTCGTCTACCTCAGCTCCGACCAGGCTTCGGCCACGACGGGCGGAGCCCTGCGGGTCGACGGGGGATACGTCGACTCGATCCTGCCCTGACGACGCGGGGCCGGCGCCCGTGCTCCGAGCGAAGGACTGATAGGTGATGTCGGACGAGAGAGCCGAACGCATCGCGGATTTCATCGGGCCGCTAAGGGTGAAACCGGGGTCGAAGGTGCGACTGGAGCGGGACTTCGATCCTCGCTACAAGGCCGGTCTGAAAAAGCGGGACGGCATCGAGCTGCTACGGACCGGGGTGTCGTTGCTGGCCGAGTACCAGGAGCGGCTGGCTGCCCAGGACACGTACGGCGTACTGCTCTGTCTCCAGGCACTCGACGCTGGAGGCAAGGACGGGACGATTCGCCACGTGATGAGCGGCGTCAATCCCCAGGGCGTGCGGGTCAGCAGTTTCAAGGTGCCCTCCGCCGAGGAACTCGACCACGACTACCTGTGGCGCTACGTCCAACGACTGCCCACACGCGGCGAGATCGCCATCTTCAATCGCTCGCACTACGAGGAGGTACTCGTCGTGCGAGTCCACCCCGAGACCCTGGACCGGCAGAAGCTGCCGGAGAACGCGCGGGGGCCGGGCCTGTGGGACCGGCGCTACCGGGAGATCAACCACTGGGAGCGCTATCTCACGGACAACGGGTTCAAGGTGGTGAAGATCTTCCTGAACCTGTCCAAGGAGGAGCAGCGCACCCGCTTCCTGAAGCGGATCGATCTGCCGGAGAAGAACTGGAAGTTCTCTGCGGCCGACGTCCGGGAGCGGCGCCGGTGGGACGACTACCAGCACGCGTTCTCCGAAATGCTGTCGGCCACAAGTACGAAGTGGGCGCCGTGGTACGTCGTGCCCGCGGACCGGAAGTGGTTCGCGCGGATCTGCGCAGCGGCGATCCTCGCGCACACCCTGATGGACATCGATCCTCAGTACCCCGAGGTCGGGGAAGCGGCGCGAAAGGATCTGCTCGTCACCAAACAGGACCTGGAGCGGGAGGCCCCTGCCGGGGCGCCGCCCGATCCGTACGCCGACCGACATCCGTCGGCCGCGCGGGCCACTGGGCGGAGACACCGGCCGAAGAAGAAGCGCGGCTAGGACCTGTCCGGTCGATCACGGTGGAGGAAAGCAGCGGTGTGTGGTCGGTTCCGGTGAGCGGGGTGTGGTGCGTGCAGCTGCAAGGCGGAGGAGGGCGTCGACGCGGAGCGTCGGCAACCGACGACAACGCCGCAGATGTGCGTGCCACACCCCGCGTCTCCGCCGTGATCGACCGGACAGGTCCTAGGACGGCTAGGACCTGCCGGACCGGCGCGCGACCGGCCCGGACGCACCAAGGATCGGAGGCAGAACGATGACGGTGGGGTCGGATTCCGTGGCAGGACAGCCCCGGGCTTCGGGGGATGGCTGGTACGCGCGGGCTCCCGAAGCGGTCGCGGCTGCGTTCGGCGTCGATCCGACGGTCGGTCTCTCCGCACCACGGGCCACGGAACTCCTGACCGCGCACGGCCCGAACTCGCTGCCCGAGGAGACGCGAACTCCGGCCTGGCGCCGGTTCCTCAAGCAGTACCGCAGTTACATGCAGATCGTTCTCCTGGCCGCGGCGGTCGTCTCACTGCTCATCAAGGAGTGGACCACCGCGATCCTGCTGATCGTTCTGACCCTGCTGAACGCGGTCGTGGGCCTACGCCAGGAGGGCAAGGCCGAGAGCGCGATGAACGCGCTGCAGTCGATGATGAAGGCGACGGCGCGGGTGCGCAGGGACGGGACGGAGGCCGAGATCCCCGCCGAACAGCTGGTCGTCGGCGACATCGTGCTCATCGCCGCCGGGGACCAGGTGGCGGCGGACGGACGCATCATCGAGGCCAGTGCCCTGCAGATCGACGAGTCGGCGCTCACCGGCGAGAGCGTTCCCGCCGCGAAGGACGCCGGCACGCTGTCGGGCCCCCTACCGGCGCCCGGCGACCGGACGAACATGGCGTTCATGAACACCCCGGTCACCCACGGCAGCGGCGTGCTCGTCGTCACCGCGACCGGCGCCGGAACCGAAGTCGGCAAGATCTCCGGGATGCTGTCGGCCACCGAGAAGGAGATACCGCCGCTCACCAAGGAGCTCGACACCCTGACGCTGTGGATCACGGGTGCGGCGGTCCTGACCATGATCGTGATGTTCGCCCTGGGACGGCAACGGGACCAGGCTTGGGACGTCCTTTTCGTCAGCGCGGTCTCGCTGGCCATCGCCGCCATCCCCGAGGCCCTGCCGACCGTGACCCAGGCGATCCTGTCCGTCGGCAGCCTCAACCTGGCGAGGCGGAACGCCATCGTCAAGGAACTGCCGTCGGTCGAGACCCTGGCGTTCACGTCGGCGATCAACTCGGACAAGACCGGCACCCTGACGATGAACCAGATGACCGTCGTCGAAGTCGTGAGTCCCACCGACCGGTACACCGTCTCGGGCACGGGCTACGGGCTCGACGGGAAGATCCACCATGCCGCGGGTTCCTCCGCTGGGATCGAGGACGCGATCCTGCCGTACGTGGTGGCCGGCGACGCGAAGCTGGTGGACGGCGAGGTGGTGGGCGATCCCACCGAGGGCGCACTGCTGGTGCTCGCGCACAAGGCCGGGCTGGACATCGACGCTACCAGGGAGGGCCTTCCCCGGCTCGCCACCCTGCCGTTCGACCCGGGCTACAAGCTGATGGCGACCTTCAATTCAGCGGTCGACGCCTCCGGGCGGCAGGTCGTCCGATGCTTCGTCAAAGGCGCGGTACCGGCGGTGGTGGCGAGGGCCGCCACCGCGCTCGCGGCGGGCGAGACCATCCCGTGGGACGCCGAACTGGTCGCGCGCGCCGAGGCGCAGACCGAGCGGATGGGCGGCGAGGGCCGCCGGGTGATGGCCGCGGCCACCCGTGATCTGGACCCGGCCGGCTTCGATCCGGACGGCGACCTGCTCGCGTACGTCACCGAGCTGCGGATGACCAGCATCGTCGGCATGGTCGATCCGCCCCGCGAGGACGCCAGGGCCGCCGTCGCCGGCGCCCAGGCGGGGCACATCCGGGTCCGCATGGTGACCGGTGACGACGTCACCACCGGCGCGGCGATCGCCCGGCAGCTCGGCATCCCCGGCGAGGCGGTGCTCGGCGCCGAATTCGCCGCCATGAGCGAGGACGAGCAGCTCGCCCGCATCGACGGCATCGGTGTGGTGGGGCGCGTCGCGCCGGAGCACAAGGTGCTGCTCGCCGACACACTCAAGAAGAAAGGCGATGTCGTGGCGATGACCGGGGACGGCGTCAACGACGCGCCCGCCATCAAGGCCGCCGACATCGGTATCGCCATGGGCAGCGGCACGGACGTGGCGAAGAACGCCGGACGCATGATCCTCTCCGACGACAAGTTCGCCACCATCGTCTACGCCGTGGAGCAGGGCCGGAGGATCTACGACAACCTCACCAAGTACATCCGGTTCGTACTTCTCCTGCTGGTCACCTTCGTACTGACCTTTCTCGGGGCCACCGTCTTCAACATCGCCGCCGGTGAGCCCTTCACCTCGCCGCAGGTGCTGTGGATCCACTTCGTGGTCAACGCCTCCTTCGGCTTCGCGCTGGGCTTCGACCGGGAGAGCCCCGGACTCATGCGACGCCGGCCGCGTCCGCGAGGGGAGTCGGTGCTCACCCGGCCCGTGCTGCTCACGGTCGGAATCGGCGGGCTGGCGATCACCGTCGTCCTGCTCGGACTGATCAAGCTCGGTCAGACCCAGTTCGACAGCGTCGAGACAGGTCGGTCGATCGCGTTCACCGCCTTTGCCCTCTGTCTGATCGTGGCCGCGTTCGAGTGCCGCAGCGAGACGGACTCGGTGCTGACGACGTCCACCTTCGACAGCAGGCAGATGAACTGGGTGGCACTGACCCAGTTCGTGCTCGCGGTGCTGGTTACCCAGATGGACGGCTTCCGCCGTATTCTCGGCACGACCGAGATCAACGCGCGGCAGTTCGGCTGGGCGCTGCTGGCCGCGCTGGCACTTCTGCTCCTGTGGGAACTGGGCAAGCTCCTGGCACGTCGGTCGAGAAGTGCCTGATGGGTCGACACTGGTCGGAGAGGACCGGGAGCGGCAGGGCAGATCGGAAGGACTGTCTGTGACAACCCCGCACACCAGCCACGGGCTTCTCTCCCGGTTGCGGGTTGTTCCCGGGATCCGTGCGGTGTCGTCCTACCGGCGCGAGTGGCTGGTCAAGGACCTGGTCGCGGGAGTCGTCCTGACCACGCTGCTGGTGCCGCAGGGCATGGCGTACGCCGAGTTGGCGGGCCTGCCGCCCATCACCGGCCTGTACACGACGATTCTCTGCCTGCTCGGATACGCGGTGTGCGGGCCGTCCCGGATCCTGGTGCTGGGCCCGGATTCCTCGCTGGGGCCGATGATCGCCGCCACCGTGCTCCCCCTGGTGGCGGCCGACGGGGATCCCGACCGCGCTGTCGCGCTGGCGTCGGTGCTCGCGCTCATGGTGGCGGCCATCATGATCCTGGCCTCGGTGGCGAAGCTCGGTTTCATCGCCGATCTGATCTCCAAACCGACGATGATCGGCTATATGAACGGCCTGGCCCTGACCATCCTGATCGGTCAGCTGCCCAAGCTGCTCGGCTTCAAGGTCGAGGCGGACAACCTGATCGGCGAGTGCGTCGGCCTCGTGCAGAAACTCGCCGACGGGGCTGCGGTGCCGGCCGCCGCCGCGGTCGGCGGCTGCGGGATCGTCCTGATCCTGGTCCTGCAGCGCTTCCTGCCGAAGGTCCCCGCGGTGCTCGCGATGGTGGTCCTGGCGATCGCCGCGGCCACGGTCTTCGACCTGGGCAAGCACGGCGTCAACCTGGTCGGAGAACTGCCCGAGGGCTTCCCGCCGTTCACGATCCCCGACGTCCGACTCGCCGACCTCGCGCCGCTGTTCGGCGGTGCGCTGGGCATCGCCCTGGTGTCCCTGGCCGACACGATCTCCAACGCGTCGGCCTTCGCGGCCCGCACGGGGCAGGAGGTCCGCGGCAACCAGGAGATGGCCGGGGTCGGTGTCGCGAACCTGGCGGCCGGTCTCTTCCAGGGCTTCCCCGTCAGCACGAGTGGATCCCGTACGGCGGTGGCGGAGCGCGCGGGGGCCAGAAGTCAGCTCACCGGGGTCGTCGGAGCGGCGCTCATCGTCCTCATGCTCGTCCTGGCTCCGGGCCTGTTCCGCAATCTCCCCCAGCCGGCCCTTGCCGCCGTGGTCATCACCGCGTCACTGTCCCTGGCCGACGTCCCGGGGGTGGTACGGCTGTGGCGGCAGCGCCGCGCGGAGTTCTTGCTGTGCGTCGCGGCCTTCGTCGGCGTGGCCCTGCTGGGCGTGCTGCCCGGGATCGCCATCGCCGTGGCCCTGTCCGTCCTCAACGTCTTCCGACGCGCCTGGTGGCCGTACAACACCGTGCTGGGGCGGGCGCAGGGCCTTGAGGGCTACCACGACGTCCGCTCCTACCCGCAGGCCGAGCAGCTGCCGGGCCTGGTGATCTACCGGTTCGACGCCCCGCTCATCTTCGCCAACGCCAAGACCTTCCGCGACGAGATCCTGCGACTGGCCCACGCGGACCCGCGGCCGAGCTGGATCGTGATCGCGGCGGAGCCCATGACCGACGTGGACACCACCGCCGCCGACGTCCTGGAGGAACTCGACGAGCACCTCAACGCCCGGGACGTGCATCTGGTGTTCGCCGAGCTCAAGGACCCCGTGCGGCGCAAGATCGAACGGTATGAACTCACCCGCACCATCGACCCCCGGCACTTCTTCCCCACCGTGGAGGCCGCCGTCGCCGCCTTCCGCCTGCGCACCGGAGCGGAGTGGACGTCCCTCACCACCACCGGACAGCCCGCCCAGCCCAAACTCGATACCGCTGCTCAACCGCCCACCGACGAGCGGTGACCGCCCCCTGGGTGCGGGAAATCCAGTGGTCTTCCGGACATCAGACCCAGGCGTCGCCGCATCTGTACCGCACGCCGTAGGTACGCCGGACCGACACCAGCCGTTCGCTCTTCGCTCAGGTGGCGCCGCGTCCGGCCGCGACCCGCCCCATCGTCAGCGCCAGACGCCGCACACGGCGCCAGTCCATCGACGGGGCGCCGTGCGGCACGCCGGGCCGGTGCCGGGGCACGCGCACGCGCAGAGCGCCGGCCGCGAGGCGACAGCGCACCGGGGTGGGCACCATCAGGGCCTCGCCGTCGACACCGACCGGGATGAAGGGAGCGTCGGCGTCGACGACGATCTCTCGGGCGGTGGCCGTGGTCAGCCCGCGGCCCTGCCCGCCACGCAGCAGGAGCTCTGTCGCTTCGGCGGCGTTGCCGACGTCGACACACAGCACCCCCAGCTCGCCGGAGTCCAGTCGCTCTCGGCGCCCCAGTCCCGCCGAGTCGCCCCTCTCATAGGGGTTGTTGCTCACCAGTACGGCCTGGGGACCGTCCATGGTCAGCGATCCGGCGCGGACACTCAGCCGCGCGCCGCTGTGGTGAGTCAGCAGATCCGGCAGCATCTCCAGGATGGTGCGGGCCTTGTCGTCGCGATAGGCGGGACTCTGCACGACTTCCGCGTACACGCCGAACGAGGCGTTGTTGACGAAGACCTGCCCCGCGCTCACGTCCACAGGCTCTCCCGCTTGGAGGTGGCCGAGGTCGACGCGCAGTTCGACGCCGTCGGTCAGTGCCTCCAGACATCTGGAGGGATCCTGCCGGTCCAGGCCCAGATCCATGGCGAAGTGGTTGCGGGTGCCGGCGCTGATCACCATGAAGGGAATATCGTGCTCTGCAGCCACAGCGGCGACCGAGGCCTGCGTACCGTCACCACCCGCGACGCCGAGCAGGTCGGCTCCACCCTGGACGGCCCGCTGCGCCAGCTCGGCCACATCCTGCGGCCGGGCCGGATCCAGCACGACGACCTCGGCACCAAGGGCTCTGGCCCGTTCCGCCAGGCGGAACTTCTCGACCTTTCCGCCGCCTGAGAGCGGATTCATGATCAGGAACGGTCGCTCGGCCCGGCTGACGGAGCGCTCCGGCATGCTGGGCGAGGTGTCTTCGACAAGTGCGGACCTGCCTGCGGAAACGGCCAGTGCCCAGAGGCCGAGCGAGACCAGCACGACCCACAGCAGCCCGGCAGCCGCGTACAGAAGCAGGACACCGAGCGGCGCGGCGACCACCAGCAGCGTGGCCAGCACCCTGATCCAGCCGGTGTGGGTGAGTATCCACCACACGCCGGCCGCCGTGAGCGCCAGCCCTGCCCACCCCACCCCCATGAGCACGAGGCTTGCGAGCCCGGCGAAGACCACCAGCACCAGAAGCGCCGCTGCGCCCGCCGCCAGGGCCAGACGCGCGGTCCAGCGCCTGCTCATGGGGCAACCTCCCGCCGCTCCACCGGCTGCCGGACAGGATCTCGACCACTTCAGGGTACGAGCGGTCACCCAGCGCGGCATGTCCACCGTGAACGCCTGGTCGGCCCGTGGGCTGCATTGACACGTTGCCATCTTGAAAAGCGCTGGTCAGTGGGGCTGGTGTGAGCCGGGGGACGGTCAGCGGGAGGTGAGGGGGGTTTCGGACTCGATGCGGGTGAGCTTTTCGGGGTTGCGGACGTAGTAGAGGCCGGTGACGCGGGCGTTCTCCACGCGGAAGGCCAGCACGCCGTCGATCACGCCGTCCACGCGCAGGATGAGTCCGGGGTTGCCGTTGACCGTCGTGGGCTCACTGGTGAAGGTGCCGCCGGCCTTTTGGACACTGCCGGCCATGTACCGGAGCACCTTGTCGGCGCCGACGACCGGCCGCAGGGCCGCCAGCTTGAGGCCGCCGCCGTCGCTGACGAAGACAACGTCCGGGGCGAGTACGTCGAGCAGCCCCTGCAGGTCCCCGGTCTCGAGCGCGGACTGGAACGAATTCAACGCTGCCCTGGTTTCTTCCGGGGAAACCGATGTGCGCGGCCGGCGGGCGTCGACGTGCCGGCGGGCGCGGTAGGAGATCTGGCGTACGGCGGCGGGGCTCTTGTCGATCGCGGCCGCGATGTCGTCGTAGCCGATGTCGAAGACCTCCCGCAGCACGAAGACGGCGCGTTCGGTCGGTGAGAGGGTTTCGAGGATGAACATGAGTGCCAGCGACAGGTTCTCGGACAGTTCGACGTCCTCGGCCACGTCCGGCGCGGTGAGCAGGGGCTCGGGCAGCCAGGGGCCGACGTAGGCCTCCTTGCGCCGTTTGAGGGTGCGTAGCCGGTTGAGTGCTTGCCGGGTGGTGATCCGTACCAGGTAGGCGCGCTGGTCCTGCACCTGCTCCAGGTCGACCTTGACCCACCGCAGCCAGGCCTCCTGGAGGACGTCCTCGGCGTCCGCCGCCGATCCGAGCATCTCGTACGCGACGGTGAACAGCAGGTCGCGGTGGGCGACGAAGGCCTCGGTCGCGGGGTCGGTGACGTGGTCGTTCATGTCGTGCGCTTCACTTTCTCGTGGTTGGCCCCATGTGCCGGAAGCAGGCCGTAAAGAACATGTACCCGGTCCGATGACGGGGTTGTCGGCAGCGGCCTCCCCACTGATCAGGCCACGGGGGGGCTGGTGGGATGGCGCCCCGGCGCCCGGCCATGGCATACGAGGCCGCGGCGTTGGGTGCTTGTCACTCCGGCTCGGTCCTCCTTGGGCCGGACCGGTCGGGCCGGCCCAAGGAGGGGACTTGGCGGCTAGGGCCTCTCCGGCATGATCCGCCGGACAGGCCCTAGGCCGCGCGTCGGGTGTCGGGCGGCGTCGTGGGGTGTTCCGGCTGAGGCGTTTCCGGGCGGTCGGTGCTGCCGCCGCGGGATGCGCGGGAAGTGGCCTTGCGTGCCCCGGACACCAACTTGTTGAGGGTGAACACGCAGGCGATCTCCTTGACGCCGGCACCGGTCCGCCCGCTGATGCTGAGCGCGTTCACCTTGTCGTTCGGGTAGGAGAACTGGGTGACGCCCCCCTTCCGGCCGAGGCTGAGGCACTGCCCGGCGAAGAACATCCGGACGGGAGCGGCTTTCTTCCCCGCGATCCGGCGCAGGATCGTGGCGGCGGCCGCCGGGCCCAGCTGCGTGGCGGCCTGGCAGCTCAGCCGGAACGGGTGGTCCGGCATCACTCCCGCGTCCCCAGCGGCGATGATGCGCTCGTCGTCCACACTGGTCAGCGTCGTGTCGGTGACCAGACGGCCTTCGGCGTTGGTGCGCAGCCCGCTGCGGGCGGCCAGGTCCGGGATACGGAATCCCGCGGTCCAGATCGTCACCGCGCTGGGCAGCTCGCGGCCGTCGTCGAGCCGTACGCCGTCGCGTGTCACTTCCGCCACCTTCGTACCGGGTCCTTCGAGGACGGTCACACCCAGCTTGGCGAGCCGGCGGGCGACCGGGCGGCGGACTCGGGCGTGCAGGGAGGGGCCGAGCACCCTGCCGCAGACCAGGGTGACCTTGCGGCCCGCCTCCGCCAGCTCGGCGGCGGTCTCCAGGCCGGTCGGGCCGGCCCCGACCACGGTCACCGGAGCCGACGCGGGCGTCGCATCCAGCGCCGACCGCAGTCGTTCCGCCCCCTCGAGGTCCGACACCGAATGAGCGAACTCCGCCGCTCCGGGCACGCCGGGATCGGCTGCGCCGCTGCCCACCGCGTAGACGAGGTAGTCGTAGGAGACCGTGCCACCGCCCGCCAGCGACACCTGACGCTCGGCAGCGTCGATCCGGGTCGCGGTGTCGACCACCAGCCGGACGTTCCCGCCCATGACCCTGTCGAAGCCCTCGACCGCGTCATCGGAGCCGGTCACGAGCTGGTGCAGGCGGATCCGCTCGACGAACTCGGGACGCGGATTGACCACGGTCACCGACACGCCATCGCGCCGAGCCAGGCTGTTGGCCGCCGTCACGCCCCCGTACCCGCCGCCGACGACGACCACCTCGACGTTCCCGTTCATCATGTCTCCTTCGTGTTGTGGACTCGGCATGGAGACACCAGCCGCGCGCCCGGTGTAACGGCCCGCGGATGAGATGTAGCGCACATCGGACGGCGGAAACGCCGCCCCTTCCGCCGCGAGTGGCGTAACGCGGCCCTGACGAGGTCGGGCAGGGGCCGGGGAGTCCCGCGGTAGCGGACGAGTGGAGACCAGCCCGCTGTATTCGGCCTGACACGGCTCGGTGGTGGCCAGGAGAACGGACTGCGTTCCGCCGAGTCGGCCCTGTTCTCGTATCGCTACGGCGAACGGACATATAGCGCGGTGTGACTGCTGTGGTCGCGGTTTCCCCTCGCTGGGCGCAAGTCCGGGGCGACCCGGCTCGGGTTCGCGCTGCTGCTGAAGTTCTTTGAGGCGGAGGCCCGGTTCCCGGAGTCGGCCAAGGAGGTGCCGGACGCCGCGGTCGAGTACGTGGCCCCGCAGGTGAAGGTTCCTGCGGAGGCGTGGGCGGACTACGACCGGCAGAGCAAGGCGATCCAGCGGCACCGGGGCCATGACCCGGCGCCTGACCCGAAAAGGGCCCCCGCACCAACAGCTGCGCCTCGTGCCACGCAGCACGGAGGCACGCGGCCTGGCCCTACGCTGCGTCGGCTGATCCGCAGGTGAAAGGGCACGGCCTTGAGGACACGGGTCATCTGGTTCCGGCGGCGCCCGCCGCAACGAGTCCCAGCAGGTTGTCGTGAATCTCGGTGAACCGGGCCCGCACCGCTTCCGCGGCCTTGGCGACATCGTGCGCGGCGGGGTCGCGAGGCCGTTCGAGCAGCAGGTGGACGGTGTCGGCCAGGGCGGTTTCGGGATCGTCGATGGTGAGCGGGCCTGCGACATCGGCGTTGTTCATGACGGTGACGAACCCGACCAGCACGGCGTGCAGGGCGTACATCTGCCTGGGCAGCGGGAGATCGTCGCGCAAGATCCCATGGTCGCGCAGGATCGTGAGGACCGCGTTGCCCAGCGCGCTCGTGGTGGCCTCGGCGAAGCGCTCTTGGTCGGCGGGGCGGTGGAGCAGCTGCCGCATGGCGCTGTCGTCGCTCTGGAGCCACCGCAGCCACGGGTTGCCCAGTGTCGTGCGGACAAGCAGCGGAGCGAGACGGCGGGGCAGGATGGACTGCGGGTCCTGGGCGATCTGGTGGTTGACGGTCTTGATCCAGGCCAGTACCTCGCGCGCGGCCAGCCCCACGAACAGGTCTTCCTTGGTTTCCCAGTACAGGTAGACCGTGCCCTTGCCCACGCCCGCGGCCGCGGCGATCTCGGCGATGGTCACCTTGCGGACACCGTGTTCGAGGACCAGCTCGCGCGCGCTGTCGAGGATTCTGGCCGCCTTGACGGAGTCGTGTTCGATCAGCCGGCTCACCGTCGTGTTTCCTCCCGTTCGCTCTTCGGCAGCATGATGTCACGGAGGTTCACGGAGGTGAGCCGACCGAGCGGCGGGCCCCGAGGCCGGGTCACGTCAGGCCGATGTCGACCGTCTTCATTCGGGAAGCCTTGCTGCGGTGCTCGGCCTCCGAGAGGAGCGTTCTGCCGAGCGTCGTCCCCACCACGTGGTCGAAGACGAACCGGATCCCGTACTCGGTGCGGTCGGCCGGGACGAAGAGCTTACGCATGGCCATGCCGGAGCCCTGGTGGAACTCGATGAAGGGGCGGAGTTTCGCCTCCCACTCCCGCAGCGCCCCCTCCACGTCCCCGGGATACCGCTCCAGCATCGTGCCCAGCATGTCGGCCCCGGCCAGGCCGCTGGAGGCCCCCATCCCGGAGTAGAGGGTCAGGCACCACGCCGAGTCGCCGACGAGCACCACCCTGCCTTGGTGCCACGTGTCGAGCCGCACCTGCTCGGCGGTGTCGAACAGGTGGTCCGGCGCCTGCTCGAACTGGTCGAGCAGCCAGCCGAGCGTCGGGCCCGTGGGCTCCGGTCCGAACACCTCCCGCAGCCGGTCGATGGCGGGCCGGGTGAACTCGCCGTCCGCATCGTCGGTCCGGTAGTTGAACAGCACCGTCGGTGGCCGGTCGGCAAAGGCGAACACCCATGCCGACCGGCCCAGCTCGGACATGATGATTCCGTCCGTGCCCCGGAAACCGGGGACCGGGCCGGGCAGGGCGCACGCCGCGATCATGTAGCCGAGACGGTGAATGCGGCCCTCATCGGGCCCGAACGCCAGCCGGCGCACGGTCGAGCGCAGGCCGTCGGCCCCGACCACGAGGTCGAACCGTTCGGTGGTCACCGTCCCCGCGGCCCGGTCCTCGATGTCGACCTGCACGCTTTCCGCGTCCTGGCGTAGCGCGACCGGAACGGACGAGTACCGGATCTCCACGTCCTCGGGCAGGGCGTCGAACGCGGCCTGCTCGACGTCGCCGCGCACGACCGGGCGTGACTCGCCGGCCACGGCCTCGGCGAAGCCCATGCCGCGCCGCCGGTGGCCCGCGCGATCGACGTTGTAGTAGGCGATGTCCTCCGAGAAGCGGTTCGGCACCTCGATGCCCAGGCGCTCTGCCGCGGTGATCCCGGTGCCGAAGAGGGTGAGGAAGTACCCGCCGCGGCGGCGTTCGGCTGCTTTCTCCAGGACGACAACGTCCCAGCCCGCCTTGTGCAGCCGCAGCGCGGAGGCGGTTCCGCTGACGCCGAGTCCGACTACAAGAGCCCGCTGTCGCGGGGTGGTGTTCGTCTTCATGCCCCCAGACTATACTCACTGACCAGATTGGTCATCTGGTCAGTCGCGAAGTCGGTCGCGACCCACATGAACGGAGTTCCCGCCATGCCAACCGTTTTCGTCCACGGCTTCCCTGAGACGCCGGAGGTCTGGGAGCCGCTGCTCGTCGAGCTCGAACGCATCGCTCCCGCGCGACCCGGCCCGATCCGCCTGTCCCCGCCCGGTTTCGGGGCGCCCTTGCCGACAGGGTTCGGTGCGACCGTCGGTGATTACCGGGACTGGCTCATCAGCGAATTGGAGCGTTTCGCCGAGCCCGTCGACCTGGTCGGGCACGACTGGGGCGGCGTGCACACCCTCAACGCGGTGATGGCCCGCCCGGACCTCGTGCGCAGCTGGGTCAGCGATGTGATCGGCCTGTTCGACCCGGACTACGTGTGGCACGAGTTCGCCCTGAGTCAGCAGGCGCCGGAGAGCACGGGGCCGGACCCCGCTGTCCCGCTCGGCCCGGACCTCGCGATGCGGGTCGCGATGCTCGTGAAGTTCGGCATGAGCGAGCCGGTGGCGAAGCGGGTCGCGGTAGGCCAGGACGAGGCGATGGGGCGGGCCGCACACGCGCTCTACCGATCAGCCGCCCAGCCGGTGATGGCCGAGCTGGGCCGCAACCTCGAACGCGCGGCGCAGCGGCCGGGCCTCGCCCTGCTCGCCACCGAGGACCTCTTGGCCGGGACCATCGAACAGCGGTGCCGCACGGCGCGGCTGGCCGGTGCCCGCACCGCGACGCTCGACGGGCTCGGCCACTGGTGGATGACCCAGGACCCCGTCCGTGGCGCCCAGGTACTCACCGACTTCTGGGACTCGTCGGACCGCTGACGAGCCTAGGGCCTGTCCGGCGGATCATGCCGGAGGCGCGGGGTCCGGCACGCCGATCTGCGGCGTTGTCGTCGGTTGCCGACTCCCCCACTCTCGGCTTCGCTCGAGCGGGGGGGACCCCCATCGCGTCGACGCCCTCCTCCGCCTTGCAGCTCGACGCACCAGACCCCGCTCACCTGCGCTGACAGGGCGCCGCTGCTTCCCTCCGACCTGATCCGCCGGACAGGCCCTAGCGACCCGAACTGGAGAAGGCCGTCGCCCCCGCCCGCGAGTGGCGTGCGTCCGGCGTCTCGGTATGGGCCAGGACATCCTGCCTGAGGACTACCAGGCGATCATGCGGGTGGTGGCCGGTGTCGCGGAGCCGGTCGGGCGCCGCCCGCAGGTAGGCACGAAGGCGCACCTGTGTGGGTGCGGGTGTGGCGAAGGCGGCGGTCCCGGGGATCGGGGGGCCGCCGCCTTCGCGTCAAGGGGGGAGCTATCGGGTTGCTCAGTACCAGTGGTGGGTCTGCCAGAAGTTCCAGGCGCCGACGGGGCTGCCGTAGCGGGAGTTCATGTAGT